>CAKSDA010000081.1 GCA_934444895.1 uncultured Eubacteriales bacterium | reverse complement strand
TAATAAAACAGATAATAAAATTACAATTTCTGATGCTGACAATTACCGCCATATCGCACGCTCTTTGCGCGCTAGATGTGGGGAAAAGCTTTTATTGATTGATGAAAATCAAATTCAATACGAAACAAAAATTTCTGAAATTAATTCAAAAGAAGTTATTTGTGAAATAGAAAAATCATTGGAATATAATCCGCCGCTTTCGCTTGTCTGCAACTGCGTTACCGCCTGCCTTTGCGACAAACTGCAGTAATAATCAGTAAAATTTTTAATCCTTTGGTAAAATAACTGCAGCCACCGCTCCCGGAACGCTGAAATCATGATAGAGTTTTATGTCTTCCTTAAGCGGAACCAGTTTATCGTTTGCCAAATGGCTTTTTCTAAAGGAAAGAGAGGAAATCCCGCCGGAAAGGCCCTGACCTGTATATTTTACATAAGCCTCTTTGGCGGTCCATATTTCATAAAAACAACGCTGCATTTCGCTTTTGCTTTTAGGTATTGCGGTTCCTGAAATGTAGGCTAATTCATCCTTATTAAATATGCGATGGGCAACAACCGCAGAAAATTCGCGAAGCATTTCAATATCAAGGCCGATAGGTTTGTTGCTTATTGCAATAGCGGTGTAATTGCCGCTGTGTGAAATGCTGAAATGTGCAGGTACATTTACAACATACGGTTTTCCGTGTTCACCAATTGCAAAGGAAATATTTTCTTCCTTAACCGAAAATATTTTGCTGATATATTTTTTTGCAAGAATATCTCCGGCAAGACTGCGCTTTCTGTCGGAAATATCATGCTTCTTCAAAATAATTTCGCGTCGGATGCGCGGCAATTTTTCAAGCTCGCTTTCATATAATTCATCCGACATTTTGTTTATATTATAAAAAAACAGATTATACAAAAAATCATTCCTTTAAATATAATTTGAAATAAAAGATATTTATTTTTTAATATTATATATTTTTTTACTATATAGTTTTTTGACTATATTTTAAGTATATTTATTTTAACATATTAATTTTACAATGGCAATAGGTGCCGTTTTGAAAGCGTATGGAGGTTTTAAAAAACATGAAGGAAAAGTATGTATCCTTGTCTTCTCTGAAAAAAAGATATTCTGATTTTGCAGAAATCGCTTCAAATCATGATTTTACTAATTACAATAACAGAGAGCTTTTGGATGTTTTTAATGATGAAACATCCGGGCCCACAGTGCTTGCCGCTGTTGTTTCTGAAGTTATATACAGAAAAAAAGGCCTCAGACTGTTTGATTGTCAGCTTGCTACTGCTGCTGCGCTTTTCGGAGGAAACATTGCCGAACTTCCTACGGGCGAGGGAAAAACTCTTGCAGCGGTTGTCGCGGCCGTTTTATATGCTAAATCCGGCCGCAAGGTGCATATATTGGTTTTTAATGACTACCTTGCAAAACGCGACGCAACCGATAATAAAGAAATTTTTGACTTTTTTAACATTTCATCATCATATGTCACTGAAAATACGGATATAGAAAAACGCAAAAAAGCATATGATGCGCAGATTCTTTATGTATCGGCAAGAGAAGCCGGATATGACTGTATAAGGAACTTCATTGTTACCGACAAAGAAAATCTTGTAGGCGGAAAATTTGATGTTGCAATAGTTGACGAAGCGGACTCTATTTTAATCGATGAAGCAAGCATACCTCTGGTTCTTGCCGGAAAATCCGAAGATGGGTCTGCCGACGAGAAAAAAATCACAGATATAGTATCAAAACTCACTCCGGACGATTATGATACCGATGAACAGGAAAATCAAATTTGGCTTAATGACAGCGGAATTGAAAAGTTGGAGAACAGTTTTTTGGTTTCTAATTTATACAGTGATGAAAATTCGGCGTTGCTTGCAGGGATAAATACAGCCCTTTCTGCTTTGTTTATGCTGAAAAAGGATAAAGATTATATTGTTAAAGACGGTAAAATAGCGGTTATTGATGAATCTACCGGGAGAATTGCGGTTAACAGAAAATTTCCGAATTCTCTGCATCGCTTTGTAGAAGCAAAGGAAGGAATAACCGATAATATTAACACAAAAATTTATTGCACTATGACAATTGGCGCATTTATGGAACAGTATGATTCGCTTTGTGGAATGACAGGAACAGCTTATACATCGGCAGATGAGTTTGAAAGCACTTATCATATTCGCACTGTTGTTATAGAGCCTCACACGCCTTGCATCAGAGAAGACTTGCCGGACGAAGTGTTTTTAACAAATGAGGACAGAGATAATGCGGTAATTAATGAAATTCAAAATGCAAACAAAAAAGGACAGCCTGTTTTGGTTGGAACCGCAAGTGTATTTGAATCCGAAAAGCTTTATAATGCGCTTAAAGAGCTTAGTATTTCAAGCAGTATTTTAAATGCCAGAAACAACGAGTATGAGGCCGAAATAATAAAAAATGCCGGAAAGCCGTATAGTGTAACTGTGTCTACCAACATGGCGGGCAGGGGAGTTGATATCAAACTCGGCGGAGAAGATGAAAGCGAAAAAGATTTTGTTTCTTCCGTAGGGGGACTATATGTTATAAGCACCTCTATAAACCGAAGCCGCAGAATTGATAATCAGCTTCGCGGACGCGCCGGGCGTCAGGGCGATATAGGACAAAGCAAATTCTTTATAAGTCTTGAGGATGAAACAATAGCTCCTTTTTTTGAAGAAGAGGAAAAGGAGGGTAAAAAGCTTTCGGAAAAGGAAAAGTTTGCTCTTGTTCGCAGCGCGCAAAAAACATTGGAAGGCAACGAGGCCGAAGCAAGATATACCCTTAAAAAATATTCCTATATTATTGAACATCAAAGGCAGTTGTTAAGCAAGTATCGCATGCAGATTTTAAACGGTGAGGTAACTCCGGATATCTTAAAGAAAAACGACTTTGATTATTATTTGGAGCTTGAAAAAACTGCCACAATAGAAGGAATAGAAAAGGCTGAAAGAACTTTACTGCTTTATTATATTAATCAGCATTTTGCGGCCTATCTTGAAGCTATGGAAGAGGTAAAAAGCGGAATTCACCTTACAATAGTTGCCGGCAAAAATCCGTTTGATGAATTTAACCGTGAAGCTATAACCGCTTTTGATGAGATGAATGATGATATAAGATTTGATGTGCTTCGTTCAATAAAGGAATTTGAAGTTACAAAAGACGGTATTGATATGAACAAAGCAGGACTTATCGGAGCTACCGGAACATGGACATATATGGTTGACGATTCTGCCGATCAGTTCAGCCATTTGCCGGAACTTATGAGTATGATAAGCAAAAAAATAAAGTCCGCCCTATCTTTAGGAGACAGACTTGAAAGATTTTTAAACCGAAGAAAAAACAAATAATAAATTAAAAGCTTTTTGAAAAATAATAAGCTAAAAAACTTTTAAAAGGTGCGACTCTTTTTTAAAAAAAGAGCCGCGCTATGCTTTTCATTTTAAAGATTTTAGGATTTGATGGTTTAATTATTTTTTTAATTGGATGCTTTTTAGTTTTTTATATTTAAAAGCATTAAAAGAAGTTTGCTTTTTAAGCTATTTTATTATTTTTTCGCAAACATCCTTGATACAACAATTTTCGCACATTGGATTTCGCGCGGTACATACGGCTCTCCCGTGCTGAACTATTCTGTGACAAAAATCGCTTGATTTTTGCGGAGGCAGTATTTTAAGCATTTCGATTTCTATTTTCTTAGGATCTTTTGTTTTAACAAACCCCATTCGGTTGCTTAGCCTTATAAAATGGGTATCCACAACAACGGCGGGCTTTTTATAGACATCTCCCATAATAAGATTGGCGGTTTTTCTTCCGATTCCGGGAAGCGATGTAAGATCTTTAATATTGTCCGGAACCTGTCCGTTAAAATTTTCGCACAAAGCTTTTCCCAGAGCCACCAGATCTTTGGCTTTTGTGTGATAAAGTCCGCACGATTTAATATATTCTTCAATTTCACAAACATCGGCATTTGCAAAATCTAACGGAGTTGAAAATTTTTTAAAAAGACCGGGTGTTACTATATTAACCCTTAAGTCGGTACACTGCGCCGAAAGCCGCGTAGCAACAAGCAGTTGAAAAGCGTTTTTAGAATTAAGCGAGCATTTAGCGTCCGGATACTCTTTTTCAAATGCACTTATAATAATGCTTATGTTTTCCTTCTTTTTTCTTTCCGTCATAGTATATCACCAAAAAACAGTATAACATAAATTCAAACTTCCGACAAGCAATTACATAATTAATACAAAAAATTACATAAATAAAATAAAAAATTAGATATAAGGATTACCGTTTTTTACTATCAGATCCGGGCTTTTTTGCGGAAGGCTTAATGCAAACAGCCCTTTTTAGTGAATCTTTACCGTATTTGCTCCGTATGTTTATTATGTTATCTTCAATGGTTTCAAGAGTTTGTATTCTTTCCTCATTGTCAAAAAGGTTTAGTTGTTTGGCAGCCGAATTATAAGGCTCAAGACCCGTAACGCGTACACCGACGGCTCTGAAAGGCTTTTTCAGTGTAAATTTGGATTTAAAAAGCTGCATTGCTTTTTCGGCTATAACGGCTGAAATATCTGTCGGAAAATCAAGCGGAGCTTGAACCTCTTTCTTTTGAAAATCATTTGTAAGAAGATGTATAGAAACCGTTTTAGCCATAAGCCGATGCTTCTTCAGGCTTTCACATATATTTTCCGAAAATTTTAGCATGGAAGAAAATATTTCTTCATATGTGGTAAGATCTTTTTCGGAGGTTTCGGAATGGCTAATACTTTTAGGCGGCGCAATATTACTGAACACAGAAACATTTCCGTCGTCTTCGCCCATTGCTATTTTTTTTAAAAGTCTGCCGTTTTTGCCGAGCTTTTTAATAAGCGCCCGCTCATCGGCAGCAGCCAAATCTCCTATAGAAAAAATTCCCAGAGATTTTAATGAAGCTTCGGTTGATTTTCCCACCATAATCATATCTGAACATTTAAGCGGCCAAATTTTCTCCTTAAAATTTTCAGGGCTTATAAGCGTAACCGCATCCGGCTTTTTTAAATCGGATCCGAGTTTTGCAAAGGTCTTGTTAAAACTTACGCCTACCGAAACAGTAATTCCGATATATGACTTTATTTTTTCCCTAATTTCGTTTGCTGTTTTTACTCCGGTTTCATATGTGACGCCGCGGTTTGAAATATCAACCCAACACTCATCTATGCCAAATGGTTCCACCTTGTCGGAATAGCCTAAATATATTTCCTTTGCCATGTTTGAAAATTTTTTATAAAGACTGTAATTAGGACTTACGGTTACAAGCTCCGGACATTTAAGTTTTGCTTCCCAGATTGCTTCGGCGGTTTTAACTCCGTATTTTTTTGCAATATTGTTTTTTGCCAAAACAATACCGTGCCTTTTTTCCGTATCTCCGCATACCGCAACGGGCAAAAGTTTCAGTGAGGGATTTTGAGTGATCGAAGCTGAAGCAAAAAAGTTATTCAGATCACAGTGTAAAATTACTCTATCCGTTACAATCACCCTCCCAAAAATTGGAACAGATGTTCCTGATAATATATTATATACTATTTTATTTACTTTTTCAAGTATTTTATTCTGCTTATTTCTGCTTGATATGTAAATAGGAATAAGCAGAATCTGTTTTTAAATCTTTTATCGTCGAACACCGTACGGCTGCTTATTGCTTTTGTTACTTTGCTTGCATTTATATTTATAAAATGTGTCAGCCTGATGCGGCTGCAAATGAGCGTTGACACAGAAAGTTATTTGGTTTAAAATATAAATACGATATGTATAATTAAACTTAACTGTATATGGAGAAAATTATGATAAAAATATCACCATCAATACTTAACGCCGACTTTTTAAATTTAAAAGAGTGTTTAGATTCTCTTAAAAACGCAGATGTAGATATGATACATCTTGATGTAATGGACGGGGACTTTGTGCCGAATATTACATTCGGACCTGATATAATACGCTCTATCAGGAAAAATACGCCCTTAACGCTGGATACTCACCTGATGATTTCAAAACCGCACAGATACATTAAGGAATTTGCGAAATGTTCCGACATTTTGGGATTTCACTACGAGGCAGAGTCGGACGTAATGGGTACAATTGATTGCATTAAGGATTTTAACAGGCGTTGTTGTCTGGCAATTAAACCTAAAACGGATGTTGAAGAGGTTTTAAAGTATCTTCCGTATATTGATATGGTTCTTGTAATGTCTGTTGAGCCCGGATTCGGTGGCCAAAAATTTATGGATTCTTCGCTCCAAAAAATAAAAGCCCTCAGGGAATATGAATTCCATAAGGGACTTAAATACGATATTGAGGTTGACGGGGGAATAAATAAAGAGACTTCAAAAATGGTAATTGAAGCCGGCGCCAATGTTCTTGTTATGGGAAGCTACTTAATGTCCGGGGATATAAAACAAAAGGTAAATGAAATTAAAAACATGAAATAAAAAACATATAAAACAAAAGGCGAATGAAATAAAATATATTTTAATTTATTGGTTTTCAGATTTTTAATACACTAGTTAAGTTTTTTATTATTTCTGGTAACAAAATTTTTTATAACTGTATTTACGGCGTCGTTTTTTATAATGCATTTGCCGTATTCCGCAACATGGTCTGCAAGCAACGCGCCTTTAGCAGAAAAATCTGCGTATTCATTTAATATCAACGCATATTTATTATTCAGTAATGAAATTTCTGTTATCAGGCAATAATTATTATTAATGAGATATAGGCTGTCTGAAATGAACCGGTGGCTTTCATTTTGAAGCCTTTTTGAAACCGAAATAACCGATTCAAAATCACTGAAGAAAAACAAATACTTTTTGTGCCGTGCTTGTTTGATTTTAATGCTTTTAATTTGCGGTTTGTTTTCAAAGGCAGAAACATAGGGCTCGCATGTGAATTTTAACAAGCAACCTCCGCTATATGCCTTAAAAACTTCTACAATCTGGCGGCCGAAGGTCTCAAATTCAAATTCGGCAGTGGCCAGGGATAAAAGGTTGTCAATAATCTGCCTTATATCCGGATTTTCAAATTCGATTTTTTCATAACTTGTAAAAATTTTTTTAACTTCCATGCGGTTCAAAAAAATTTTCAAACATAACGGACTCTCGCTTATAACGGTCATAATTACACTCCTTTAAAAACAAAGTGATTCGGTTCAAGTACTGTAACACTAGGCAAACAGGGATAAGCCGAACCTGCCCAAAACAGCGATCTTTAAGCATTTTTAGGCTTGTCGTCTTTGCGAGGCGTTAGCCTTGCGGCATCCT
>CAKSDA010000080.1 GCA_934444895.1 uncultured Eubacteriales bacterium | reverse complement strand
CCGTCCGGCTGCGGCAAGTCGACGCTGCTGCGCGCGGCGTGCGGCCTCGTCCCGCACTTCCACGGCGGCGAGGCGAGCGGCGAGTTCGTCCTTGGAAGCCACGCCGGACTGGACGAGGCGGATGAGGAAATGCGCGGCATCCCTGAAGATTGCCGCCGCGGAAATTAAGTATTGCGTTAAGCTCTGCATGGCAAACATAAGGATATTTTGTGTCAAGATCTTCCCCGCTTCTGTCCCAAGGAAAAATATCGTCTGAACAGCCGTGCGGCATACCATTGTACCCTACCGACATTATTCTGTTTGCAGCGTTAACTATGCAGGCTCCGACTTGGGTCCCCGGATCTTTACTGCGTCCGGCTGACAACATAGCCACTCCCATAAAATATTCGTCCCAGGTAAGATAATTTTTTCTTTTCAAGTTAATTCCCCCTGCTTTCTATATAATTTATTTTTAATTAATATACATATTTATGTATTATTATGTTACTTGTGTTGTGATTAATTGAAAAATGCCGTTTACCAATAGTTCATCCCTATCGAGTACAACACCAAATATATTTTATGATATTTTAAATACAAAATCAAGTTTTTTCGGTTTTATAATAAAAATAAGAAAATAACTCAAAAAACACTTGCAAATGAAATTACATTGTGTTAATATATATTTTGTTATGTAACAAACAGAAGGAGGTGCAGACTCATGGCAAAATGTGAAATCTGCAGCAAAGAAATTGCTTTTGGAATTAAAGTATCTCACTCACACAGGCGTTCTAACAGAACATGGAAGCCTAACGTTAAGCGTGTAAAGGCTATTGTTAACGGCTCTCCTCGCAGAATAAATGTTTGTACCCGTTGCCTCCGTTCAGGTAAGGTTACTCGTGCCGTTTGATAAAATTTTAAATTTTTCAAAAAATTGGGTGTGCTTTTTGCATACCCTTTCTTTTTTATATTATTTTTTTATAAGTATATTTACAAACACTTTTTTAAAAACAAAGGTATTTTAAAACGAGGTATTTAAAAGCGGCTCTCTTTTATGAGAGCCGCTTTTTAAATAAAATATCAGTCTTCAATGTTTGTGAATACCATAACACCGTAAGGAGCTATTTTCCCTTTTATTGTATCGCCGACATTTTTTTCAATTCTATCAATTCCGATTATTTGCGCCGTGTCGTCCGGAACACATTTTGCAGAATTATAATAATGTCTGTTAAGATCCATATTAAGCGGCTTGTCAAGCTTTATTTCAAAATCATCCTCAATGTCTTTATCATTTACAATTATTATTGAAACTTCGCCCTTCTTTGAAACGGTCATGGTACCTTGCAGACATTCTTCACCGAAACCTTCATATACCTTTGAACCATCTCCGGTAGCATAACGGCAAAGCAAAGTAAATGCATAATAGGAGTGATACGGAGTCAGAGATCTTGTGAGAGCCGGCATAAGGCCGCATCTGTGATCTCCTTCATAGAAGGAATCATTATTGCTTCCATGGTTATAAGGCCAAATTTGGTCAAATATAGTCCAAATAAGCGTATATGTAACACCTGCGTTCATAAGGGCTATTGCAAAGTTAACAATCTGTGATCCATGATCGATTTTTTTATAATCTCTGCAGGTCATTGTATTATATTCGTCAAAGCAGAACTCAGCACCTTTGGGAATAACAGACAAGGATTTTTTAGCATATTCATATACCAGTTTGTATGAATCGGTAGCTTCAGATAAAATTGTGGTCCATCCGTCATATTCATTCCTAAAATTATTGTTTTTAAGAATATTTTTTCCTGTTTCGGTTTCAATGACCTCAAAACGGTCAATTAACAGGAAACCGGTTGACATTTTTACATCGTAAAATAAGCCGAATTTACCTTTTGTTTTTTTGTCTGATGTAAATTTAAATGAAATTTCTCTGTATTCGTTACCTTTGTGGGGGTTTCTTGCCATAATACTGTTTTGGTAAAGCGGCGGGAACGGAAAAGTCTTTTCATCGTTATAAATATCGTTTACATCTCCGCTGTCAAAAATGCCGAAAACATATGTACCCATTGAAAGCTCTTGATAATTCATTTCCGATATAACCGCTTTAACTTCATATTCGGTATGAGGTTTAAGTTTAATATCTCTGAAAATTCTGGCTCCGGCAATGCATGCGCCGGCTACTCTTTTCCCTGTAAGAATTTTACCGCTGTAAACATTGGCAGATCTTAAATAGCAGTGATTAGAGTAAATGTCAATATATTCCGAAGCATTTTTTGCAACCCATTCAAGCATTTTAGGAGATCCGTCTTCATTCGGTCCCATAAATTTAATACCGTTTCTTCTGCCGTCCCTTACCATTGCGTTATGTGCCGCTTTAACAGCGTCAAGCCAAACCTCATATGCGCCTTTGCCATCCGGAATACTACCATCAGGATTTTGCGGTTCGGTGAACATTACAAAAACCTTAACATTTGTAAAGCCTCTGAGTTCTATAATTTGGTGGTAAACTTCGCTTACCCAGTTGCCGAAGTTCTCGCAGCTCTTTTTCCAGTCCCCTTCTACATTGAACGGAGAATTGCGGTTCCATGATGAATCGTTAACATCTCCCGGTGAGCACCAACCGGTGTTGATTGCAACATCGATATTCTGCTTTTTAAGCCTTTCAAGCCAATTATAAACGGCCTGCATTTTTTCATTATTCCA
The DNA here is from genome assembly GCA_934444895.1 of uncultured Eubacteriales bacterium. Taxonomy (GTDB): domain Bacteria; phylum Bacillota; class Clostridia; order Oscillospirales; family Acutalibacteraceae; genus UMGS1279. Next base: position 4,628 of record CAKSDA010000080.1, on the reverse strand, counting down.
GTCCCATTTTTTCTTATCATTATCCCATGCGTACCAAAGAAAAAATGTTCTTGCAAGTTTTAATTTCATATTTCCGGCTCGCAAAGCCTCAAGATCGCAAAGTTCTTGAGGATATGTTCTGTTCCAATCATCAGGCATTTCGGCATAGCAATGATATATACCGCCATGGCCCTGAAAGTTTTCCTGAACAGGTTCTGAATTATTAATACGAATATGACTCATAAAATACCCCCATAAGCAAATATTTTAAAAAAATTATTAATTTATCAGATGTATTATAGCATAATATTATTATAAAAAAAGTTTAATTTTTAATTATTTTACTTGAAATTGTTAAACCGTTTAGGCTGGTTCAACGATCAAAAGCCCAAGGAGTTTAAATGAACACTATAATTTTTGAAGGAAATGACAAAAAAATCAAAAGCGAACTTATAAAGTATTACTCTTGTGATGCTTCGGTAATTATTGATCGTAAAAGCATAAAAATTTACGGTAATAAAAGTATTGTTGTTTTCAATGAAGAGTATTTTGATATTCAGTCGGAAAATGCGGTATTTGCTTTTTATTCGGATGTAGAAAATCCGGAAGATTTCATTATACCAAAAAATTATATCGGCATATGCGGCAGTGAAAACAAATCGGCGCTTGAAGTATTTATGGCAAATGAAATATCCACTGTAACTTACGGTTTTAAAAACACAGATACTATTACCTTTTCAAGTATGAATGAAAACAGCTGCTTTATTTCACTTCAAAGAGAGATTGTAAACTTTGCGGGAAAGATAATTGAACCGTTTGAATTTGAAGTAAAACAAGCCGGTTTTTCAAAAAAGGCTCAGCTTTTAATTTCAGCCATTGACATATTAACAAAAAAATAATTTTTTGATGTGGCAAAAGCAACAAAATATATTGTCTAAATATGTAAAAACAAAATAAATTATTTACCTTTAATAAAAAATCATCCTTTTCATACAATACTAATACAAACGCAAAGAATTTTGAAAAGGAGTGAAAATAAATGGCTAAAAACGTAGTTCCTGAAGCAAAAGACGCACTTAACCGTTTTAAGATGGAAGCTGCTAACGAAGTAGGCGTTAATCTTAAGCAGGGATATAACGGTGACTTAACTTCTAAACAAGCCGGTTCTATTGGCGGTCAAATGGTTAAAAAGATGATCGAGTCTTACGAAAACAGCATGAAGTAAGATATAAAATAAATTTTAGCGATACGGTTTTTGAATTAGATATTCATAAAGCCGTATCGCTTTTTTAGTTGTTTTTTATATAGGCTCTTGTAATCTAACAAGCACGGGCAAACAGAAATAATACTATCCAAAACGGGATCGGTTCATTAAAATCAGTTATAATTTTATTTAATTACATAACATCACATAATATGAGTATTATTCTGATATGGATTGCCTTTTCTTTTTGCTTACAACTGTTGTACCAATAGTTGCAATACCGCTTATAAACAATAATGCGAGCCACATAGAAACACTGCTAATGTCGCCGGTTTTTGGACTGGCACCCGTAGCCGAACCGATATTAGTTGCTATAATTCCATATTGACTTAAATGACTTGTTTCAAATACAATATAGCCTTCTTCAATTGCAGCAGGTATTGTCTCTTTAATTTCACCATTTAAAATATAAGCAACTTCGTATTTGTCATACCCTTTTAAACCTTCCGGCATTGCAATTCTGATTTTCATTTTTGTATCACTGATCTGTACAACATTGTCTCCGTCCATCACATTGATGTCCGCTATGAATTTTACATTCTTGTCTGCTAATTCTTTTTTGACTTCAATCGGTTTAATATCCAATTTGTAATTCTTGCTTACTTCTTTTGCAAATTCAATTATTGCTTTTGTCTCTCCAGTGCTTTGAATTTCCTTTACAGTTTCTTTAACAGGGTTTTCCGGTTCCCCTGAAGTTTTTGTCCAAGAAGCATATAAAGTTACATTTTTATAACGTTCGTAACCTGAGCTTTCTTTTACCAAAGTATCTTTTTCAAATTCTTTATCGGTTTGTTCGTTCTTATCCCAAATTCTCCAATATAGATATTTACAATTATTTCCGCTTCCGTCACTTTTGACGTTCCAGCCTGTAAAGGTATATCCTTTTCTTACAGGAATATACGGCAAAAGCGACATGGATGTTCCGGAATTTCCACCGCCCAAATAGTCATATTTATTAGTTGCTTTACCATCAATTGTGCCGCCGTTAGCATTTAATGTTAATACTATACCGTCCCCGTCAAATGTATCTTTGGTATATGTGGCGGTTAAATTAATTACTGCGTCTTTTGCAAAAGCACTTGAATCAACAGAGGTAACAATTTTTCCGTTCAAATCCCAACCTTTAAAAGTGTGACCTTTTCTTATGGGAATATATTTTGTTAAATCAATCGTTTTAAATTCTGTAGATTTGCTTTCTAATAATATTTTTGCTTTGCCGTTTATTGTACCTGCAAATGCGTCAAACAATACATAATAATTACCGGTATCTTTTAACGCTTTATCTGAAAATACAGCTACAAGGCTTAAACCGTTGGTATACTTTATTTCTTCACCCGTTGAAGTGTAAAAATTTCCATTGCTCTTAAAGTCTGCTATTGATAATTCTTCACCGGCCTTAACATTATTCAAAGTTTTCCAATGTGAAAATTCAGTTTCACCATTAAAGGGAGTAATTCCTTTTGTCAATTCTGATAATTTAACTTTTGTTTCGCCTTCAGCAACATTAAACCTTATAAGTTTTGCATATTCGCCGTCAATACCGGCGTTGTCATCATTAACAGTCAGTAATAATGAGTATTCTCCATCATTACTGATTGTGGCAGCATTTACAGTCATCATACCAGAAATACTGAATATCGCTACGAGAAACATCAAAAAAATCGTTTTAAATTTCGTGTTGATTTTCTTAATTGATCTTTTGTTTATACCTTTTAAGTTATTCATAAAATTTCCTCCTATATATGCATCTTATTTTAAGGTACTTATCTTACTTTTTTTCTTCTGCTGTAAACTGTAATTACCACAGTACTAAACATGCCTGCTGTCAGCAAAACAAACCATAAAACAAGGTTGCTATCATCGCCGGTTTTTGGAGATTTATCATTGTTGTTATAATCGTTATTAGTATTACTACTATTACTATTATTATTGTTATTTCCTGAATTATCAGGTGTGGAATTGCCACCGTTTTGTGCTGCCTTGATTTCAAATTCCGTGCTGCACTCGCCGTCGCTATATACAACAGTAAGTGTGTGCTTTCCAACAGAAAGTGTACCGAGATAATTTGATTTCAAAGTAACAACAGTAGATCCGGAAACTGCAGTATAATTATCTGCAGAAACCAAGTTGCCATCTACCTTTACACCGGTGAACTTGGAAAAATCACCATTTGCACGGAAGCTCAATGTTCCGTCGGTATTTTTTGTCCACGCGCCGTTAGCGCCCTCAATAATTTTATAATCGGGCGCCTGACCGGATGCCTGCGGCGTCATGGTGAGGTCGGTATAGGCCCAGCAAGTGTACATTCTTCCGTTCGAATCATAATCCGGATCCACATTAACGAGTCTATAGTTATAAAGCGTGCCGTTAATCTTTATCTTGGTATCTGCCGTAAAGTAATAGCCGTCTTTTGCCTTAAAGTATAAAATGTATTGATAGGTTTCGCCGCTTTTAAAAGCGGTAATGTGTTTTTCATAGGCATTATCAAAGAATTCGGCAGAGTTCACCCCTGCTCCGTCCTTAGTTTCCCAACATTCAAACTGGTAAATATACGGAGCGTTTTTTGGAGTTTTTCCGGTAAAGACGGGCTTATCACCGTCTTTGAAATTGATGGTAGCACCTTCAATCTCAATAACATCGATCTTTTGCCATGATTTTACCGGCGTCGGCGTCATAGTCAAAACATTGCTGAACCAAATGGTTTCGCCGTTATTGTCTACATCGATTTGATCGGGCGTTAGAGTAATCTCCTTGCCGTTGATATAGAGCTTTGTGTTCTTGTCAAAACGGTAGCCCTCTTCCATGCCTAAATCGGAGATCTTGAAATATACACCATAGGTATAGCTCTTGCCGTCTTCAAAGGCTGTGATGAGCTTGCCATTATAGCGATTATTCCAGAATTCGCTGGAGGTGATACCGTAACCGCTGCCATCATTGGCGTCCCAACGCTGATGATCGGTGTCAATGATAGGATCAACGACGCCGGTGCTGAAACGCGGTTTATCTCCGGCATCAAAGTCGATAACAGCATCAAATCGAATCGATTCAACAACCTGACCGGGGCGTGTATCTGTTCCGTAGGTAATAAGGCAAGTCTTGCCGTCATCCAACACATTGACCCATGAGCCGAAGGGTAACGCCTGCCCGTTGAAAGTAACATTTTCATTGCTCAAATTGCTGTCAAAGGTATAGCCGTCTTTTGCTTTAAGTTTCACGGAATATTGATATCTTCCGCCCTTCTCAAAGGTATTGAATCGAGCATCGCCGTCCGAATAGCAGCTTTCATCGGAATACCAGTAAGCAACCGTAGTTATCGTGTCGTTGGCATCCTTTACCCGTTTTCCCCAGGATTCATAGAGGATGTCGTATTTGTCCTGCTCGGCAC
>CAKSDA010000079.1 GCA_934444895.1 uncultured Eubacteriales bacterium | reverse complement strand
TCGGCAAAACGAGAAAATCAAAGCATGGTTTTGATTATTAATTCTTCAGGGACCTGCCGCGGTTTCGCTCGCCGGAGTGCCCGGAACAGATGAATTTCCATAGCATAATTTGTATTATTTTGTCGCATATTGTCATATGGTGTCTGAAACCTAAAATTCCCTTGCAATTACCAAATTTTTACGCTACAATGAAGAAAAAGTCAGCGAAAAAAGGAGTGCCTGTCATGCCTGTTTTTTGAACAAATTTGAACAAATCAGTGATGCATTTGAACCGAACACTTTTGCTTGCCACCTTTTCCTGTCTTACCCAGATTTATTCTTGCAAGGCTCCAGCCTTGCAGCATCCTCTGCGCAAAAAATCGCCTTAAATTTCATTCGTGTTGATTTTTAAAAAAATTAAAAAGTAACATTAAAAAAGAAAATGAATAAAATCAAATTAAAAAACAAAAGAAAATATAAATTATAAAATATGGCGCCCATCCCCGCAAAAATAATTATGTAGGAGATGTCGTGATGAAAAAACCGACCAAAATTGCCGTTATCGTTTCCTCTGCAACCGCAGTTTTTGTTGTGGCTGCAATCACAATAACACTTATCGTTCCAAAATTTTTTACTCAGACGGCAGGTTCCGCGTCGAAACGGGACCGCGTATCCAATGCCACGGTTGAAAAAAATGAGTCCTCAGCGGAAAAAAGTTCCCGTAAGAAAAAGACAAAGACTAAAACGGGCAGCCGTACCGTTGCGGGCAATCACACCGATACAGGAAAAACAGGTACCGGTTCTGCAAAAAAGACGGCGACAGCAAGCAGAAGAAATATATCAGGCGGATCGGACGGAACTTTTGATGATCCGATGTTTTATACAGTAACGGCAAGATTTTCCGTACCGAGTAACGATGTGTTTACCTTTCCAAATTTTGCAAAGAAAACATACATAGATAATGCAACAGGCAAGCATGTTCCTTACCGGCTGTATTTGCCGGAAAATTACAATAAAAATAAAAAATATCCGGTGTTCTTTTTTCTCCATGGAGCAGGTGAACGCGGAAGTGACAACTCAAGGCACATTAATACACTTAAACAATCATATAAAGTAGCAGGGGATTTGCTTGGGCAGGCCATAGTTTTGGCTCCGCAGTGTCCTTCTGCCGGCTGGTGGTATCTCGACGAGGGCAGCGGAAATGAAAGCGGCTGGCTCGGAGCGGCCATGCGGCTTCTAAGAACCACTATGTCAGAATATAGCTGCGATAAAAACCGGGTATATGTAGCCGGACTTTCCATGGGTGGATATGCTACCTGGTCGGTACTTGAGCGCCACGGCGATATGTTTGCCGCAGGTGTGCCGATCTGCGGCTGGGGCAATAGCTCAATGGGTTCCACACTGGCAAAAATTCCTATCTGGGTATACCACAGCATCGACGATCCTACCGTTTCATATTCGCGATCGCAGGAAATGGTAAACGCAATTAAAAATGCCGGAGGCCACATGGTGCAGTTTACCTCCCTTAACGGGGTAGGTCACAATGCCTGGGATACGGCGCTCGGAACACGCAAAACCTTTTTATGGATGTTCGGCCAAACAAAATCCAAGGGCCTTGCGGGCGATGACAGTTACAAGGCTTCTCACTTTTTCCGCGTTATATCGCCAAAAGGCAGCTCGGTTATTACCGAAGAAGATGTCGAATGCGTCAGCGAAGAGTATGACGGCAAAAGCACATATCTTATTGCCTATCTTACACCGGAAGGGGGCAAACGCCTGAGAAACGCCTGCGCCTCCAATTCCGGTAAGGAGTTCACAGTTGAGTACTTAGGTCAACCTTATTATCGCTTTCGCCCGTCTGGCAAGCCACAGGAAGATGAGTTCGTTTTTGCTCCGTTTGCAAAGGACAATTTTCAGCGCCTATTGCAGCATATAGGTTGACGCCTTACAAGGCGACAAGCCTGAAAATACCTAAAGATTGCCGCTTTGAGCAGACTTGTCTTATCACTTTTTGTCCGGAGACTTTTAATAGGCGGACCCATACTTTGTTCGAAAATCAAAAACCTAACAAAAAATTATCAACGCTAAAATTCACATGAATTTTAGCGTTGATATTTATAGAAACTTGAAGTATAATAAAATTCGATCTGAATACGACTGTAAAAAACAGGAATTATAAAATTACCTTTGGCAGTATTCAGGCGGATATTTATGGGAATTTTTGATAATTTGAGCAAAAATTTTATAAAACGATTTTAGGCTGCAATAGAAACCATATGGTGTTTGATTAAGACAGTCAGCGTATTTTGGGAGTGTTAAAAATGATTTTTGAAAATGGAGACAGAATTGTATTTGCCGGGGATTCCGTAACGGATATGCAAAGTGATCAGCCGGTAGGCGAAGGACTTTTTGAAAGCCTGGGAAAAAGCTATGTGAGAATTGTTGAAAACATGCTTGTGGCATGGTATCCGGAACTGAAAATCCGCGTAACAAATTCAGGAATCAGCGGAAACACAAGCCGCAATCTTCTTCAAAGATATGAGCGCGATGTTATAAATCTGAATCCCGACTGGGTTTCTATTTGTATAGGAATTAACGATGTATGGAGACAGTTTGACACACCGGCAATTCCGGAATATGCGGTAGATACCGATGAGTATAAGGAAAATATTGAAAAGATGATTGTCTCGGTGAAGGATAATGTTAAGGGGATATTTATTTTAACTCCGTACATAATGGAACCAAACAGGGAAGACATGATGCGTAAAAGAATGGACGAATATGTTGCAATTTGCAAAGAACTTTCCGAAAAATACGGTTGCGTGCTTGTTGATTTTCAGGATATGTATGAAAGATATTTGAAAATTCGCCATGCATCATGCATAGCATGGGACAGAATTCACCCAAATCAAATGGGCGCAACCCTTATGGCAAGGGAATTTCTGTCGCACTGCGGATTTGATTATTCCCATAAATCATTTTAAAAAATCAGGGGGTCGCAATGCATAAATTTACTATAAACGAACACTATAAAAAGTTTTTTCCTGAAAAGCTTTCATATTCCGAAAAGGTTGTTTACAATAAGCTGAAAGACGGTTTTGTTTTAAAATTCAATTATAATAAAGCCGTGTTTGACGGTTCACTCAATACCGTTTTTGAAATACCCGGCATTTTAAAAGTCGAGTCCGGAGTATTTTGTTTTCCGGGGGATATGGAAAAGCTCTCAGGCTATCAAAAAGGCGAATGTTATAATGTATATGCCGACGAAAACGGAAAATCTCCCTTTATCGAAGCTTCGCTTATGCTTTCTTATAACGGCGAAACAAAGAAAATGACATTGGGATTTCCGGTTAACTGCTTTGATATAAAAGGAAAGGACTTATTCCTTTTGTATGACGGCGTTCGTTTTGCATGGATTATAAACGGAGAGATACAAAACATCAACTTTCCTGTGGGAAATTTGGATATACCAAAAGACACGGAAGATTTTTCCTGCGACGATGGGACTTATATTTCATACGACGCACGCTTTCTTCAAAGTGAAGAAAGGGTTGAAACGCTTAACAAAAGTATTGCATACTATTCCGCAAGGGGCTATAACGCCTGGGCAGGAGATGTTGCAAACTTCTCGCACGACGGTATTTATCACCTATTGGTTTTGCTTGACAGGCACCACCATGGGAACCGTTTCGGCGGCGGTGCACATTCGGTTTACCACATGACCACTAAGGACTTTGTTCACTGGGAAAATTACGGCGAACTTTATCCGATACAAAATAATTGGGAGTCTTTCGGTACCGGAACAATGTTTTTCTTTGACGGGAAGTATTACTATTCTCACGGTTTTCATACCGATCGCGTTATACCTAAGGATAAGGTTGGTTCCCGTCTCCTTGAAAAAAATTACAAAAGGGACGAATTTTTCTCTGCTGTTACATATGATGAACTTAAAGAAAACGGATTATATCCGAGCGGAGCCAATTATATGGTTTCTGACGACGGAATACATTTTGTTCAGGGCAAAAAGCAGATACATTGCGCTGAAAACCCCAGTATTTATGTTGATGAAAACGGCGGACTTATAATGTATGCCGGCTATGGCTCGGCAGGGGTATGGCATGCGCCGAATATCGACGGACCGTGGAAAAAAGAAGATACCGATATGCCGCTTTTTGACAACAGCTCTCCGGTTAGAAACAGCAGCGAATGTCCTTCTATATTTGAGTGGAACGGCTATAAATATATAATTATGGGCTTTAACGGCTTTTGGCAGAGCGGATATAAAAACAATGAGTTTTTGGATCTTGCCGCAACCGGCGAAGATATTTATGACGGTCTGGGCGTACCTATGGTTGCCGAATATAACGGAAGATATATTATTTCCGGTTGGGTTAACGGACATTCCTGGGCGTTTATCACACAGCACAGAGAACTCATTCAACATCCAAACGGCAGGCTCGGAATACGCTGGATGCCGGAACTTACTCCGAATCCGAATGAACTTGTTAAGGTATCAAGCTGTAAAAATGTTACGAATGATTTTGAAATAGCAATAGACAAAAAGACTTCATACTATATGCAGTGCAAGGTAAATCCGAACAGAGACGGCAGGGTCGGATTTGAGTTTTCCGGCGAGGGCACACCCTGCGTTTTTGAACTCAATACAAAACGCAAAAAGGTTCAAATGGGCAAGGCGGAAAATCACGGCGGCTTCCAGGATGAAATAAAGGCGCTTTATGAGTATATTCCGGAAATGCCGGAGGAGCGTATCTCTTCCACGCAAATTCCCAGTATGGACATTCACTACCACAGTAAGGATTTTTCAATAGCCAATGTGGCGGAGATTGAAAAGCCTTATGTGCTGAAGGCAATTTTGCATTATGAACCAAAAACCGGAAATATGGTGTTTGACGCCGAAATAGGTGAGGGCCGCACATTTATTTCAAACAGGGTTGAATTTAAAGCTGATAAAATTAAAGTGCTTTCACATAACGCGGAAATTTCTGATTTTGTATTATGCGTTATGCCGGATGATATGTAATTCCTGCTTGTCTAGGCAAACAGGGATAAGCCGAACCTGCCCAAAACAGCGATCTTTAGGCATTTTTAGGCTTGTCGTCTTTGCGAGGCGTCAGCCTTGCGGCATCCTCCGCACCCAAAACTGCCTTAAATTTCATCCGTTTTGGGTCGAAGATTTTTTAAACTGATATATTTTTTACAGGGCGAGGCAAAAACACAGGTAATCCTAACGGATTACCGAGTATTTTAACAAACGCCATGTGAAAAATTGGCGTTTAAAAAACAGATTCGGATTTATCACTGTTTGCCTAGGCTGGCGATAGTAAACTATCGCCAGCCTAGAACCAGCCTAAAAAAAGGAACAGAAGATATGAAAACATTAGCTCTTGATATAGGAACAACAAGCATAAGCGCCGTGGTGGTAGAAGACAAAAAGGTTATTTATTCCGTAACCAGGCCTAATAATTCAAAAATCAAGGCAGAATATTCTGAAAATCGCCTGCAAAGTGCTGAGATAATTACAAATGAAATTTTAAAAATCAGAGACGAACTGGTTTTTAAATTTGCCGACATTGAGCGAATAGGCGTTACCGGGCAAATGCATGGTATTTTGTATATAGACAGCGAAAAAAATGCAGTGAGTCCGCTTTACACCTGGCAGGATAAATCCGGCGAGCTCGACTTTAATGGTATGTCATATTCGGATTATCTTTCAAGCATTACAGGTTATAAAGTCCCTTCAGGGTATGGAATCGTAACCGATTTTGTAAACCGCAGCCTAAAAAGAGTACCGAAAAACGCAGTAATGATTTGTAATATACAGGATTATATTACAATGAAATTAACCGGAAATAAAACACCGGTAACCCATATAAGCAACGCTGCGGGACTGGGATTTTATTCGTTTGATGCATGCGATTTTGATTTATCCGCTCTCCAAAAGATAGGCCTTGATCGTAAAATGCTTCCAAGGGTAACAGCTGAACCGGAAATTATAGGTACGGACCGTAACAACATACCCGTAACCGTTGCCATTGGAGATAACCAGGCAAGCTTTTTAGGTTCGGTAAGGGATAAAAACAGTTTGCTTGTGAATATAGGTACGGGCAGTCAGGTTTCTGTTTTGACAGATAAAATATCCGTATTCCCGGGAGGAGAAGTCCGTCCCTTCTCAAAAAATGAAAATTTGCTTGTCGGCGCACCTTTGTGCGGCGGCAGATCTTACGCTTTGCTTAAGAACTTTTTTGAAGAAACACTTAAATGCTTTAATGTAAATTGCGATGATATTTATGCGGTTATGGGTAAAATGGCAAAAGTCAGCGGGGACGATTGCGACTTAAATGTCGATACGCGCTTTTGCGGAACAAGAAACAACCCTGATATTAAGGGAGCGGTTTTAGAAATAACAGAGGAGAACTTCACACCGCAGAAGTTAACAAAAGGCTTTTTAATAGGAATGTGCAACGAACTTTACTCCTTTTACGAGCAAATGAAGCAGGTCAAAGGTGAAGGCTGTACAAGTCTTGTAGGCTCCGGCAACGGCGTCAGAAAAAATAAAGCGTTGCAGCACTACCTTGAAAAAACATTTAATATGCCCCTTGAAATTCCGGAAAATACCGAAGAGGCTTCTTATGGGGCGGCATTGTTTGCAGAAAGTGCCGATTCGGAATTCTAAAGCATTAAAATAATCAGATTACAAAGGCTTAGAAAACGGCTGATTTACCCTTGTTTGTTTATGTCAAAATTCTAAGCAAAATAATTGTGGTTATAAGGGATCCGGAATAAGAAGTGGAATATTTACTAAGCGGCAGACTGCCGCTTATTTTTTTTGAAATTATTGCAACGGCAGGTGTGCTTGTCATTCCACCGGAGATCATAAGTGACGGTAATACGCAGCCGCAGGATTTAAAAAATATTTTACTTAAAACCATTCCAATGACAATGGGTACTACAGTCAAAATCATTCCGTAAATTAATATTACGGTTTCAGAGCCTTTTGTAAGCTCCATTCCGGCAGGAATACCGGTTCCGACAAAAAATAAAACAAGGCCCAAATTCCTTATTGTGTTTAAAAAATTCGAATCGGCTGACGCCTTAGGCAAAAGCTTTTTTATAATAATTCCGGTAAAAATCCCTGCAAAAAGAATTCCTCCCGAATTTCCCAAAGAAAAAAGCCCTCCGAAAAATTTTATGCTGCCCAAAATTCTGCCGATTACAATGGAAAACGCAATTTGAAGTATGCCGTCAAAGGAGGAACTTTGTGCTTCTTTTATTATTTCACATGTATCGCCTACTATATCGGAATTTCGTTTTTTTAGGCATATTTGTACAAACATAACGGTGAAAACAACCCCGAAAACATAGGTTC
>CAKSDA010000078.1 GCA_934444895.1 uncultured Eubacteriales bacterium | reverse complement strand
CCTCATACAGTGCTCAGTCTTGAGCAATCGCTTGAATTTATTAAAAATGACGAACTTGTCGAGGTAACTCCTACCTCAATTCGTCTTAGAAAAAGAATTTTAAGCAAGGAATTGCGTATGAAAAATGAGGCAAAAAACAAGGCTTAATCTATGACATATATTTTATTGGATCTTGAATGGGATAATACATTTTACAAGAAAACCGGGAAATTTATAAATGAAATTGTTGAATTCGGAGCCGTAAAGCTTGATGATAATTTCAGCGAAATTGACAGGTTTAATTGTATGGTAAAATCTTCAGTTACAAAACGCCTGAGCGGGCGCTTTAAAAATCTCACCGGTATTACAAACGAGCAAATGCAAAGCGGCATACCTTTTGCCGACGCACTTAAAAAATATAAATCATGGGCAGGCAAAAACGCAATCACCCTGACATGGAGTGATTCCGATATTTACACCCTTTATGACAACTGTCTGCTGTTTACCGGAGAAGGCGAGAACTCTTCTTTAGGTAAGTATGTTGATCTACAAAAATATACCCAGTTTGAACTTTCAAAGCAAGGAAATCCTCAAAAAAATCAAATATCTTTAAGCAATGCCGCAGCTCTGCTTAACATTGATATTGAAAAATTAAATCTTCATAATGCGCTTGATGACAGCAAAATTGCAGGTGCAATACTTAAGCTTTGTTATAATCAGAATGATTTTGAAAAGTTTATAACTGATACCGATAACGAAGAATTTTTCAAAAAGCTCCATTTTAAGCCTTATTATATAAAAGAAATAGATTCGGATTTAATTAACAAAAAGGATTTTTCTTTTGCTTGTCCCAAGTGTGGCGGAAAGACTTCCAGAATAACCAAATATCGTTTTAAAACGCCATGGTTTTCTGCAATTTTTAATTGCAAAAAGTGTTCCGTCCGTTTTACCGGGTATGTAAGTTTTAAAAGATATTATGATCATACTGTTATCAAAAGAAGAACACTTATATCCTCAAAAAATCAAGCGGTTAATAAGTCCGATAATTTAATTCCTCAAAAATAAAATTTTGCTAATAATCCAAACCTCCTGTCAAACAATAGTTTTGTCAGGAGGTCTTTTTGTTGAAAAAATATCTGTTTTTGTTTCTTAGCACATTTGTAATGCTTATTCTTTCATATAACATTCCGAATTTTGTATATTCCTCTGCAAAAGTTTGCAATACAACAAGCATACTTGAAGAAGATGTCTATAAAACAGTGAACTGTAGGGGAGAAATAGACACGAATAATTTTACTGATATATCCGGCAAATATGTCGCTAAAATTCAAATAAACGAAAATGATATTTATCTTGTAAAAACCGGGCAAAAAGTAATAATAAAATGTAATGCTTTGGGGGATAAAGTTCTTTATGGCAAACTTATTCATATCTCCGACAGTGCATACAAGACAGTATATTCAAATATGAAAACAACTGTAGTAGACGCATTTGTTCAAATTGATGATTATGAAAACGATCTTTTAAAAACAGGTTATACGCTTTCTGCGGATATCATATATGACAGTATTAAAAAAGCCAAAATAGTTCCTTACAGCGCATTGGCACAGGATAATAATGCACAGTATTATGTATATTTAATTGATGACGGTTGGGCAAAAAAGAAATATGTTTCGGTTGAATATGAATGTACAAACGGAGTTATTGTAAAAAATCTGAATGACGATGTGAAAATTTCGGATAATCCCGGAATTTTTAGCAGGCAGTGTGAAAGGGTTAAAAATGAGACTGATTAAATTTTGGCTTAGAGAATTCAGCGCAAAAAAGGTTAATACCTTTTTGGTAGCAATAAGTATTGCAGTAGGAGTATTTTCGGTTATGCTTATTGATATAATCAGCACCAACAGTATAAGTATAATTAACTCGGAACTTGATAGTTTGGGGCTTAGCGGCGTTAGCATTACATGTGAAAACAGCGATATAACATACCTTAACAACGATGATTTAATGAAATTAAAGAGAGAAAAATTTGTTGAATCGGCAACACCCATTATTACTGCAAATGGATTTTTAAAATATAGTAACATAAATAAAGCTATAATATGCGGAATAGACGAAAACGCAAAAAGCGTTATATCATTAGAAACAACAAAGGGGAGAAAGGTGAATTGCGGGGATATTGCGACAAATAAAAATGTTTGCCTTATTGATGACGAGACCGCAGAAAAAATTTTTGCAACAAATAATGTTTTAGGAAGGAAAATTGATATTTTCATTTCCGGAAACACAAAAGAATTTGAGATTATAGGCATAGTTAAAGCCAGCAGCAGTTTACTTCAAAGTTCAATAGGGGAGCTGTTGCCTACAATTATATATGTACCGTATACAACTCTTCAATCAGAACTCGGAAACGGCAAAATTGATCAAATCGCTCTGAATGTTTCAAAAAATTGTGAAGCGCAAAACTCTTTGTATATTAACAATCAAATAAAAAGCGTCTTGCACAAGAATTCTGATGTTTTAAAAATCAATAACCTTAACAATCAAAGAGATGGTCTTAATAAAATTATGACAATTATAACGGCAGTTTTAAGGCTGATCAGCGGAGTTTCATTATTAGTGTCCGGTCTTGGCATTGTTACAATTATGCTTATGAGGGTATCTGAAAAAACTGTGGAAATCGGAATAAAAAAATCAATCGGTGCAACAAAAAGGCATATAGCGGCAGAGTTTTTATTTGAGTCGCTTTTTATATCAATACTCGGATTTTTTATCGGACTGATAATTTGTTTTGTTTTAGTAATTGCGGCGCAAATAATTTTTAAAATTGATTTAACAGTTAACTGGGTAAACATTCTTATAATATTTTTTATTTCAATATTTTGCGGAGGAGCTTTCGGCATTTATCCGGCGCTTAAAGCTGCCAATCTGCTGCCGATAGACGCACTAAGAAAAGAATAGTTTTATTTAAGGTCTGGATTTGTTTTGTATAAATTTAAAAATGATGAAATATAAAAGGCTTCTCAGTTTATAATTAATTTTTGAAATTTATATATAGAAAGGTTTTTAAATGCTCTCTGATAATTGCACATAATTATCAGGGAGCATTATTAGTTCGTTATTAATCCGGTTATTTTTCCTTTATTATTTATCTACTAATTATCTATTTTTATCTACTATTTTGTCACCGTATAGGGCCACCTTTTTCTATTGCTAATTATACAAAATGAATATTTTGTATAATTCGGGGGAGTGAAAAATAAAAAATATAAGGTTTTTTCTATAGGTTTTTAAGTTCCAATAATAGTTATAAAATGCGATTATTTGGCTTAAAATAGCCTATTCAAGCACATTACCTAATACATAATAATATATTTATTCTGTATAAATTATGTTTTATATAAAAATATATATTTTATATTTTTATAATATTATATTTTGTATTAACTAATTATATTTTTTACTATTAAATTATATATTAATATTTACTTATACTTTTATATAATTTAAAACATTCAAATACTTTTACTTTAAATTAGTTTTATCAGATTACTATATTATTTAACAATATAATAATTTATATGTAGTTTTTATAATGGTTTGCGCAGGTTTAAAGTTTATAAAAGTATTACATTTAATTAGTAATACTTTTATTATAGTTTGATGATATTTGTTTTATGACCTACTTAATTTGTAAAAAATTAATATACCCAAAATCCCTTTTTGAAACTTTTTATATCTAATCTTAAATCAATTTTACAGGATTTCCCTATTTGTTAAAATTTTAACAAACTGTCCGTTTTGTATAATGTTTTATTGCAATAATATCCTTTCGGTAGTATAATATATCTATAAAAAGCAATTCTAAAAAACAACTGAAATAGCTTGTTTTAATGCTTAAAGAATTCAAAACAGCGGGATCTAAAATTAATTTTCCGGCTCCCCTATTCTTTATAAAAAAACCGGGAGGTGTAATATTTGAATCATAAGATTTTGCTTTCATGCCCTGAAATTATCAAAGATTTTTTGATGTATAGTGAAACAATAAAAAATAAATCAAAAAATACCATTAATGAATATTATACCGACCTAAGAACTTTTTACAGATACATTTTGCTTATTAGAGGCATGGTTCCTGAAAATACGGAATTTAAAAAAATCGATATTTCCGGAGTAGATCAAAAACTTGCAAACAGTATTACACTTCAGGATTTATATTCTTTTTTGGTTTATTGTAAGAATGAACTTCAGAACTCAGCAAACACCAGAGCCCGCAAGTGCTCTACACTAAAAACATATTTTAAATATCTTTCCATGCATGAAAAAGTAATTGACAGCAATCCAGCAGAACTATTGGAATCACCTAAAACTGAAACTTCATTACCTAAATTTCTTGATTTTGAAGACAGTATAAAACTTTTAAAGTCTGTTGAAGGTAATTATAAAGAAAGAAATTATTGTATACTGGTTTTGTTTTTAAACTGTGGATTGCGATTATCTGAATTATGTTCAATAGATTTAGGTGATATAGGCAGTGATAACAGTTTAAGGGTTATAGGAAAAGGAAACAAAGAAAGAGTTGTATATTTAAATGCCGCCTGTGTTGAGGCAATAAATGAATATCTTAAGGTTCGTCCGGTGGACGGTATTCCGGCGGAATATAAAGATGCTCTGTTTATCAGCAGAAATAAGCGCAGACTCAGCAATAAAATGGTTCAGTATATTGTATATAAGTTCCTTGAAAAGGCCGGACTGGGAAACAAAGGCCTTTCAACGCATAAGCTTCGCCATACTGCTGCAACACTTATGTATCAAAGAGGACATGTTGATATCAGAACTCTTAAAGAAATTTTAGGACATGAAAATTTAAATACAACCCAAATTTACACCCATGTTTCTAATGAATTTTTGAGAGAAGCTTTTAATGCTAATCCGCTTGCTGAAATTAAAAAGGATAAAACATAAAAATCCGGGCTGACAGAAAAACGGTTGCTGTCAACTCGGATTTTTATTATCCAATTTTTTTAAGCCTTAAACAAAGCTTATCCGCAATCATTGCAATAAATTCGCTGTTGGTCGGCTTACCTCTGCTGTTGTGAATGGTATAACCGAAATATGAATTAAGTACATTAATATCTCCGCGATCCCACGCAACCTCAATTGCATGCCTTATTGCCCTTTCAACCCTTGAAGATGTTGTTTGGTGATTTTTTGCGACTGTAGGATATAAAAGTTTAGTAACCGAATTGATTATTTCCGGATTATTTACTGTCAAAATAATAGCCTCTCTTAAATAGTGGTAACCTTTAATATGGGCCGGTACACCTATCTGATGAATAATTTCGGTTACCATTAATTCCAGATCAGAATCTGCAACAACATTATTATTTGTGGTGTTGCTTTCAATCGGATTCTGCTCATGTCTCCAGTCATAAAGTTTTATTATTCTTTCAGCCATTACAGAAATATCAAATGGTTTTATAAAGTAATAAGCAGCGCCGGAAATTAATGTTTCCTTTTCGAGTTGCGGATTATCAAATGAAGACATTGCAATAACCATAGGTCTTTCGCTTTTTGGAATTTGTTTTGTTTCGGTCAAGACACCAATTATGTCTAAATTAGGCATAAAAACATCTGCAATTGCTATGTCCGGTTTCATTATCTTTATCCTATGCAACAATTTCTGACCATCTTTTTCGCATAACGAAACATCCATTCCGTATGTTTTCAACACCTTAGCACAGTTTGCGCCAAACTCTGTTCTATCGTCTGCAATTATTACTTTAAGTTTTTTATCCATTGTTATTCCTCCTTAAATTGTAGGAATATTTTACCATATATTGGAAATAATTGCAATAGATTTATTGGCAATTTTTGTATAAATTGAATTTTTTTGTTAGTTTTAAAAGCGCAAAATTGCACAAATTAACCAAATATGACATATATACTTTAAAACGATAAAAAAATACTATTCTTTAACATTTATCGCCTTGTGCGAATATTATAAGGAAATGTATTACAAAATGTCGAACAGGAGCATTTTTGGCTTTTTGAAGATAGAATGATAAGATGTATATTTTATAATATTTTATAATATTCGAACCGAAAAACCGATTTTTCCGACAGGAAAATATCAATTAAATTTCAAATTTCTGTTTTAATTTTTTAAAATACGGTTCAAATATAAAATACTTATCCAAAAATTTTAAAAACCATCCGATCAAAATTCCGTTAATAAAGGTCATAATTATTGTTCCGATTCCTATGCCTTTAATTTCTTTAAAGAATACCAAAGATAAAATCAGCGCAATTACAAGACATGTCAGATCAAAGCAGCGTTTAAATTTTGAAATTTCAATTATAAATTTTTTACTGACCGCTTTTGAAAAGAAGTCATATACCTGCGGGAATAAATATACTCTAAAAAACAGCGCCACCGAAAAAGAAGTTAATACAACACCTACAACAAACATAATGATTCTTAGGTATATATTAAATTCTCCGGTAGCGTATATTGCAGGGTTTAAAATAGGAATGACATTTCTCCAAAGGTCAAGAAAACCTCCATAAATAATGCATGTTACAAAAGAAAATGCGTATGTAAATTTAAACTTTTTAAGTATTAAACATAATAATATAAATACAATTGCCTGAACCACATATTCCGCTTGTCCGAATGTTAATGCAGTAAACTTTAAACTTATAAGGTAGGCCGGCGCTACAATCATTGAAACTCCAAAATTTGAAGCTGCAATTAAAGCAACCGAAAAAGAAAGTAAAATAATTGCGAGAATGTATACTATTTCTTCTTTTAAAACAATTTTTTTCATAATTACTTTTCCAATCTGCAAAATTTAAAATATTAAAAAACTGACTGCCGTATTAGCGGCAGTCAGTAAAATTGTTTTTATTTTATCATACCGGCAACTTCATCAGCAAAGTTGTCTTCCCTTTTTTGAATTCCTTCACCTTTTTCAAAACGAACAAACTCTAAAACTTTAACATCTTTACCGATTTCTTTTGACTTTGCTGCAATATATTTGCCAACGGTATAATCACCGTCTTTAACAAATTGCTGTTCCATTAAGCAGTTCTCTGAATAGAACTTTCCAAGTTTACCTTCAACAATTTTTCCGAGAACCTGCTCAGGCTTGTTGGCCATTTTAGGATCTTCTTTCATTTGGCAAACCAAAATTTCTTTTTCTTTTGCAACAACATCTGCCGGAACGCTTTCTTTATTTAAATACTGCGGATTAACAGCAGCTATTTGCATTGCAATGTCTTTTGACATTTCTTTAAATAAATCATTATCGGCAACATCGGAGTCTGCATCAAATTTAACCATAACACCGATTTTTCCGCCTGCGTGAACATAAGTTGCAATTGTTCCCTCGTAGCGTTTAAATCTGCGAACCTTAATGTTTTCACGGACTGCAAGGAAAACTTCCTGAATCATATCGGCAACTGTTACGCCGTCTTCCTT
>CAKSDA010000077.1 GCA_934444895.1 uncultured Eubacteriales bacterium | reverse complement strand
GAAAATAAATTTTGATTTTTTTCATTTCTCCGGGAAGGTTGAATGACTTATGCCTGTCGTTTAAGGAATAACGCTTGTATGGATATAATGGCTCTTTATTATAATTTTTTATTTGTCCTATAAGCTTCTCATTGCAGTATACATCAAATGAATAAAAGCTCCTTTTATTATTGTTTAAAAGTTCGGTGCTTACTTCGATGTTTAAGTGTTTGGATGTGGTCATAAACTCCAGTCTCACTCCTGCAGTTGTAAAACTTTTATCCAAACCGTAACTGAGTACAGCTCTTTCCTGTTTTGAAAACCTTGAAAAAATAAACCTGCCGCTATCCTCTTCAATATAACTTACACCTGACGCAACCGATTTTAAAGTTTTATAATCTAAAACCATATTGACACCGCCGATTTTTTATTCTAAAGTTGATTTTTATTTCAAATCCGATTTTCGTTTTAAATCCGTCTGCCGTATTTAAATCCTTAAATACTGAAAATCGGAATTTTTAATTAGATTACTTTCCGCCTAAAATATATCTCTTATTAACTTAATATCTTTCAAAAGAGGCTGCTGCGGAGTGGCAAATTTGTCATGTTCATAAACGCACAAATACATGCAGTTTCCGATTTCGCCGCTTATTCTCCTTAAAATCCTGCATTCTCCGCCTGAAAGGAAAAGGAATGGAATGTCCAAGGTTTGTTTAAGAAGATTTATAATTCTTAAATTTTCAATCTGCTGCTCCATATTTTCAGCACCAACAACTATCTTAGAAATATCCGCTCCGCGTTTTTGATGCTCCATGGCAATTTTAAGCACCGCCTCAGCCGGAGTAAACTTATAAATGTGGGACGACATAAGAACATTAGCTCCGCTGTTATGTAGCCTTTCAATTAAATCCTTTTGCTTTTTTACGGCAAAATCGTCATAGGTGATCTCATCCGGCTGTTTATCAAAAATATCACCCATAACATCACACAAATCGGCTCCGCATTCTGCCAGCTCATTAAGCTCATCGGCCAGTATATCATCACTTTTACCTTCGTTTTGGGCGCTGCGGTAATTTGTAACATATACCGGTTTATCACCCGTATTGCCGAAAAGATCTTCATACACTTCTTTTTTTCTGTAGCAGCCCTTCATTTGCTCAAACTGAATACCAAATGCTTCGGCACCCTGCGGCAGCGACTTGCCAATCAGTTCCTTTATTCTAAGCGGATTGTCCGCCTGAACCATGCAGGTAATGGTTGCCTTTTCATTATTAAAAAAGCTTATTTTGCTCATTAGCAATTCCTCGTTGCAGCATTTCTGCCGCCGTCTATCATAATATTTTCGCCATTTATGAATTGCCCTTTTTCGGAAGCAATAAACAAAATCAAATCAATTATTTCCTGTGGATTAGCCGCTCTGCCTAAAAGGGTTTTCATTCCTGCCATTTCAGGCCTTGTAAGAACCGGCCCCGGAGACACGCAAACACAGCGTATACCATATTGACTTCCAAACTGTGCCAGTGATTTAGTAAGTCCGAACATGACTCCGCTCTTTGCAGTAGGATAATCAACACCATGACCATCGCCTTCCATTCCGCTTATTGAGCCTATATTCACAATTAGACCGCTTTTCTGTTTCCTCATTTGTTTGGACACGGCATGGTCAAAATAAAACTGTCCCTTTAAATTAACATCCAGTCCCCAGTCATACACTTCAATAGGAACATCCGGAAATTCGGTGGATCTATCCATATTAAGCATACGCATTGCAGTACCGCCGGCAAAGTTGCACATAATATCTATGCTTTTAAATGCTTCTACAGCTTCATCGCAAACCTTTAAAACCTGAGAATAATCCCTTACATCGCAAACCACTCCTATTGCGTTACCGCCGGAGTTTTTAATTTCTTCTACGCACTTTTTGAGCGCTTCTTCATTAATATCAACCAAAACAATATTTCCGCCGAGGGCGGCAAAGTTCTGACTGAAAAGCAGTCCCATTCCGGAAACGGCGCCGGTTGCAATTGCAGTTTTTCCTTTAAAGTTCATACAGTCTCCCCCTTTTTAATTTATTATATATAACCGGTTATTTAATGCAATGTTTTAAATGATACTAATTTGACTTTTCTGATACTTTTAAGTATAAATTTATTGTTATTATTTGATTAATAATGTATAATCAATTAGGGGGAGGCTTCGCTTTATGTTCTCACTTGATAAAATAGTTATAAGTTCAGTCAATGAGGTTTTTACCGTAAATGCTAACCGCGGACATGAATTTAATATGGTTGACCGAAAAACATATGGTCTTTCCTTTACCGAAAACGGAAAAATTATTTACTACCATAACGGTAAAGAATATATTTCAGATCCAAAACATGCGGTTATTATACCTAAAGGTGCAGATTATTCTTTAAAATGTATTAAAACCGGAGCGTTTCCTCTTATTAATTTTGAAAGTCTGAATTTTAAGGAAAAAGAGTTTATTACCCTGCCGGTGCATGGAATACAGGACTATGTACAACAATATAATAAAATGAAACAACTCTCTCTTAACGAACATTCAAACGCCATATGCATGAGCATTATGTATTCCATAATAAATCAGCTTTATGAAGATTCTCTTATGAAAACCAACCGATTATATCCTGCAATAAAATATATAGACAATCATCTAAATGAAGAAATTACAAATTCTCTCCTGGCTGATATTCTGAATATAAGCGATGTGTATTTAAGAAAACTGTTTATTAAATATTACGGTGTTACCCCAAAACAGTATATTATTTACTTTCGTATAAAAAAAGCAAAGCATCTTTTAACCGAAAGCAATAAAAGCATATCTGATATTTGCTTTTTGTGCGGATTTAACGACATATACCATTTTTCGCGGATTTTTAAATCCAAAACCGGACTTTCTCCTTCAGAATACAAAAATCAATTCAGAGCCTACAAACTATAAAACAGCGCCTCATATTGACAAAACTATCATATCAGTATGAGGCGTTTTAATAAACCCTGCGCCGGGCTTGTTAAATTTTGTTTGGAACTCTGCGCTCGATTTTAAAATTCTAATCATTATTTTCGTGAACGTCTCTGCTTTTTAAAGGCTTGTCATCATCATCAAAATGTATAACAACATTCTGACTTTCAAGCTGCGACTGAAGCTTTTTTATATTTATGTTCCATATAGGTTCTTTGTCATCAATAGCCATTGACACGGCATTTCCTGCCGCCTGCCCGGTTATTATTGCCGGGGGAATTACCCTTAAAACATCCCATGCATAACCGTCGCCCGCCGCAGAGCGCCCTACGGTTATTATATTATCCCATCCGGTGCGAACAAGGGTGGAATACGGTATCTCAAATAAATAATCCCTTCGGTCAAAATCGCATATAGCACCGACAGAATCCTCAAAATGACGATACGCGTCGCTTTCCTTTAGGGTATAATCGCCTTCTATTCTTCTGGTCGTTCTGAACTGAGCCATTCCGGGCAAAGCGCTGATTTCGCGGTATTTGCGATCACTGCTTTTAAGTTTATTTAAAAGTTCCTTTTGATTGAGTATTAAATACCTGTTTATATCATCGGCATTGGTACCGTCATAAAGCGGCATGCCTTCTGGATGTCCGCCGCCGTAAAGATTGGCCATGCCACCACCAAAATAATTAAAACACTTTCCTATATCATTATGCTTTACTGCATCTTCACATGATTTAAGGGTTAAATAAAATCCCATATATGAATGATAGTTGCCTCTTGTAACTAAAGGCATGCCTGCTTTGTACATAATGTCAGCGTCCCCGGTTGCGTCAATAAACATTTTGGCTTTGTAAAATCCGCTTCCGGACTTATTTTCAACAATAACCCCTTTAACCTTCTTTTTATTAAACTCTTCGGCAACCACATCTGTTACAACCGTATCAAATAAAAGGTCAACACCGCTGTCGCTTATCAGTTCCGTAAGACATAACGCAAATATTTCGGCTGAATAGCGAGTCATATACCTGGGTGGTAATGCTCCGTTTTTTTCGTATTCTTTTAAATCTTCATCCGGAATTTTTCCGTTTTTAAATTCTTTTGGGACATCTCCGTAACCGTATTTTATTGAAAGTCTTAAAAATTCTTCTGCCATACCGAAAATTATTTGCTTTCCTCGACCGTTGCACATTGGCACAAACAAATTAATAAGTCCCAGTGTTGCAAGTCCGCCGAGCTTCATACTTTTTTCAATTAAAAGCACCCTTTTGCCGTTTTTTACGGCAGATAATGCCGCAGCAACTCCGGCAACACCACCGCCTGCCACAACAACATCATAATATCCCTTTTCCTCAATTTGTTTTTCGTAATTTATCATATACATTTTCCTTAAAATTAAAATGATTAAAGTTATTATAATAAAAATAGCCTAGAACAGCCCATTAATCACTTGCAACACCGATTTTTTTGAAACGCCATCACATTCTCCAAAAATAATAACACTTATATTATCAGGAACAAATACTTTTTTTGCTGCTTCGGTCAGCTTCAAAATTGATTCATGATCATTCCTTAAAGGGAACTTTTCGCTTTCTTCGTTTAAGACAAACAGATTGTATGCAAGTTCATAGTTCATTTGCTCGGTATCGTCTTTTAAAAAGTTTTGGTTTTCAGTATAAAACGGCAGTGAAACCGCTAAATCATCCGAAGTTATATTACTTTTTATGTTTGATATTGTTTTAAAAACATACTCCAAACATTCAGAAAGTTTGCTTTTATGCACAGAAAATTTGATATGTAAAAAAGCAAAATCCTCATATAGTTCAATTTGTGAAGCAATGTCAGAAGTAAAATTCAGTTCCTCTCTTACACATTTTTGCAATCGCGAACCGACGCCTTCTCCAAGAATACAGTTTAATATTTTAAGTTCACTTATTGTACATTTACTGTAATCCACATCAAACGAAATATTGACATAAGTCATATCCCAGTCATCGTGTTTAAACACTATATTAGGCTTTCTGTGGTAAAGCAATGCCGGTATACCGTTTGGTACACTTTTGTCGCCCGCTGCCAACATAACCGACCCGAGTTGATCCTCTATTAGTTCAATATCAGTTTGTTGAACGCATCCTGTAATGCAAACAACTAAATTATTTTTATTAAATACCTTCCTTTTGTAAGAAATAAGTTCTTCTAATCTTATTGAATCAACTGTTTTGGCATCTCCCATTATATCTTTACTGAGATTCGAATTTCCCAAAAGATTTTTTCTAATGATAGAATCTTCAGAAAAATTGCTGTTTGACTCTTCAATTTGATTTTTTACAACTGTTTTTTCTTTTTTTATGTTTTCCTCAGACCAACAGTATGTTGACAATATACTTTTAAATATTTCAACACAGTCCTTCAAATAAAAAGGTCTGATTTTCATTGAATATTTTAAGAGGTCATAATATGTAGTTGCAAGTAAAGTGCTGCCAATGCTTTCCATTTTAAAATACAACTCATTTTGAGACATGTTGTTTAGTTCCCTAAAATGAATGTGCTCCAACAAATGGGTTATTCCGTTGTTTGTATCTTCATATCTTGTTCCGGCTCTGACATATAGCCCTATTGTTATTGAATGCGTGTTCGGCATAGGCTCTATAATCAAGTTTAAACCATTATTTAATCTTTTTTTCTCCATATGTCTCCTGCTTTACCGATGTTTTGCCCATGTGGTCGCTTAATATCTGCTTGCTTATAATTGCCTTTTTTAATTAATAACTTGTTTTTTCAGCCCAATTTAATGTTCAAATTATTTTAATATAGATTATAATGATCAATATTTGTTATTGCCGATACTGAATTAATATAGATTCCACAAGTATTGCAAGTCGATAGTATACTACTAATTCATCTTTTTCCATTCCTGTCGATCGATTTATCAATTCTGAAAAAGCAGCTTTTTCGGTTTTAGAAATAATCTCGCTCGATGGGAGTTCTATGAGTTTTGCTCGCTTTATCAATTGAGAGCAATATCCCCCTATAACAGAATCAACAGCCATGAGTTCTGGAGAACTTCTACGAATTACCACAGGAATGCTTGAGTTTAAAAATGCTTTCAAAATGTACTCGTGTTGTTTGCTTTTCATTAGCTTCACCTATACCAGAATGTTAAAATCTTACCAGCCGGTATAAACATTCCGACCTGTCCATATATGCGATGCTTGCTGGGATAGTGCAGATTAATTAATTTTTTGCCAATCATCCAGATTTAGAAACAAAGCAACTTTATCGTCATATGGAAAAATGATAATTCTGGATTGGTCATAGCATCCATAGAACTTCTTGTCAAATATGCTTTTCGGATTCTGCTCACACTTGAACGGCATATTTGAAATAGCAATGAATCTAACTGGCGGCGCATACAAAAATTTCACTTCAAAAAACGAATAAAAGACAGTTGTATGATAGTTTATTTCACAAAGTCTTTTTCCTAATAAGGAATACGAAATACACTTTTCATGATCCAATGATATATGGGTTAATTGCTTGTAATTAATTAAAACCGGAAATAAAGAAATTACAATTCCAAGCGGGACAGCTAAGAAAAGCATTATAAAATCATCTATTCCTATCCCTTGATAATTACAAATTGTAAGTATGATCGATCCTAATATTACGCATAAACCAAGTGATAGAAGACAAATACAGCTGATCTTATAGAACTTAAACATATTTATTTTCATAGCATTTTCCTCTAAAACAGGTCTATAATGCCTTGCAATATGGAAATGTTTCCACCCAAAGTAAAATTTGTGGCAAATTGCGCAGCAAAACATGTTATTCCTGCTCCATCATTTTTTTAGCTATGCAGGCGCATTCATCTACGCTCTTATTAAAAGTTGTTCCAAAGGCTTTCGAAAAAACCTCGTAAATTATTATACCGTTTTGTTTCATATTTTGTTCAAATTTTAACAAAATTTCCCTGCTCTCGATATCATATTCGACTGATGGGGCATGGTCCAACAAGTCTATCGGATCCCACTTGTCGATTACTTTTTTTATAATTTCAAAATTCATTTTATCCCCCATAAAATTGCCTAATAATTTCTTTCATAGCGGCATCAAAAAACTTTGATGAATAGGTGCACAATCTATCATAGGTTATTGCCCGGCCGTTATAATATGAATAACCAAATAACACAAAAATTTATAAGTCTCCTTGAAGCCAAAACGCCCGACCCTTTTCAGTCATACCATACCATGTATGTATGCCATCACTTAAACTTTGGTTAATATATATTAATCCTTGATCAAGTAATGTTTGTATAATTTTTGAATCTTATCTACTTGGGTCTCACATCCAAGGAATAATAGGTACTTTTCAATCTGCTCGATACTTTCAAAATCATCTGCCAACGCATCAAGTATTGCAATATTTAAATTCATATTTTACACTTACTTTTCATATGGTCTGAAATATCTGTCAATACATCTGCCCTATGAACGCACCTAAGCATTGCTCCGCTTTATCACTTTTACTCCTTAAACTTAAAAATGTTTGCGAGTGTGCAGTTTGTATTCCGGAAGGTATAAGCAAGGTATAAGCAGAGATATGATACATATAGTAATTAGCAATCGTTTAGCCATATCTGCTTCCTAGGCAAGCAGGGGTAAATCCGAATCTGTTTTTTAAACGCTAATTTTTCACATGGCGTTTGTTAAAATACTCGGTAATCCGTTAGGATTAC
>CAKSDA010000076.1 GCA_934444895.1 uncultured Eubacteriales bacterium | reverse complement strand
CCTCTACACAAATGTCGGTACATTCGCCGGCCGCCCTTAACATTCTTAAAAAAGCCGGATTTTGCCGCGTTGTTGCAGCCAGAGAAATGGATAAAGAGAGCCTTGCAGCCCTTTGCAAAGCCGCAAAGCTTTTGGGTATGGAAGTTGAAGTGTTTGTCCACGGTGCGCTTTGTATGTGCCTTTCCGGGCAATGTTATTTCAGTGCATTTTTGGGCGGCAGAAGTGCAAATCGCGGGCTTTGCGCCGGGACATGCCGTCTTCCCTTTTCAGCTCGCGGCGGCACCGGGTATGATTTAAGCCTAAAAGATTTATGCCTTGTAAATCACATATCAGAGCTCAAAAAAATGGGCGTTTCTTCCCTTAAAATAGAGGGTCGTATGAAAAGGCCGGAATATGTTGCCATGGCCGTGCGATGCATAAAGCAGTCGGTTATGTTCGGCAATGTTGAAACAGACGATATAAAGCTTTTGCAAAAAGCATTTTCAAGAAGCGGATTTACAGACGGATATTTCACAAACGCTCTCGGCAAAAACATGTTCGGTGTCCGCACCGAATATGATAAAGAGCTCTCCAATGAAGCAATGAATAAAATCCATGATTTTTATCGCAGAGAATATCAGAGAGTTCCCATATATTTCAGCGTAACAATTAAAAGTATGCAGCCGATAAAGGTTGCTGCCCGCTGTTTTGGCGACGACGCCGTATTTGAAGGCGGTGTTCCGAGCAAGGCGATAAACCGCCCTGTTGACAGTGAATATATTAAAAGTCTGATTTCTAAGCTGGGCGGAACGCCATATATTGCAAAGGAAGTTACTTGTGATTTGGAACCGGGGCTCAGCGTGCCTGCAGGTGAAATTAAAAGGCTTAAAAATCTTGCTGTTGAATACTTTACAAACGCTGCTTTGTCAAAATCCAAAAGAGTTATTCCCGCAATGCCGGTTTTTGAGAAATTGGATTTTTTGAAAACCGAAGATTATAAAAAAACTGATAGTTTCGAAGGATCGGCAGATTATAATGAATCATCGGATTCTGAAAAATCAGTGAATTTTGAAACAGCAGCAGGCTTTGGAAAATCAGCAAATTACAGAAAAATCAACCGCATTTTTTTACGATTTGAAAGCATTGATCAGATAAGCGGCGACATACCGCAGGTTTACGGATATTCTATCACAGACCGCGATGTTATGAAGCTAAACGGAATATCGACCCTTATGGTCAAGGCTGAGAATTTATCGGTCGCTCCGGCGGTTGAATTGCCCCGCGGTTGTTTTGATGATGAATATATTATAAAAGTTTTAACACATGCCGAAAAAATCGGTATTAACAAAGCCGTAGTATCCAACCTCTCTGAACTTTATATTGCATATAATATGGGTTTTTCAGTAATTACGGGGTTTGGACTTAATATATATAACTCCTATTCCTTAAAAAGCATTAAGCCGTATGGTTTAATAGGTTGTGTTGTTTCAAACGAACTGAGCATTGGCGAAATTTCCAAAATCAGATCTTCAAAAGAAACTGCTCTGTTTTCGTTTTGCTACGGACGGCAACCGCTTATGCTTACAAAAAACTGTCCTGTCAAAAACGGATTGGGTTGTCTTTCAAAAGAGGAATACTGTAAGATTACAGACAGAAAAGGAAAGGTATTTCCGGTCATATGCCGAAACGGATTTTCTGAAATACTCAACTGTAATCCGACATATGCTGCAGATATAAAGGATAAAATATGTGCAGATGTCGCTTATTTATATTTTACTACGGAATCAAAAAATGATATTTTAAATATTATTAATGATTTTACCGGTAAAAATTCGCCTAAACCGCCTGAATTCCAATTTACACGCGGGCTTTTAAAAGGCGGAGTCTTATAAAAGGATGCCAGGCGTTAAACATAAAATAATAAACATAATAATATGTAAAAAAGTGCAAAATAAAAAGGCCGATATATACGGCCTTTGGAGCTGATGGTCGGAATCGAACCGACAACCTGCTCATTACGAATGAGCTGCTCTGCCATTGAGCCACATCAGCGCATACTGCTTTAAGATTATACCAATTTTGCTTGCGATCGTCAAGTAGTTTTATAAAATAAAGTGCAGAAGGCGAGGAGAAAATATGCAAAACCAACCTAACAAAACCGTATTGGGAGAAACGCTTACAAGGCTTAGAAAATCCTACGGTCTTACTCAGGAACAGGTTGCGGAAATTCTAAAGATCAAGCGTTCAACATACGCTTATTATGAAAGGAATATTGTACCTCCGATTGATATTATAAGCAAGCTTGCAACCATGTTCTCCGTAAGCACACATGAGCTTATGTACGGCGAACCTGAGGAGCCCAAACAGTTTTCGGTATTTAACGATTCAAACAGCATTTTTCCGAAACATTCGACCAAAAGTCATTATATAGATTTTTCTCAGCTTTCACCTAAAGAAAAGCAGCTTATAAGCCGTTTTCGTCTTTTACCGGATACACTTAAAGAAAAACTGTTAAAGGAAAGCGAAATTTTAGTTGATAAAGCTGATGAATAACTGTCTCTTTCTCTTTAAAAGAAGGCACACCATTTTGAACATAAACATATAATAACTTTAATCGATGTTTCAATTAATTTTAATTTATAATAAAAAGCAGCATGGTTTAAATTGAACCGCACCAAATTGTGCGAACAGTTTAATTAAACCATGCTGCTTTTATGCCTTTGAGCCTTTTATAGTCCTTTATATTCTTTTTGCCATTTTAAGTCTTCTAACCGTCAACCGGCTATGCTAATAAGCTATATTTCATATTCCTTATTAAATTCCATTATCATTCCGCCGTTTACATTTTCGGTGAAGAGCTTAGGGTCTTCGGTATTAGATGCAAACATGTCATAATGGTTCGGAATATTAATTTTTGCCCCTATTTTTTTAGCTGTTATAACTGCTTCGTCCACATTCATATTACCAAGTTTTCCGTTTATACATATAAACGCGGCATATGGTTTGTATTTTGAAATTTCAAAAAGTTCTTTGCAAAACAGAGTATCTCCGCTGAAATAGAGGGCCTTTTCTTCCGCTTTTAAAATAATTCCAAAGGCGTTTACAGTATGCTTTGCATAAACCGCAGTAACAGTAAAATCTCCCACCGCAACGCTTTCACCTATTTCTAAAGCCTTAACATGATTTTTGCCCAGTTGTTTTATCTTCTCCGCTCCATCATTTGTGGATATAAAAAGAATGTCATTGTTCATGTCCGGAATACTGTCGGTATCAATATGGTCTAAATGATTATGAGTACATATCACCGCGTCAACATCAAGCTCATTCGGACGCATCGGAGCAGGCAACATTCTGGGACGCCCGCAAGTGCGGTTTACAACATCCGAAAGATACGGATCAATTGCAAGCTTTGTATTTGAGCTTTTTATAATATATCCGCTTTGCCCTATCGGTCTTATAATCATTGAACACTTTTACCCCCATCAATGTATATGCTCTGCCCGGTTATATATCTGCCTTCTTTTGAACATATAAGGCTTATCATACCGGCACAATCCTCCGGATTTCCGTAAAAGCCTACCGGAATTGAATCTATTACCTGCTTTGCATATTCCGGGTCGGCTAAAGCCTTGACATTTCGGTCTGTATAAATAACGCCGGGGGCTATGTTATTAACGGTTATTCCGTACTCTGCCAGTTGTAATGACAGTGATTTAACCATGTTTGTCTGAGCCGCTTTTCCGGCCGAATATATAAGCATATCCGGGTGGGGCTTTGCCTCCTGAACCGAACCTATTGTTACAATTCTTCCAAATCCCTTTTTCTTCATATTTTTAACCGCAGCCTTTATAAGAATCAGGGACGAAATAAAATTGCAGTTAAGTTGCTTATAGGCATCGTCTACCGATATTTCCTCCCAGTGTTTTTTAATCTGCACCGAAGCATTAAGCACCAAAGCGTCAATGTCTCCCATTTTTTTGGCCAAAAGCTCTGTTTCTTCAAGGTTGCAAAGATTGGCTTTAATTATTTCCGCTTTGCCCCCGTTTTGCTCTATTATCTGCCTTGTCTCCTCGGCCTTTTCGATATTTCCGGCACAGTGAATTACCACCTCAAAGCCGTCTTTTGCAAGGCGAATTGCGGCATTTTTACCTATTCCCCTTGATGAGCCGGTTACAAGTGCGCGTTTTCCATTTAACATTATAAAAACCTCTCAAAGTATTATCTCGCAAACAGCCGAGTCGCCCTTATGTATACTGAATTCGGCAGTAAAATCTGCGCCGGATACCGAGTAATTTCCGTAAAATCCGCGAAACTCGATATAGCCGTTTTCATCGGTGATCAGCTCTAAATCGGTATGCCATACCTCGTTTACAAGCTTCTTAAGTCGCAGAGCCGATTTTTTCGGCGTCAAGTCATGATGCCAAAGTCCGCCGCGGCACTTATTTTCGTTCCAGTTGCCGGAGCCGTCGTCGAAGGCATAGCCGTCCGGAAGATTCCAGTAAACTATATCCTGCATTGAAGGGTGGCTGAACCATACACTGTAAAGCAATTCAAGCAAATCTGCCTGAAGCTCCTCATCCTCATCAGTTTCACCGAAGGTCGGTATTGTAATTTCGGTCATTTCAAGTGGAATTCCAAGTTCTGCTATTACATCAAGCCCCTTGAGGATTACAAGCGGGTCTACCATTTTTTCGCCTCGCCGAATACTATTTTCGTAATCCTGCTCTGTTTTATCGGTTACTCCTGTGAAAAGATGGTGCTGCAAACCAATTTTATCAATTTCCGTACCGCTTTTAATTGCATTTTCAATCATCATAAAATACGCGCTTCGGTATTTTGCCTCACTCAAACTAACAATCGGATTTGCCTCATTTATAACCAGTGTTTCATTCGGGAAATATTTTTTTGCAAGACAGAACGCCCATTCTATTATGTCACGCTTGCTGCTGACTGCGCTTTTATAAGTCCAGTCCGGCTCCAAAAGCAATTCGTTAATAACTTCAAACTCCAGCGGTCTTCCTGAAAAGCGCTCGGAAATTTGCCTGAAGCGTTCCTCATAAAGCTTTTCCATTTTGCTCATATCTCCGTGCGGAAGCCATTTCGGTATAAATCTATCGTAAACCAGACAATGCAGCTTGGGCATTATGTCGTTTTCTTCGCAATATTCAACACAAAGTTCCGGCGAAGGTCTGCGCCATACCTTAGGGCTGTTTTTGTCATAACGCGGTTTACCTTTTTCCGGTTCCAAGCCATCCCAATAAAACGGAACAGTTGCAAGGTTGAAATATTTTTTAAATTCATCGCGGTATCTTTGATTATGCTCTTCATCTCCAAATTCATCAAGCATAAAAATATTTGCGCCGAAGCCAAAATCGTGTGAAAGCTGATTGACCTTGACTCTTGTATTTTTAAGCGGTTTGCCGTCTGCATCTTTAAAATGCAGCTTGCACCAACCTTTGCGATATTTCTCAATATCGTTTTTAACCCTGCCTTCAAGCAGTTCGCGGTTTTCTTCTGCCGCCTGCATCCATATTTTTCTTTTTTCTGCGGATTCCAACATAACTTTCCCTCCACCATTTATAACTTATTATAACTATAGTGCCGTCTGAGTATCGTTCGGATCGCCGTTTTTTGCCAATTCATATTCTTTAGACCAATCAAGATCTTTGACATAATTCTCACCCCTGATTAAATAAATCGTTTTTAATTGCATTATGCAGCCTTTCCCGCATTTGCATAACCTCGCCATAATTTTCATTGCCGTATTTTCTTACGGTGGAAACGGTTGCGTCCGACAGAATTATTACATACAGCCCGCTTTCCCTGTTTAAAAACAGCGATGTGCCCGTATGCCCGCAATGACCTACCGAGCCCACAGGGAAAAGCGTGCCTGTCTGCTTATAATTTTCATCAACATACAAAAAGCCCAAGCCCCTTGCCTGACCCATACCGGCGGTATAATTCTTTGTCGCTGTATCGAGAACAGACCTTGAAAAAAGCTTTTCACCGCCGTTTAAAAGCATATTTGCATAAACGGTTACATCCACAATATTTGAAAACAATCCGGCATTGCCCGCAACCTCGCCCAAAAACTGACAGTTATAATCGTTCACTATACCAAGCTTATTATCTGCAATATTACTGTTTACAATAGAATGTTTGGTTTTGTCGGGCTTAAAGCCGCTGCTTTTTAAGCCCAGCGGCACCGCAACCATATTATTAAACAGTGTGTCCAGTCTTTCACCGTAAATTTTTTCAAGAATTTTGCCTAACAGTATAAACGCGGGGCAGGAGTATTCAACCCATTTGCCCACGGCGTTGCCCTTTAGCGACAGAATGTACTCGGCAATATTATCGTATGTAAAGCTATTGCCGGTGAGGTCTCTTGAAGCAAGCCCCATAGTATGGGTAAGCAGGTTGAAAACCGTCAAATCATTATACCACTCGGGCACGGTAAAAAATTTGCTTACCTTATCGGTTATATTCAGCCTTTTCTGCTCCACGGCAATCAGGACAAGGGTCGTTGTCACCATTATTTTGGTAACAGACGCCATATCAAACAGGGTTTGACTGTTCACGCCATCCGAATATACTTCGCCGATTATATCACCGAATTTTCCGACCCTTATGGCAATATTCGATACTGTTCCATCCTTTTTAAGCCGATCCACCAATAATTCGGTTTCTCTCATAAAAATTTATCCTTTCGTTTAAAGTGCTGTCTGTGTATCGTTCGGGTCGCCGTTGCGGGCTAAATCATACTCCTTCGACCAGTCAAGGTCGCGGTATTCCTCGCCGCGCGGGTCGTTCTTTATCCAGTCGAGCAGCATATCCAGCATTTCCTCGGTCCAGGTATTCTTATCGATCTGAGCGGTTGTAAACTTGCCGCATCCTATCATCTCAAATCCGAAATCATCCTTAACATGGGTTTTTGCAGCCCCTTCAACAACATCGGCAACAAGATGTGACGGAATAAAAAGGACTCCCCCTCCGGCACCGAAAACAACATCTCCCGGAAGACAAACTGCTCCTCCGAAATTTGTAACGGTGTTGTATCCTGTCATTACATAATCCCTTATCGGTGTGGGATCAATTCCGCGGTAATACACCTGCACATCGGGAACTCCCTTCATTTGCTCAACATCACGCACTCCGCCCCAAATTACGGCGCCGCCGTCCACAGTATGTTTTTTAAGAGCAGTTGTGAGATTTCCTCCCAAAAATGTTCCTTTATATATTTTGTCGAACATATCGGCTACGATTACATCGTGCTTTGTAAGAGCGTCTACAACCCACTGATTATAGTTTCCTTTGCGGTTTTCTTCCGCTCCCTTTTTAAACATAACATCATGAAGGTCCGGCCTTGTGGGACAAAAATTGCATGTAACCGCGCGGCCGACAAGCTTTCTCCCGTCATCATGAAGCACGCTCATAGGATTTACCCCGCCGCCTACAAACTGATTTTCATATCCGAGCACGAAAATCGGTTTCCAAACCTCCTCAAGGGTCATTCCCCTAAGTGCTTCCAGATATTTTTCCTCAACTTTCGGCCTGCCGTCCTCAAGTCTTTCTCCCTTCCAAAGAGGTGTTAAAGCGATTATTTCATCCCTGTCGTTAAAATGCATTTTAAAAGACTCCCTTTACAGTGTAATTTTTGCGCCTTGTTTTTTTCCAAGATCGGTCAAGAACTGCGTTTCAACGGTTTTTTGAATTCCTTCGCCTTTTACCGTAATTTCATATGTACCGTAAAATCCGCAAAACTCAGCTTTGCCATTTGAAGCGGAGGTTTTACCAAATGTATGCCATTCTTTATTTATAAGCTCGTCTAAAACCTTGTAGCTTTGTTTTGGAAC
>CAKSDA010000075.1 GCA_934444895.1 uncultured Eubacteriales bacterium | reverse complement strand
ACCGGAATAAGCGGAACATTTAAAGACATTGCAAGCCCTTTTGCAAAATTCACCCCAACCAAAAGCGCTCCGATAAGGCCCGGTGCCGCCGTTACGGCCACCGCGTCAATATCCTCCTTTTTCACTCCGGCTTCTTTCAGCGCTTCTTTTGCAAGGGTATAAATAGCCTCGCAGTGGCGGCGTGAAGCTATTTCAGGCACAACCCCTCCGTAGAGCTTGTGCTCTTCAACCTGGCTTGCAATTATGTTTGAAAGGACCTCCCTGCCGCGCGTTATCGCCACGGCGGTTTCATCGCAGGAGCTTTCAACTGCCAAAATCAATAATTCTTCTTTTTTACTCACTTAAAAAACCTCGTCATAATTATTGCGTCCTCTTTGGGATTTGTATAAAAATTCTTTCGAATACCGACATTTTGAAATTCAAATGAGGTATAAAGTTTAATTGCCGGAGTATTTGTTTTTCGCACTTCAAGGCTTAAAAAGGAAAGATTTTTTTCCTTTGAAAGACCGATAAGTCTTTCCATAAGTTCTTTGCCTATTCCTTTTTTTCTGTATTCCGGCAAAACTCCTATGTTTGTAACATAACCTTCGTCAAGAACCATATACATTCCGGCATAGCCTATAACCTTTTCACCCTGCTTTGCAATATAAAACACAGTATTATCATCACTTGATAATATTTGATTTTCGCTCCACGGGGAAGAAAAACAATGCTTTTCAATATTTGCAATATAAGGGGCGGCTTTGTGCTTATCGGTCACCGGTTCAGTCACCAAACACACCCTCTTTTGCAAGTTGTTTTATACCTTCTTCAATTTTGTTAAGACAATTATCATATTCACTCT
Organism: uncultured Eubacteriales bacterium; assembly: GCA_934444895.1. Lineage (GTDB taxonomy): Bacteria > Bacillota > Clostridia > Oscillospirales > Acutalibacteraceae > UMGS1279. The sequence continues at coordinate 7,119 of CAKSDA010000075.1, read as the reverse complement.
GATCCATGCCATATGGGTCCCCTATTCCGTTTCCCAGAACATAAATCTTTTTTTTACTACCCATAACATACTCAAGAAGCTGCTTATGTTGCTCGCTCATAACAACAATAATATCAGCCGAATCATAAAGCTCAGGGTTTATTCTTTTGGAAATGTAGCCTTCGCATTTGATTCCGCGCTTTTCAAGGGCGCATACCGCCTTTTCGTTTATCGGATCGCAGCCGGCAGAAATGCCTGCGCTATCGGCCGAAAGCGCAGGATGATTACCTTCCTTTGCCATATCGTTAAAAAGAAACATTGCCATGGGACTTCTGCATGTATTTCCCGTGCAAACAAACAAAACTTTCATTTTTGTCACCCCTTAGCATCAAACCATGTTTTAGCCTTATGAACATCTGCAATAAGCGGAACCGACAGTTTAACTGCGTTTTCCATTTCATATTCAAGAATTTTAGCCGCTTCTTTTGCGGATTCTTCCTTAACCTCAACAATAAGCTCATCGTGCACCTGCAAAATAACCTTAGCATCGAGTTTTGCTTTTAAAAGGCTGTTTCTGGTGCGTATCATTGCAAGTTTAATTATATCGGCAGCCGTACCCTGAATCGGCATATTTCTTGCAACACGCTCTCCAAAGGCTCTCAGCATACCATTAGAACTTTTAAGTTCCGGCAAATATCTGCGCCTGTTAAACATTGTTGTTACAAACCCATCCTCTTTTGCCTTTTCCACTACCTCTTTCATATAATCCGCAACCATTGGATAGGTTTCAAAATAACTGTCAATATATTCAGCCGCCTCTGCACGGGTTACACCGATATCTTTTGCAAGAGAAAAAGCCCCTATTCCGTAAACAATTCCGAAATTAACCGCCTTTGCCCTGCTTCTCATTTGAGGAGTAACAAGCGGCGCCGGCATATTAAAGACCTCGCCCGCCGTTTTTGTGTGTATATCCTCACCGTTGCAAAAGGCCTTTATCATATTTTTATCCTTTGAAATGTGTGCCAGAACTCTAAGCTCTATTTGGGAATAGTCGGCGTCCAAAAGCAGGTATCCTTCTTTGGCAACAAAAAAGCGCCTTAGTTCTCGCCCTTCTTCTCTTCGCACCGGTATATTTTGCAAATTGGGTTCAAGAGAAGAAATTCTTCCGGTTCTGGTTTCGGTCTGATTAAAGGTTGAGTGAACCCTGCCATCCTTATGAGCCGCCTTTAAAAGTCCTTCACAGTAGGTTGAATTTATTTTGGAAAGGCTTCTGTATTCCAAAATCAATCCGATTATAGGATGATCGTTTTTCAGTTTTTCCAAAACCTCTGCGGTGGTTGAATATCCGCTTTTAGTTTTTTTGCCTGATTTAAGTCCCAATTTTTCAAAAAGAATAACTCCGAGCTGGGCGGGAGATCTGACATTAAACTCTTCTCCTGCCAATTCGCATATTTCTTTTTCAAGATTGTCTATCCGTGTTTCAAGGTGCTCTTTCATTTTGCTTATGCCATTAGTATCAATCATAAAACCGTAGCGTTCCATTTCACTTAAAAGCTGCGCTAAAGGTATTTCGATTTCATACAAAAGCTTGTCCATATTATTTTTTTCAATGGTTTCTTTTAAAATTGCAAACAAAAGAGCTGCGTTTGCCGCCCTTTTAAAATATTTGTCATCAGAGTTTTCAAGTGCCGCCGAATGTTTAAGATACTCTGAGGATAATTTTTCCACATCATATGATTTAGATGAAGGGGAACAAAGATAACCGGCAAGAGAAATGTCAAAACTGACAAGCGGAATACTGCATATATCCGACATAAGAGTATAAAGATTTTTACTGTCGTCTGTGCATACTTTTAAATTTTTAATTTGGAAAAAACTTTTAATTTTTTCTCTGTCGGTTAATATATTAAGCCTTGCAATTTTATTATCCTTGCAAAGATACAAATTTTCTTTTTCATCATCTGCAATAATCGTTACAGTAAATTCTTCACCTTTAAGTTCAAGATCCGAATACTCACAAACCGAAAAAATCTCAGGTTTGTCCTCTTCATCGGCAGCTGCATATTCTTCATCATTAAGATGCATCTGCTCTGCAAATTTGTTAAACTTAAGTTCACGGAATATTTTTGCAAGTTCTGCCTTATTGATTTCACCCTGCTTATAATCATTAAAATCAAGAGATATCGGAACCTCTTTGCAAATAGTTCCCAGTTCTTTGCTTAAATAGGCGCTTTCTTTACCATTTATAAGTTTGTTTCTAACGCTTTCTTTAACATCTATATCACTTATATTCTCATAAATATAATCAATGTTGTTAAACCGTTTTATTAGATCACAAGCCGTTTTTTCTCCAATTCCGGCAACACCCGGAATATGATCGCTTGCGTCACCCATAAGGGCTTTAAGTTCTATCATTTGCGAAGGAGCCAACGAATACTTTTCATAAAGCGTTTGGGGAGTATAAGGTACAATTTCCTTTGTTGTTGCAAGAAGCACGGTCGTTTGGTCGGAAACAAGCTGCAAGCTGTCTCGGTCACCTGTTGAAATTACGCAAGTGTCATTGGATTTTTCAGCGGCACTGCTGAGCGTACCCAAAATATCGTCAGCCTCATATCCCTCAAGCTCTATGCATGTATGCCCCATAAGCTTTAGAATTTCTTTAAGAATCGGAAACTGAGAAGCCAGTTCCTGCGGCATTGGTTTTCGTCCGGCTTTATATTCGGAATACATTTTATGTCTGAATGTTGGCGCCTTTAAATCAAAAGCCACCACAACCCCGTCCGGATGCACCCTTTCGGTAAGACTGTTCAATATGTTTATAAAACCGTAGATTGCATTTGTATACTGTCCATTTCCGGCAGTCAAAATTTTTATACCGTAAAATGCACGATTAACAATACTGTTTCCATCAATAACCAAAAGCTTCATTTTTTTACCTCGCAAAAACTATAATGACAATGCTATTATTATATTATACCTAAAAATGTTCTATTTGTCATTATATTTTGAAATAAAAATAAAAAACGCGGTATGAAGCAAAATCTTCATACCGCAAAATCGTTAGGCAGACAAGAGTCAAACCCTGCCGGCCTAAGCTTTAACAAACTGATTTTGTTAATTACTTAAGTTCAACTGTAGCGCCAACTTCGGTGAGCTTTGTTTTGATTTCTTCAGCTTCATCCTTAGATACAGCCTCTTTAAGAGTCTTAGGTGCGCCGTCAACAAGAGCTTTAGCTTCGCCAAGGCCAAGACCTGTGATTTCACGAACTGCCTTGATAACCTTGATCTTTTCTGAACCTGCTGCTGCAAGAACAACATCAAATTCTGTTTTCTCTTCTGCGGCTGCTCCACCTGCTGCAGGAGCTGCAACTGCAACTGCGGCTGCGGCTGAAACGCCGAATTCTTCCTCTACTGCTTTAACGAGCTCAGCAAGCTCAAGAACTGTAAGAGCTTTAAGCTCTTCAATCATAGCTGTTACTTTCTCTGATGCCATTTTTATTTCCTCCAATAAACAAATATTATTTTTAAATTATTCTGCTTCAGCTTCTCCGCCCTGCTGCTTATCTACAACTGCCTGAATTGCTCTTGCGAATGCAGATATAGGAGCATTGAATGCGTTGAGAACTGTTGCAAGAAGCACTTCCCTTGTAGGAAGTTTTGCAAGACTATCGATAGTAGCGCTGTCAATAATCTCACCGTCCATGAAACCGCTTTTAATTGTAAAGTTTTCATGGCTATCGGCACATTTACCGAGTATTCTTGCTGCTGCAGTGTAATCATCGGTGCTTGTAGCAATAGCAGTTGTACCGCTTAATACATCGGTCAGTCCTTCAAGGCCTGCCTCTTTAACTGCAAATCTAAGCAGTGTATTTTTAACAACTGTATACTTTACACCTGCTTCACGGAGTTCTTTACGAAGAACTGTATCATCCGCAACGCTGATACCCTTGTAATCAACAATGATACCCATGCAGGCTGACTTAAGTTGCTCTGTAAGTGCCTCAACCTGTGCTTTTTTCAATTCCAATATTTTTTCACTTGGCATTTAATTTCACCTCCCGAAAAAAATGCCTACCCCAAAACATGAGGTAGGCATATAACTACTTAAATATTAAAAACATAGTTATCACAAATATGTGCGCCATCCTCGGTAGGAATTACAGGTTTAACCAACCTACTGTCTTGGGAATCAACAATAAATATATTAGCATAAACCACTGCTTTTGTCAACATGTTTTTTTCTGATAGGTTATCTTTTTCTTTTGAAATATATAACATATCGCCACAAACAAAATCGAAAGCGACCATGAAATGGGATATGAGATAAAAACCGTTGTAAGCGAGCGAAATTTATCAAGCATTACGGCTATCCATATTACCCTGAAAACACATACGCAAACAAGTGTTATTATCATTGGAATTATAGCTTGTCCCATTGCTCTTACCGCACCAACCAACGAATCCATAATACCGCACAAGAAGTATGTTGTTGCTATTATTCGCATGCGTTCCATGCCCGCTGCAATATCCGCCGGGTTTGTGGTATATATACCAAGCAGTTTTTCACCGAATATGTAACAACCAAACCCCAATACAAGTCCCGTTACCGTTACAAGAGACAGTATTGAAAACAAAACTTTATTTATCTTTTGCTTTTGTCCGGCTCCGCAGCACTGGCCAACAAAAGTAACGGCTGCTACCGAATATGCGTTTATGGCAGCATATATAAATCCGTCCAAATTTGTAGCGTCTCCGCACCCCGCCATGGCATTGGGTCCGAAAGAATTAACAGATGACTGAATTACAACATTCGACAAAGAAAACAAAGAGCTTTGAATTCCCGCAGGAATTCCTATAATCAGCATTTTGTTTATGGCTTTTCCGGAAAATCTAAAGTCCTTAAGGGTTAGTTTTATTGAAGATTTTGTTTTAAGAAGTTTAATTACTATTAAAACGCATGAAAGCAAATTCGAAACGGATGTGGCAATTCCCACACCCGCAACTCCCATTTTAAAGCAAATTACGGTTATAAGATTAAGTATTACATTAAATATGCCGGCGATTATTAGGTATATCATCGGATTTTTGGTATCACCGGATGCGCGCATTATGGCGCTGCCAAAGTTGTATATCATATTAAACGGCGCGCCTAAAAAAATAATTTTTAGATATGCCGTAGCTAAAGGCAGAATGTCTTCGTTAACATTCATAAGCTTTAACATTTCTCCGGAATACATATATCCGATAATCGATACTATAATCCCGGAAATGACCCCTAAAAACATAGCGTTTTGTACCGCTAACTTAAGCTTCTCGGTGTTTCTTTCCGCATACAACCTTGCTATTACAACATTTACGCCGATTGAAATCCCTATGAACATGTTAATGGTAAGCTGAGTAATTACACCCGTTGTACCGATTGCCGCCTGGGCAGCGGACGCATTTAAAGTGTCGAATCGACCTACGACAATTAAATCGGCGGCATTAAACAAAAGTTGCAAAACACTTGACAGTATTATCGGCAGTGTAAATAAAAATATGTTTTTTGTAAGATTACCTGTAAGAAGGTTTTCGCTTTTTTTCATAAAATGCACCTACACGCAATAAATCAAGGTAGTATAATATACTACCTTGATGATAAATGCTGATTATAAATAATCAAAATTAAATTCTGAAAATTATGCGCCGAATTTTGCAACATTAAGCTTAATTCCGGGGCCCATAGTTGTAGCTACCGCGCAGGATTTAATATACTGACCTTTTGTAGTAGCCGGTTTTGCTTTAATAACAGCATTCATAAGAGTATCGAAGTTTTCCTGAAGCTTTTCTTTGCCGAAAGATACCTTTCCGATAGGGCAATGAATGATATTGGCTTTATCAAGACGATATTCAATCTTACCGGCTTTGGCTTCTGTTACTGCCTTAGCAACATCAGGTGTTACAGTACCGGCTTTAGGCGTAGGCATTAAACCACGCGGGCCGAGCACCTTACCAAGACGGCCAACAAGGCCCATCATATCAGGCGATGCGATAACAACATCATAGTCAAGCCAGTTTTCTTTTTGAATTTTTGCAACGATCTCTTCACCGCCGACAAAATCAGAACCTGCATCTTCGGCGATCTTAACATTGTCACCCTTAGTAATAACAAGGGTTCTTACATTTTTACCGGTTCCGTTAGGAAGTACTACCGCACCTCTAACCTGCTGATCTGCATGACGCGAATCAACGCCGAGACGGATATGAACCTCTACGGTCTCATCAAACTTTGCTGTTCCTGTTTTAACAGCTATATCCATGGCTTCGTTCACATCATAAAATTTACCGGATTCAATAAGCTTTACGCTTTCTGTATATTTCTTTCCGTGTTTCATTGTTTTACCTCCAAAAAAGTGGTTAATCGGATTATTTCCTCCCACCCAGCAGCATTAGTCGATTACTTCGATACCCATGCTGCGTGCTGTACCGGCAATCATGCTTGCGGCAGTTTCAACACTTGCGGCGTTAAGGTCAGGCATCTTTTGCTCAGCAATTTTAGTAATCTGCTCTTTGGTGATTTTTGCTACCTTTGTCTTGTTCGGAACGCCTGAAGCAGTCTCGATTCCGCATGCCTTTTTAATTAAAACAGCGGCCGGCGGAGTTTTGGTTACGAAGCTGAATGAGCGGTCTGCATAAACTGTAATAACTACAGGAATAATAAGGCCGGCATCATTTTTTGTGCGTTCATTAAATTCCTTAGTGAAAGCCATGATATTTACACCGTGCTGACCAAGAGCCGGACCTACCGGCGGAGCCGGAGTTGCCTTTCCTGCAGGAATTTGCAATTTAATATAACCTGTGATTTTTTGAGCCATTTTTTGCACCTCCAAAATTCGTGGTAAGGCGGAAGTGGATACACTTCCTCCCACTCGGCAGAAATTCTGCCGACTTACTTGCGTAATACGCAAAATAAACTAATTTAAAACGCCGGAACAACCTGATTGAGTTCCATTTCAGCGGGAATTTCCTGACCTAACATAGAAATCTTAACACTAACGGTGTTATTATCGGTATCGATTGAAATAACCGAGCCTTCCATTCCTTTAAGCGGACCGGATGTGATCTTAACCAGATCTCCTACCTTGTAATTAACCTCTACGC
>CAKSDA010000074.1 GCA_934444895.1 uncultured Eubacteriales bacterium | reverse complement strand
TTACCGATGTTACCTACGGCAGTTGTGATTCCGTCGCCTACGAATTCGATAACGGAATTCTGTTTATCTGCGTCAAGCATTCTGCCGCTGAATTCTATCCATGCAACTCCAACGGAAGCAACTGCGGGATCTGACTGACGAATAAGCTTGAATGTATGTTTTCCGGGAGCCAAATCTTCGGCTATTGTTATAAGCGGCATACTGTCTTCGGTAATAACGCACTTATCTCTGTCCTGAACAACGCCGTCAACAATTACCGTGAAGAAACATTTATCGGTAACATTTTCGGCCAAAAATTCAATCGTTACATCATTTGCACAATCTGCATTAAATTCAAATGTTGAAGCAACTGAATTCATTAGAAGGATTTCTCTATCCGTATCAATGAATGTTCTGCCCTGGGTTTTATAGCTGAAATCAGCATCAGTAACAGCGAACAGACAAGGAGAATCGTAAGAAACATCAATGTCAACATCGCCGGTTGTTGCAGCTGATATGCTACCTATTGTGCATGTAAGCAGTAATGCAAAGCACAAAATAAATGATAATATTTTTTTAGCAGTCAACACAAATCACCTCTTATATAAGTTACATTAATTATACAATGCAAATATCAGTTTTGTCAAGCCTATTTAGTCAAATTAAATAAATATTATTTCATTTTTTAAGAATTTTTAATATTAATCAACGGAATAGGCTGTAAATTACCGAATTAATCAAAACCGACTGCATATTAAAAATACACAGTCGGTTCTTTTATAATTTTTTTCGTTTGATTTTTGCACTATCCTTTGAGTGCGCGCTCAAGCCATATTGAAGCAATATCCATGGCGTTATAAAGTCCGTGCTTTTCACTTGTTTTAACAATACGCTCAAGTATTGGCATATCCGGGTCGGTATTTAAAAGCTGAATTTGAATTTTATCCGGAACCTCTTGACCGTTTTCCTCTTTGTTGCTCATTATCTGCAATACGCACACATAAGTGTCCGACATGTTGCCGTAGTAGATAGTGTTCCCTCCGCGAACCAGCGGGCGCCCTTTATAAGTTAAAAATTTTTCTGCCATATATCAAAAAACTCCTTTTTAGCATTAAAACAAACAGGAATTAAGTGGTCATATAATACTTAACAAGCGTTTGAAGCAAAGTATCCCTGTCAATTTTCTGAATAAGGTTTCTTGCGTTATTATGGGTTGTAATATAGGTAGGATCCTCAGACAAAATATACCCTACAATTTGGTTAATAGGATTATATCCCTTTTCCTTTAAAGCATTATATACCGTGAGCATAGCCTCTCTGATTTGACGGTCACGGTCGTTACCTAAGGAAAATGTCATTGTTTTATCATTCATATATTTCAACTCCCACATGCTGCATATTAACTCTGCGGCATAACTCTCCGCAATACTAAACCAATATTAATTGTATAACAATACCGGGGATTTTTCAAGTATTATCTGAAAATATATTTACACAATATTATTTTTATATTATTTGTATTGCAATTGATAGGAACAAATTGGTTTTCCGTTTTTTCACTTAAGTAATTTCTTGCTTCAGACAACTAATGCGTCCGGCAGTTGTAATTACCCGCCGGGCGCATTAAACAAATTATTAAAATATAAAGTAATCCTTGAAATTTATATTAAATTTGCAGGTATATCTGCAAATTATTTGCGAAGTTCCGCACCGAATTTTGAAAGTTCATCTATTATTTTGTTCATGACGGTTTCTATCATTTCATCCGTAAGAGTACCTTCCGATGAGCGAAGAGTCATATTAAAAGCAACGCTTTTTTTGCCGCTTGGAATTTGCTCTCCCTCATATACATCAAAAAGAGAAACACTTTCCAGCAATTTGCCGCCGGCTTTTTTAATAAGATCTATTAAATCGCCGATTAAAACATCCCGGTTGCAAAGCATTGCAATGTCGCGGCTTACGGCAGGGAACTTAGGAAGCGGCTTGTAAATAACCGTTTTCTTTTCACCGCTTAAAAGCTTGTCAAGATATATTTCAGCAACATAAACTCTTCTGTTTATGCCTACTTTTTCGGTTGTTGTAGGATGTACCTCTCCGAAAATTGCAAGAATATCACCGTTTTTGTCCAATACCTTTGCAGAGCGCCCCGGATGCAGGAATGTTTCGGCGTGTCTCTCAAACGAAACATCTTTACCGCATTTTTCCATTATCTGTTCAACAATTCCTTTTAAAGTAAAGAAATCCTCGTCTTTACCATAAAGTCCCAAAGAAAGTGTCTTAAGTTCTAATGGCTGTTCGGTCATGGGCAATTGTTTTGGGATAAAACGCTTTGATATTTCAAAAAATCTTGCGTCCGGATTTTTACGATTAATATTGGTTGAAAGAACCGAAAGCATTGAAGTCACAAGCTGAGTACGCATTACCGAGTATTCGTCACCGAGAGGATTGCGGATTTTAATTGCATTTAACCTCCAATCGTCCGGATCAAGTCCCAAAACATCCATGGAGTGACTGCCTATAAAGGAGTATGTTGAAATTTCATACATTCCGTTTGAGCAAAGCAAATTTTTAATTTTGTCGTCCAAAGCTCTTTCGGGGGTTATTGATCCGCGCATAACCTTACCGGTTATGGGAGTTCCTATAATATGGTCATATCCGTAAATTCTCATTACTTCCTCTGCAATGTCCGCCATAAATTCAATATCATCTCTGAATGATGGAATATTGCAGTTTAAAACACCGTCGGACAATGTAGTGGGAATATGAAGGCTGTTTAATATCTCCAGCATTGTATCTGCCGAAATACTGAGTCCCAACAGGCCGTTAATATCGTCAACCTTTACCAGAAGATTACGCTCACCCGGCAGTCCGTTGTTTTCATCAATAATACCGTCTACAATTTCGCCGGCGCCCAACTCATCAATAAGCTGGAGAGCGCGGTCGGAGGCATACTTTGCATTGATTATATCAAGTCCGCGTTCATATCTTGAGCTTGATTCCGTTCTGATGCCCAGTGCGCGGGATGTTCTGCGTATATTATCGCGTTTGAAGTTTGCCGACTCCAAAAACAGCTCGGAAGTATCATCCTTTATTTCGCTGTTAAGTCCTCCCATTATTCCGGCCAGGCAGGAAGGATTTTCGGCATCCGCAATAACAAGCATACTGTCCTTAAGGGTATATTCTTTTGAATCCAGGGTGGTCATTTTCTCACCGTTTTTGGCATTTCGCACGATAATTTTGGAACCTTTAATGTCCCTGTAATCAAAAGCATGAAGGGGTTGACCTGTTTCAAGCATTACAAAATTTGTAATGTCAACAATATTATTTATGGGGCGCATTCCGGAAGCTAAAAGACATCTCTTCATCCATTCAGGAGACGGTGCTATTTTAATGTTTTTTACATATCTGCCTGTATATCTGGGGCAAAGTTCATAATTTTTAACCTCTACGGATATATAGTCTTTTATATTTCCGCCGCAGGTTTTGTATGTCGGCACCGGAGGTGTGAATTTTGTTTTGAGCACAACGCCTATCTCTCGCGCAATTCCGAGTATACTTTGGCAATCCGGGCGATTAGCGGTAATTTTAAAATCTATTATCCAATCGTTAAGCCCTAAAACTTCACGCAAATCCGTACCAGGTATTAAATCGCCCTTTAAAATCATAATCCCGTAAACCGAAGCGCCTTCATAATCATCTTCCGTAAGTTTCAGCTCTTCGCCGCTGCAAAGCATTCCGTTTGATACAACGCCGCGCAGTTTACCGGTTTTTATATGCATACCGTTCGGAAGGTGGGAATTGTTAAGTGCAGTGGGAACAAGCGCACCCTCAAAAACATTTTCCGCTCCGGTTACTATTTGAATATCTTCGCATTTCCCCACATCTATCATACAAATACGAAGATGATCGGAGTTTTCAACCGGAGCAATGCTTGTTATTCTGCCTACTACAACATTGTCCATAGTTTTTGAAAGATCTGTTGCCTCTTCAACCTCAAAGCCTGCCATAACCATGCGTTCGCACAGATTTACAGGATCAACATTTATTTCAACATATTTTTTTAACTGCTCAAGTGATACCTTCATAGTATATTTACCTCCTAAAACTGTTTAAGAAAACGCAAATCGTTTTCAAACAGCAACCGTATATCGCTTATTTTGTGCCTTGTGGTAGTAAGACGGTCCAATCCTATGCCGAATGCAAATCCGGAATATTCCGAAGGATCTATACCGCATCCTGCCAGAACCCTGGGGTGAACCATTCCAGCTCCGAGGATTTCTATCCAACCCGAGCCTTTGCATACTCGGCAGCCCTTGCCGCCGCACTCTGAACATGTTACATCAACCTCAACGCTGGGCTCTGTAAACGGGAAAAAGGAGGGGCGGAATTTTACCTTTGTATCGCTTCCGTATATTTCCTTTGCCATTTGTTCCAGTGTGCCTTTAAGATCGCACATTGTAATGCCTTTATCAACAACAAGTCCTTCAACCTGATGGAAAACCGGCGAATGGGTTGCGTCAACATCATCCGAACGATATACGCGGCCGGGGCAAATTATTCTTATAGGAGGTTTTCTTTTTTCCATGGTGCGTATTTGTGCAGCGGAGGTTTGAGAGCGAAGCAGGATATTATCTGCCAAATAAAATGTATCCTGCATATCCCTTGCCGGGTGATCCTTAGGCACATTAAGCGCTTCAAAATTGTAGTAGTCTGTCTCGGCTTCCGGTCCGTCTACAACATCAAACCCCATTGAAGTGAAAATATTTATAAGATCGTTAAGGGCACTGTTAAGAGGATGTAATGATCCGATTTCACGACGCTTGCCGGGAATGGAAATGTCTATTTCCTCTTTTTTCAGCCTGGCGTTTTGCGCCTTTTTCTTCATTTCACTAAGAGATTTTTCCACGGCCTGCTCAATGTCGGATCTGATATCATTCGCAAGCTGACCCATTTTTGGGCGTTCTTCGGCCGAAAGACTTCCCATCTGTTTAAGAATAGCAGTGAGTTCTCCCTTTTTTCCGAGAAATTTTATACGAATGGCGTCTACCGATTCAACATCACCCGCTCCCGTAAGCGCCTTTTTGGCTGCTTCCCTTATTTCTTCAAGTTTCTGCTTCATAATATTTTCATCCTTTCAGTTATGCTGTCAAGTATTTTGCCTTTAAAAATTTGCAGAAAAAGTGCCTAATTAAAAAAACCTGATTTAAACAAACGATAAATATCCCTTTGGCATATAATCCGTTTTGGAAATTGCAAACCTAAAACACCAATCGGTGCGAAGATTTGAATAAAAGCAATTTAAATAAAAGCAATAAAAAAACGCCCGTCCCCATAAAAGGGACGAAGCGCATAACTCCGCGGTACCACCCATTTTTTTATAAAAACACTGTTTTTTATAAACACTCGGCGCAATTAATAATTGCTAAACCTTTAACGGGGTTCACCCGTTGCGGCCTAATTGTCTAAACGTTCAACCGCAATGCTCAAAAGGGAACTTCAGCAGAACCTTCCAAAGGGGTCTTTCAGCCGGTGAACCCCGTTTCTGTTTAGAAGCAAACTGCTTACTTTTCTTTGTCAACGCATTTAAAACATATATTCAATATGATTTATGATTATATCATAATATTTTTAAAATTTCAATCCCTTTTTACTCTTATTTACTATTCTTCTTACACTCTCGTTTAATATAGGTCATAAGGATCATATACATCATATGGGTCAATACTTTTATCGGCTTCTAAATAGCAGATCTTCTTCATATTTTCACTAAAAAACTCAAGCGCGGGATATGAACCATATGGGAGAAAAGATACCTCTGAATGATACCAGACAAATGGCTTATTCGAATATTTTGACTTTAGTTCCGTTAATGACAAAATAGTATTCGTCTTTTAAATTTTCAACATATGAATATAAAAAAACCGTTTTTATTTCCGTACTACCCATATTAATGCTGACCGTTTTAACCTGACGGTTATAATTATCAACAACATTTTGGTTAGTGCTACTTGAGATTATGGTTCCAGATACATAATAATCCTGTGTGCCTGAAACATGATAAACATTAAAGATACCGTTTTGATCAATTTTTTTAAGCACCTTTTTCTCAGTAAAATAATTTGGTATTTTATATCCTTTTTCATTCTTTGGGATTATGTAATGTCCGTAGGTACCGTTTAAATTTGAACAGATTACCAGACAGGAATCCTTACCATATAGAATATCATTTACTTTGCCAAGCCTTGTATAACTAAATACTTGTTTTGGAGATTTAAAATTAATAAAAACATTTTCAAGCGGATAGATTGCTGAAACTGAAACCAGGCCGAAACATATAACAATACTTAATATGCATACGAGATTTTTTCGCACAATTTTTTTCGATTTTACTTTTAAAATGATAATTAGAGAAATTGACAACCACAACACAATTCTTATTAAATCAAAAAACATAAAATCTTTTCACCTCGTTACTCAATTTTTAGTTGTATTATTTAATATAGATTATAAGATTCATAAATATCATATGGATCAATAGCTATATCGGATTGTAAAAAAACGGATTTTTTATGTTTTCGCCAAAAAAGCCAAGATCAGAATATGTGCCGTATTGGCAAAAGGATACATCTATGAAAACCTCACATTCATATTTATTGGCAATTTCTTTTAGCTCTTTTTTGTGAAAAGCTTAATTAAATTTTTTAGAAATACCTGTTTCTATTCAACATTTCTGACTTGGGCATACTTTATTTTATACCGTTTACAAATGTTCCTTTATTTCGGAATATTCATCCATAATATATCTTGAATACATTGTTGCTTGCCTTTTTCTGCCAATAGGAGTTAACTTCAACCCGTTTATCCACTGAAAATAGTGAGTCAGCTCGTGCGAAATTGTAAGTAGTATTGCAATCATCGCACTTTCTTTCCCCCAACTGATGCACCTGTCATTATAATCACCTACTGCTATACGAATATAAGGTTCGTATTCATAGCTTATATGGTCAAGAAAAGTACCATATGCAAAAGACCCATCCATGCATTTCAACTTTTTTTGATTTTTAAGGTAAACCGGTACTCTGATTGGAAAAAAATACTCTCTTCGCATAAATGCAGCAAATTCTTTGCATGCTTTACGGACCTCTATGTCTACACCTTTATCGAACTTAAGCCTTAACCCCGTTCTGTGGTTTTTATCATCTAAGTCGATGTTTTTCTCCCAGTTTTCCAGAGTCCATATATGTTGCATTTATTAATAATATCCTTTCGTTTCAACTTATCAGCTGTATTTTCTATGCCCCTTCTTTGATGCGTAAAGCAACGACAATGGAAAATTAAATCTAATTACCATTTCCCATTACTATTTTGTTGCCGTTTACTGTTACGCTATATTGTGGATTAAACTTAGTAATGTGTGCATAATAAGTAACTAGGTTTTTTCCAAGAGGGTCGTTGTTTCTTTTTAAAGGAAAAAATTCAGTATTGTATTCGTCAGATACAACTGATTCGCCACCATTTGTGTCAAAGATAGTTATAAAGTAATCACTTGTATTTTTGTATTGATAAACATATAAAACAATTCCATCAGAAAGTTTCTGAATGATTCTTTTAGTGTTTAAGCCAATTCCTATTTTCCATCCATCTGCTGTTTTAGGTACAATCAAATATGTGTCAGAGTTATTTTTTCGATCAATAATAAAATCGCAATTATCCCCCTCCACTATAAGTTCAATATTTGATTTTCCTAAATTAAAATACTCATAGGCCGCTTTTGGGGAATCGAAAGTCACAAAAAGATTTTCAAACGGTAAAAAAGATAACACAACAATCAACATAACCGACAAACCTGTAAAAACAGAATACAATATATATTTATGCACTAATTTAGATTTTCTTATTGCTATAATTGAAGATACAAGAAAAATAAAACCAATTACCAATCTAATAATGTTATACATTGCAATATACCCACTTTAATACTTAATTGTAACTTTTCAACCGTTGTTCCGTCGCCGTAAGAAACACCATTATGTTCCCATGCCTGCACATCTCTTAGGAAGAAGGCATTTTCTGCCAGGTTATATTCATTTGCAGCGTCGCTCTTTTCCAATTGAACGCCGCCTACATACACTGTGCCGGCAAGGCT
>CAKSDA010000073.1 GCA_934444895.1 uncultured Eubacteriales bacterium | reverse complement strand
TGATATAAAAATGCCTCCCAGACAGATAGAATTTGCAAGAATGAATGTTAACTATACTCTAACCAGCAAAAGAAAGTGTTTAAAGCTTGTTAAGGACGGACTGGTAAGCGGATGGGACGATCCCAGAATGGCTACCATTTGCGGAATGAGAAGGCGCGGATATCCTGCACAGGCAGTTAGAGAATTTGTTTCCAGAATAGGTGTTTCAAAAGCGTACAGCGTAATTGATTTTGCGTTGTTTGAAGCATGCGTTAGGGATTATCTTAATTTAAATGCCGAAAGAGCCATGGCGGTTTTAAAACCGTTAAAGGTAATAATTGATAATTATGATGATGAAAAAACCGAAGAGCTTGAGGTTGAGATTAATCCAAACAAGCCTGAACTGGGAACCAAAAAGGTTACATTTTCAAAGGAAATATTTATTGAGCAGGATGATTTTATGTTGGATCCGCCAAATAAATATTTCAGACTTTGCCCGGAAAAAGAAGTGCGGCTTAAGGGGGCTTACTTCATTAAGTTTGCATCTTTGGAAAAGGATGAAAGCGGGAATATTACGGCTGTTCACTGCACATATGATCCAAAATCAAAAGGCGGCAATTCTCCTGATGGGCGCAAGGTAAAGGGAACATTGCACTGGGTTTCGGCGGCGGTTGCAAAAAATGCCACGGTAAGACTTTACGATCGTTTGTTTATGGTGCCCAATCCGTCGGATGAAGAGGGTGTAACTTCCTTTGCGGAAAATATAAATCCGAATTCTTTAAGTATTATTAAGAATGCAAAAATTGAACCTGATGTTGCGGCTGCAAAACCCGGAGATGTATTCCAGTTTATGCGCCAGGGGTATTTCACAGTAGATCCTGATACAACCGATGACGAAATAATCATTAACCGCACAGTTGCGCTGAAGGATTCTTTTAATGCAAAATAAATAATGCCAACGCATGATTTGAAGTTGTTTATATGGTTATTTATTATATGGCTGGTTTAATATGGATATTTGTATAGTTATTTTATTTTAAAAAAGTTGGAAGGTGATTTTTTGAAGATCGGCGAGGTTTTTAAAAAGCTTTGTGAAATAGCGCCGCCGGAGCTTGCAATGCCTTATGATAACAGCGGATTTTTAATTGGTGATCGGGAGCGAAATGTAACAAAGACCGTTGTATGTTTAGACTGCACTTCGTCTGCAATTGATTATGCAGTTCAAAAAAAAGCAGAGCTTATAATAAGTCATCATCCGATAATTTTTAGCCCCATTAAGCAGATAGTCTCTGGCGGCGACGGCAAAAAAATTATAAGTTGTATTGAGAATAAAATATCCGTAATTTCAATGCACACCAATTTGGACAGTGCGGCCGACGGTGTTAACGATTGTCTTGCAAGGGCTATTGAGCTTAATAATATTAAAAGAATTGATTCCGATGACGGATTCGCTTTTAGGTACGGTAATTTAAAAGAAGAAATGAAAGCCGGAGATTTTGCAACGCATGTAAAAAATCACCTTAAAAGCAGCGTTAGATATGCAGATTCGGATAAGATTATAAAGACAGTTGCGGTTTGCGGCGGCTCCGGGGGTGATTTTTTAACTCTGGCTGCTAAGAACGCAGATGCATTTTTAACCGCAGATGTTAAACACAGCGTGTTTATTTCGGCGATTGAAATGGGCTATCCTTTATTTGACGGCGGTCATTACGCTACTGAAAATGTTGTGATAGAACCTCTTGTAAAAAAGCTTAACAACAGTATTTGCGAAGTAGAATTTATAGGATACAATAATGAAAAAATTAAATCTGTTTGATAATAAAGCCTAAATAAAACAATTCGGATACAATGATTGTTGTGTCCGAAACATATAAATTCCGAAGCATATAAAAAATGTATATTTATTCATAATTCCATGGTATACTTTTTAATATATTGAATTTTAAATATATTTTAATTACAATACAATAGTTTGGAAAGGTGAGTTTTATGGAAAAATCCAAAAATAAAAAACTGGTTGTCTGGGGTATAGTTATTTTAGCGGTACTTGCAGTTATTGCTATTTTCGCAAGCAGCTATAATTCAATGGTTGAATTAAAAGCTCAGGTTGATAATAAGCAATCTACAATAAGCACTCAACTTCAAAGAAGAAGTGATTTAATACCCAATTTAGTTAACACGGTTAAGGGATATGCAAATCATGAAGAATCGGTTTATAACGATATAGCTAGCGCCAGGAGCAAATTGGCCGGAGCCAACACCGTTAGCGAAATGGATAAGGCAAACGATGAGCTTTCATCTGCGGTTTCAAGACTTTTGGTAGTGGTAGAAAATTATCCGAACTTAAAGGCTAACGAAAATTTTATTGCGCTTTCCGATGAACTTGCCGGAACAGAAAACCGAATTACAGCGGCAAGAAATGATTATAACGAGGCAGCAAAAAAATATAATGTAAAAATAACAAAATTCCCGTCAAACATTTTCGCAGGAATTTTCGGTTTTGAAAAGGTAGATTATTTTGAAGCTGACAAGGGAGCGGAAAAAGTTCCGGAGGTTAGTTTTAAATGAGTTTCCGAAAACTGAAAAAGGCAGTTTGTCTATTGTTTTCGGCACTGGCGGCAGTATTGTTATTTTGCTCGTGCGGCGAAACCCAAAAAGAGGTAAAGCTACCGGAACCGACAAGCAACTTCTTTGTGAACGATTTTGCTGAAATAATAGATCCGGAACAGGAACAGGCGATCATGAATATGGGAACGGCGCTTTATAAAGCCTCTGATGCATCTAAGGCACAGGTTGTTGCGGTTACGGTTAAAAACATGCAGGGTGCTGATATAGAAAGCTACTCAATAAAGCTTGCCAGAAAATGGGGAGTAGGAAACGAGGAAAACAATAACGGAGTTCTTATACTTCTTGCTCTTGAAGAACGAAAAATCAGAATAGAGGTAGGCTCCGGACTGGAGGGCGCTATTAACGACGCAAAGGCAGGAAGAATTATAGATCGCTATACCGAAAAGTATTTGTCAAACGATCAATTTTCGCTTGGGATTACGGCAATTTACAGCGATGTTGTAAATGAAGTGTATAAGGAATATAATTTAACTCCGGACGCAACTACACAGGCAAATTATGATGATTACGATTATTCAAACGATGATGATTCTGATTATGTAGAAAAAATAGTATCTTCGATTATTATAATAATCTTTTTATTGTCATTCTTTTTCAGAAAACGCCGCAGAAATCACGGTATATTCCCATTTTTGTTCTTCGGCGGTCCCGGATCCGGCGGCGGATTCTTCGGCGGTCCCG
This sequence comes from uncultured Eubacteriales bacterium, assembly GCA_934444895.1. Classification (GTDB taxonomy): domain Bacteria; phylum Bacillota; class Clostridia; order Oscillospirales; family Acutalibacteraceae; genus UMGS1279. The sequence continues at coordinate 5,023 of CAKSDA010000073.1, read as the reverse complement.
GATCCGGCGGCGGATTTTTCGGTGGAGGCGGTTCCTTCGGCGGCAGGGGAGGCGGAGGCTTTTCCGGTGGCGGAGGCGGATTCTCAGGTGGCGGAAGCAGCCGAGGATTTTAATAGCAATTTTATAAAATCAAAGGAGGATTTTTATGTATAACAACGGTTCATTCCCGGAAGAAACAGAGTCGGTACAAGGCATTGAAACAGATATGAATACAGATATAAATACCGACGCCAATGCAAATGAGGACTCAAAAGAAGAAACCTATAAGGTTCAAAGAAAAAAGAGAGCACCCTTAATGTCATCAACACAGTTTTGGACTGCGTTTATAAAGTCGGTTCTTGCCGGCGTTATGATTACAATCGGCCTTATCGCATATTTTAGAATAACCAACAAGGTCTTGGGATCAATAGCTTTTTCAATTAGTTTCTTTGTAATTTATTCCTACGGACTTACTCTATATAACGACAAAGTCGGATACAGCTTATCCAAAGGGGCAAGCAAAAATCTGCTGCTCATTCCCATTTGGATAGGAAATTTAACCGGAACCCTTCTTACAGGATATGCTTTGCAGCTCACAAGGCTTTCAAAAACCGTGGCCAAACGCGCGCTCACACTGGCCAATACAAGGCTTACGGATAATATATGGAGCATTTTGATTATGGCGTTTTTTTGCGGAATAGTTATGTTTGTTTCTGCCGATACATTTAAAAATGCCTCTAACTCAATTCAAAAGTACATAGCCGTTTTCTTACCGGCAGTTGTATTTATGCTTTGCGGATTCGAGCACTGCGTAGTAGATATGGCAATCTTTACATTGTCAAGAGCGTGGAAGGTTAAATCGGTTTGGAGCATAATTGTTGTAACAATAGGTAACGCTGCAGGCGCATTGTTAATACCGATCTGCCACAGCGCAATAAAATCAATTAATGTTAAAAAAACTGCCAAGCAGCAGTAAAAACAGGGAAGTGTTTAAATGGATAACAGTATCAGGGAAATAATTGTAAATCAACTTAAATGGATAATATCCGAATATTCTTTTGTTTTGCAGGATGACGGCGAAACATATAAAAACGACAGATACGCGTTTAAAATAGGTCATGACAGTGAAAAGAAAATGTTGCTTTTGGATGTTGCGGATGTGGATGAGTCCGGGAATATTTCGGAGTACAGCAATGCCTCGGCGTGGCTTTTTGAGGATGAAACCGATAAGCAAAATGCCGAATCGGCAGGTATGGATTTTCTTGATACACTAAAAGGCAAATTGGGAATAAGGGGAGTTCGCACAAGCCGCCAGGGCGAGGTTGTTGTGCCAAGAAAAAAGAATAGCGAAACTCCGGATATTGAAGATCTTTGCGCAAAAACATTGTCGATTTTTCCTCAGTTTAAAGATGCATACAAAGAGCATGTGGCAAAGTACGGAACATTTTTATATGTTGATTTTTTCAAAACAACCGTTGCCGTAAAGCTTGGAGAAGAACTTGACAGCAATAATAAAAAATCACTTAAAAAGATATTTTCAATGCTTTCGGAAATGTACTCTTACGGCGACAGAACCGTTCAAAATGTTGTTGTAGGTGTCATTTTGGGCGGAGCGGTTGCTTCCAACCCGGAAAGATATAAAACCGCACTTACATATCTTGAAAACTGTGCATATCTTAAAACTGCATTTGAAAATATTGTTCCGATTGTAAATAAAGATAAGAGATTTGCCGAGATATTAGGATGACGCCCCTGCGGCAAGAAATTTTCATTTAAAACAATTAATATTTTTGAAAAAAACATTGACATATTACTACATATTAGGTTATAATTTAAAACTGATAGGCGCTATTATTATATTGCCCTTTTGGTTCGGCAGGCTTTGCCGCCGAACAAAGCGTATATGACACAACGGTAATGAAATGCAAAGCTTTGTTGTGTTCATGTTGTAAAGGAGGTTTACAGTTATGAAGAGAACATATCAACCTAAAAAGTTGCACAGAAAAAAAGAGCATGGCTTTTTAAAGAGAATGGCTGACAGAAACGGACGCAAGGTTCTTGCCCGTCGCAGAGCAAAAGGCAGAAAGCAACTTACTTACTAAGCAAAAGCCTTTTTTCGGTGGTTGGGACGGCAGGTTTATATTTGTCGGCCTTACCGACAGTTAAAATTAAAGGCCACTATATGTGGCCTTTCTGTTTAGGTCGGCAATAGTCGTCTTTTGTCGAATATTTAAATCGGCAAAAGGTTTTGGCTTGTATTTTGCGATGTTTGCTTAGCAAAGTTATATTACTTTTCGGCCTCTTAAGAAACGGAATGATTTTGTGCCAAAATATTTAACATTTAAGTTAAACAAAGATTTCAGACGCTTATATGGTTGCGGCAAATGTATTGTATGCCCGTCGGTGGTAATATACTACCGAAAAAATCGTTTAAACATTTGCAGAATGGGAATTACCGCAAGCAAAAAAATCGGCGGGGCTGTGAAAAGGAATCGCGCTAAACGCGTTATAAGGGCTGCATTCGGTGAAATTTTACCTGTTATAGACGGTGGATACGATTTCGTTTTTGTTGCCAGAGCAAAAACAGTATATGTGAAAAGTTTGTCGGTATACAGAGCTTTTTATAAAAGCCTTTTAAAAGAAGGAGTTATATTAAAAAATGGGGAAAGCGCTGATTTGGGCAATAAGGAAATATCAAAAACTGGTATCTCCGACTAAGCCTGCTTGCTGCAGATATACCCCAACCTGTTCGGAATATGCTATCCAGGCAATAACCGTGCATGGCGCGTTTGTGGGAAGTATACTGGCAATTTTAAGAATACTCAGATGCAATCCTTTATTTAAAGGCGGGTACGATCCTGTTCCGCCGAGATATAGGCCAAAACAAAAAAATAACAATAAAAAGAAATAATGCGCACAAGCGCTTTGTTAATAAATTACGGAGTTGAAGGCGATGAATTTTAATTTTTTATTAAAGCCTCTTGGATGGATATTGCGCCAACTTAGTTTGCTTTTTGGCGGTAATTTTGCAATAGGTGTATTTATGTTTACCCTTGTTGTAAATGTTGCCATGATTCCGCTTAGCATTAAAACGCAAAAATCCTCTGTAGGACAGATGAGAATAAAGCCGAAGATGGATATTTTAAAGGAAAAGTACGGAGACGATAAACAGCGCTATTCTCAAGAAGTACAAAAGCTTTATCAGCAGGAAAATATTTCAATGTCCGGCGGATGTTTACCGATGCTTATTCGTTTCCCTATAATGCTGGGTATTTATCAGGTGGTTTTAAAGCCTCTTACTTATATAGTTGAGATTCCGGCAAATGTGCTTGAAAACGCAAAAAACGCATTGCAGGCAACTCTTGGAAGCGGTGTTAAGCTTCAACAGTATTATGAACCTGATCTTATAAATAAAATTTCTTCACACGCTATTACCGGGTTTGAAGATATAGAACAAAAGCTCGGACAGTTTAATTTTAACTTTTTGGGTATAGATCTTACCAAACAACCCAAATTTAATATTGATATAATAGGACATGCTCAGATAGAATGGCTTATACCGGTTATGGCGTTTTTGGCTGCACTGCTTACAAGCATTGTTTCTCTTAGAATACAAAAGAAAACAAATCCAAGCGCTCAAAGCATGGCCGGAATGATGCTTACAATGCCGCTTATATCATTATTTATAGGATTTAAAGTTTCCTGCGCGGCCGGATTTTATTGGGCTTGCTCCAGCCTTATCGCCGGTGGCATACAGGCAGTGCTTCAGTATGTTTACGGTCCTAATAAAATGATAGCCGCAGAACAGACAAAAGAACTTTATAAAAGATATAAAGAAGAAACTAAAATAATGCAAAAGGTTAAAGAATAAACTGCGCGCAGCCGACGCTGCCGCAATATAGGAATTGGAGGAAACCGGGTTGATTAAAGAAGCTGTAGGAACAGCAGATACAATTGATGAGGCAAAGCAAAAAGCTTTGGATGAACTGAATGTTGCATACGACGCAGATATTCAGGTGGAAGTTATATCGTTACCTAAGAAAAAAACTCTGGGCATTTTCGGCGGAAGTCAGGCAACGGTTAAGGTTTCGGTTGAAGTTCCGGATGAAAAACCGGCAAGAAAACCGAAGTCCGTTAAAAAAGAAAAAATCGTTAAAAAACACGAAGAAAAAACAGCAAAAAAGGCAACAGACAAGCCTGTAGAAAAAGCAGCAGATAAGGTTTATGTAAATGCTGATGATGTTCCGGCCGATTCACCTGCCGGCAAAGGAATAGCATACCTTAAAAGAATTCTCAGTGATATAGGATGCAATGATATTTCAATAGCAGTCTCGGATATTGACGGCGGTTCTGAAATAACCCTTACAGGAGAGGGTCTCGGTGTTATTATAGGACGCCGCGGAGAAACACTTGACGCACTTCAATATCTCATTTCACTCGCGGCAAATGCCGGTGTCAGCGGATATTACAGAATAGTTCTTAATACCGGAGATTATAGGCAGAAAAGAGAACAAGCTTTGACGGCGCTTGCAAAGCGTATGGCAGACCAGGCAATTAAAAGCGGTAAATGCCGCACATTGGAACCCATGAATCCATATGAGCGCAGAATAATCCATACCGTTATCCAGGAGATTCCGGGTGTTACATCAACATCTTTTGGAGAGGGAAGCGGAAGAAGGGTTGTTATTGCTCCGGAGGGCAAAGAACCCAGGCCGCGTCCTGATTATAAATCAAGAGGCAGAAGGTTTGATCGTTCAAGCAGAGGCTCAAGAGGTTATGCAAAAAAAGAAGCTTATGAGCCGCATACCGATCCGGATAAGGCTCCGGTTAAGGATGCCAGCGAAATGCCTTTATACGGACGAATTGATAAATAATAAATTATATATAAAAAATTTGTTTTTGTGTTGACAAAACAGCCTGTATTATGTATAATAATTCTTGCGGCGGTTTTTGCCGCAGGAATTTTACGGGCCATTAGCTCAGTTGGTTAGAGCAACCGGCTCATAACCGGTTGGTCCGGGGTTCGAGTCCCTGATGGCCCACC
>CAKSDA010000072.1 GCA_934444895.1 uncultured Eubacteriales bacterium | reverse complement strand
AACACTTTTAAGGAGTAAAAGTGATGAAAAAGATACTGGTATTGATGCTTTTGTTATTATTGCTTGTCGGATGTAGTGAAAAATCAGACAAAAGTTCCGTTTTAGTAGACAGTGATAAAGTAACTTCAAATGATTCTGCAAACTTTGAAAATTCTGAGAAATATTTTAAAATTTATACAGGAAACACATCCGAAGATCATTTCAGTTTCTATTATGATTTGTATGGCAAACAAGGGGAAAAGGTTAAGCACGAATGCACATATATGAATGAGCCGGATATTGAAATGCTTACAAAATATATAATAAAAGTGTCTGTGCAGTCAGGAACAGGATTATCCACCAGGCGGACATATTATTATGATTTAGATAAAAACAAATTTTCAAAAACATTTTATTATGTCCTGGGTGAAAAGGAAAGCTATGTAGCATTTTTTGATGGTAAAAAGATCATAATATCCGATATGTTTGAAGAAAACAGAGCATTAAAGGAAATCCAATTAAAAGAGAAATTAGTAAACAGTACGGATCCGGTTGAAAGCGTTGTTTTTTCGGATGATTTAAGCGAAATTGATGTGACATATTTTTCTTCAGACAAATCAGAAAAAATCAGCGAAAAAATATCCCTTAAATAGACCGGTTACTAGAATTGGAAAATTTAGAATAGATTGTGATCATGACTAAAGCACACATAGGCTTGATAATATTATTCTAAATCATTTTGAGGATTCTTGCATTTCAAGATTTATAAGGGATTATAATGATGATTTTTTGCTTTTGGATGTTGTAAATGATTATGGAAATGAAGAAGGAATATCCGCCGTTAAGATAGATGAAGTAATAACATTTGCTTTTGATACTGAGGATGAACAAGATAAAAAATTGCTGTATAAAAAAGGCCATAATAAAAAGTCATAACATTATTTGCCGAATACAGTAATGCTTCAAACAGTAACAATCCAAGGCCGTTGCGGATAGTGGGACTATATTAGAAGTTGCGATGTCTTTTGTTGGGCTTATTGGCTATGGGAATCGAAACAGGGGTAAGAATAATATTTGGGAAATAAGAAGTTCTTGTAATATGATTAGGAGATTACCTTTTAAAATTTCAAAAGGTATATATGTTAAAATAATGGAGTGGTAAGTATTAATGGCAAAAAAATTTTTAATTGTACTCTTTGCCGTTTTTACAGTTATTTGTGTTCCAATAAATACTAAGGCGGCAGGAATGAATACAGGTTTCAAAACAACCGAGCTGAGCCAGGAGGATAAAAAAGAATTTTTATCAAACATAGGATTTTCTTTTATATCCAAAGAACCGCAAAAAAGCAAAATAGAATGCTTCGATGTAAGCAATAACGGCCTTGTGGCGGTTGGATTTTCAAGACTGGATAATATATACATCTCTGTATATAATGAAAGCGGAAGTTTTTGCTATGGTTATGTTATTGAGGCACATCAAAGTTTTGGCGTCGAATGGGACGGTGACCGCTTAATAATTTACTTTGTAAGAAGCGATGTTGCCGCTTTGCTTGATTTAAAGGGGAATATTTTGGATATAAAAAGGATAGAGGATACCGCCGAAAACAATTTTTACTGGAATAATCATGTGTTTTCAAGCCAAAAAAACATTGGCGAATACCAATACACATTGGATAAAAACATGGGAATTTTAAATCTTTTTATGCCTACATATGCAAGACTTATAAAGACTGATTCAAACGGGCAAAAAACAATAGTATATGATGCCGGAAAAACACAAAGTGTTAAGAGCATTATTATTTTTACACTTACGGTATTATTTGTTGCTTTTGCAATATTTAAGGTTGCTCGGCTTTTTAATGCAAAAGATAGAAAACGTTTGGACTGATGAGCAAAAGAAATTAAAATAACTGACAAAATATAGAGTATTGTACCTTTGCCCCTATGTTGGCTGTTTGTTAAACTAAGGAGGATAGCAGTGAAATTACGAGTATTTTTTACCTTACTTTGTTTATCGCTTTTATCAATTTCTTTGCTCTTGACGGGATGTGACAGTAAATCTGATAATGAAAAAATATCTTCTGGTTTATCTAAAACAGAAAATGAAAAGTATATAATTCAAACTCCGCTGTATCAGATATATGAGGAAGGGTTACAGAAATATCGTTATGAAATCGGAACCGATAAAAAAGTCTTTTCAAAAGGAGTAAAAAACGGAACAGAGCCCAAAATAGATGATATAGAAAATGGCATTATAAGATTATTTATGGGATCTGGCACAAATAATTTTTCTGTTCAATATTTTGATGTTTTGGGAGATAAAACCTCAAAAGTGTTTTATCCTTATTCAATATATGCGGATTATGCGGATTCGAAAACAAAGGAATGCCTCATTGCTTATTTTGAGTCTCCCGGCGATTATGGAAAAAATACTTTATTGATTAAAGATATATTTAATGAAAAGGGTTTTTCGGCAGAGGTTGATCGCGGTTTTATTTCAGCCACATGTAATCGATTAGTGTTCTTAAATGAAAACGAAATATATTTGGATTATGATGTTTTAGCCGACGGATATTCAAATGATGATTTGATTGCAGGAAATCCTGTAGAATATAAGAATATACGCGAAGTTGTAAAATTCAGAGTACCGTAACACTAGGAAGCAGATAGGGCTTAACGATTGCTAATTACTATATGTATCATATCTCTGCTTATACCTTCCGGATACTTATAAGGTGAAATTAAAATGGAAATAGGACAAGTAGAATTTTTTCAGGGAAAAAGTTTTGAAATAGTAGAAATGATTCTTAAAAATATAGATAATCAACTTGAGTTAATATGGAAAATATGTTTTGAAAATAAAATTTTTATGATAACATTTTATAATGTATCGAGTTTTAGAGTTGGTGAAGTGTCAAATCCGATTGCGATACAAGGCTTTGAAATAATAAACAATTCTCCAAATGGTTGGGAAAAAGATTTTGCCTACGAGATTCGGGATTTTGAAGATGACCGCGTAAACTTCTTTTGTGAGTATTTTAAACTTGGTGAGTAATTAAAAAACAAGTCTTGCTTAGTATAATATGAAACTTATTTGGATTAGATACTATTAACAAGTTGAATATTATGGAGTTGGACTCAAAAGATCAGATTGCTTATAATGGGAAATAGCAATTTGTTTTCCATTAATAAATGAGATTGTTCATATATTTAATTAAGGTGTTGTTGAAAAAGTAAAACACGAATTATTAATAAACCTGTAACTGTATATAACTTTGAGGTTGAGGATTTTTATACATACTATGTCAGAGAAAATTCTATACTTGTTCACAACAAAGGCTATGTACTCAATAAGCTTACTAATTCCTATACAAAGAAAAATCTTAAAAAATGCTCATTCTATAAACAAGAGTATTTATGGAAAAAAGTGAAAATTTCACTATACGATTTGGCTGTTGATAAGGAAACCGGAATTATTTACATTATAAACAAAGCGGGTAAAATTGTTATGGATACAATTTATAAAACCAAATAGGGAGAGACAATCTGTGAGTAATCACTGTACAATTTATGCAGAGATGCACATGATTTTTGATAATGATTTTGATGAGCACTCGATCGCAAAGCATTTAGGAATTGCCCCAACAGAATGTAAAACGCGTAATGAAACACGAATGTCACCTTTGACAAATAAGCCTATTGAGGGTTTTTGGACGCTAAAAACAGAAGAAAAAGAAGAAAGGGATTTGGGTGTTGTATTGAATGAGTTAATGGGGAATATATCCGCTAAACTACCAGATATCAAAAAGATCTGTGATGAAAACGGAGGAACGGTTGTTTTTGATATCATCCCATTTTTTGATGACAATAATAAGCCTGCATTGTATTTTGAAAGAGATTTTCTTGACATTGTAAATTATTTGAATGCTACCATTCAAATAGATTTATATGTGAGGTGAATCAATGAGCGACATTAACAAACAAAATAGTTAATCGCGTTAGCGACTAATTGAAACTTTATTGCAATTTTAAACGAGGTACTGGAAATATATTTGTAAGTAAAAACACAATGCATCATATTGTGCAAAGCAAACATGCATAGGACGAGCCCTTAGAAAAGCTACTAGGAATAATATTAAAGGTTTAATCAATACTGCTATGGAAAAACTTAAGACACAATTAATACACAGAGGCGGTGTTTACTTAATGGGGCGCAAGCTTAGACTAAATATAATCATTTTTTTAATTATTACAGTGATATTATTTAACGGGTGTAAAAAACAGTTGCCGTCATCGGGCGACTATTGTCGAAAGTTGTATGACAGCCTTACCGAAACCGGACAGGTACAGCTAAAGGATATTTTTGATTTTGAGTTTGACAGAGCTTATTTTATAAACGAAAATTATATGGATGGTGAGATGTTTTCCGATCAATATAATTTGAATCTGGATATTTCTCAAGTCAAAGAGAATGTTCGAGAAGAAGTTAGAAGAGCGGTTTTTGTTGATAAAAACGGTAAATTCATTTATGAATTTAGGTATGAATATGCTGATAAACTTTTGCCCTACCGCGAAGGTATTGTGGCTTATCCTGAAACAAAACTGAGGCTTGCCGGTTTAAGAAACGGCGATGTTAAGATTTTTGAAGCTGTTGGCGCCAAGAGTTTTTTGTAGGACGATTATAATAAATCGGAAATTTAAGCTTAATGGTGAACTGTGAAAACCACGAGTTTTGCTCTCTCATTGCCCCCCAAAAATTTCTATTGCCATTTGCAGACTTTTATGGTTTCTGCACAGCAATTGCTCCACTGTTACCAATGTTACCAATCATATGGGACAATGCAGCAAGAGCTATTTCATAAGGGAGAAAATATGTTAAATATATTATTTAATCTATGTGATACAAAAAGTTTAGCATCTATTTATACAGACTGTAATGACACTGACAAATTTCATTTTGGTAAAGTATTTGCAGTGAGTGAAAAAGAAATTGCCATTCAAATGATTTCACCTGATGGTGAAGAAGATGGAATAACAGTAATGGATGTTGAAAAAGTTATTAGAGTTGAAATAAATGGCCAATATTCAGCTAAAATGGAAAAACTCTGCGCTGAAAGGACTATTTCTGATTACCTTATCAAATTTGAGAACAATAACATTCTAAAATCTGTTCTGTCATATGCAATATCAAACAAACAAATCGTTTCGCTCGAATTAATGGATAGCGGCTATAATGATATTGTTGGTTTTGCCGAAAGTGTAACCGATGACGAATATTGTATTCATCAAATCGATGAATACGGCTTTGAAGACGGGCTATCTTATATTTCAATCAATGATGTTACAATGATAAGACTACTTTCGCAAGATGAAAAAAGAATTATGAGACTGTGGCAATTTAATAAGTAATATTATATATTTTTATTGCAAGCAAAATAATTTACTACGCAGGAGGAATATATTATGCGATTTATAAAATATTCTTCTCTAATTGCTGTAATAGTGTTGTTGATCAATGTTTGTTCTTGTACTAAAGGAGTAAACAACATAGAAGTTGAAATTTCTCCGTCGGATAAAAGTTTAGTTGATTTGGCATCTAAAATATACGAGGAAACAGAATTGTTGGAGCTTATGAACTTCAGCGGTTCGTTGAACGAGCTAAACATTCAATATCCCATTGAATGTTTGCGGGAAGATAACGGAATGTATCGAGTATCATATCTTGGCGATGAGAGTGTAGTAGTATTCTTATTCGACGGCTTTGGTAATAAGCTATCGGGAAGGACTTACAGCACGCAGCTATTAAAATCTGATTTTGGCAGTCTGAAAAAAGGCCAGTTACTAGATGAAGTAAGAGCAATTGATCCTAATGGAGAATACTTATTTCTTTATACTGGCAGAAATGATACACCTAAAAAATCTTCTCATTATACTAAAGACGGATATTTAATTACCATTAAATATGATATTTCCAATGTAATCATAAGCATAAACGAAGAGTTGATTTGAAATACCGGTAAGCATTGTCGTCCAGATATAACGGTACTTGAAGGACTGTTTTATGGGGTTGGATTTTTTGCCTACACTTGAAAATTTTTGAACTACCGGATTCGGTTTTGTTATCAGGCACAGGTTTTTAGCAAATCAAGGTTGTACATCCAACTTTTCGTTTATCATTGCTTTCAATGAATGATTTTTGTTGCCAAATTTATATAATAGATGAAATTATGCTTTACAACGAAGATAATTAAGGATGTTATGATTATGAAAAAAACGAATGTGATAGTTTTATCTGTAATATCAAGTGTCGTTTTAGTAGTATTGTTTACCTTATTTATTATTCCAATTTTGAATATTGGAAACTCTAAAACAAACACCAAGGAAACTTTTTTAATGGCTTCTCAGTCTCCGGACGGTAAATATAACTTAGAAGCATATAGAACAGAACCCGGCGCAACAGTTGACTTTTCAATTAGAGTTTATTTAATAATAGATAATAATAGAAAAAGTATTATTTACGATGCATATCATGAACGTGAAGCTAAAATTGTTTGGATTAATAATAAAGCGGTTTCAATTAATGAAAAGACACTTGATTTATCACAAGGCGAAAAGTACGATTGGCGTAAGCAATAATTATTTTTTAAAGCAATTATACCAAGCTTTTAAAGGTTTCAGTAAATCTCTGACAGGTGCTGTGGTATCTGGGCGGCGATGCTTGCTGGTGCATGACAGGTACAGTGGCTGCATGTAAATATTTTGTAAACATTCAAAACAGAGGGCTTTTATTTTTGCCTTTAAGTGAGGAAATAGGTCTATCCCTCCACCTATTACTCTCACGGTAAGGGAGGCAATATAACAAAATTTTCAGGTGTTGTACATGAAAAATACATTGTTTAAAAACGGATTTATTATAAAGGCAATTGGTAGCAATGGTGTTCAATCTGAGCTTAAAAACTACTTTGGAATAGGAACATGTGAAACTTGGCCGCTGGACGAAAGAACAGACAGCAATTCGATCAATTTAAACCGCGAGGCTATGGAGCGGTGGTTTGGCTTTTTGGACGATCGACTTTGGACGGTGCCTGACGCGGCGTATTTAAAAAGATACGCAGACCATTGTCAAAAGTTAGGACTTAATATTTTTTGCTTACAGGTTGAAAGCTTAAATAACATCATCACCACTTTTGAAAGCATTGCAATTGAGCAGGATTTGGGCTTTGATTACGCAGATGTCAATATGGGAACATCTTGTTTTTATGAGGATATGGTAACAAAAATTGAATTTGTTGAAAAAGCTTTTGCACCTATAAAAAGGCAGTTAAATCAATTTGGCTTAATGCCATCTCAAGAAGTGGCTGAACAGTATTTGGCAGTGCGCCGCAATTTAATTCGCAGTGGATATGATATGGAGGAGTACTTTGCACCAACGGTTGTTAAGCTTTCTAAAACCGTAGATTTTTGGCTTTGAACTTTGCCCCAGCACACTTTTTGCAGTCTGTTAGTCCGACTGCTGGTAAGCGAAGGCTCGGACGGCAGTATAATAGCGCAAAAGACCGTAATAATACCACATGGTATTATTACGATTCGGACGGAACAAGGGAAGCCATGGAATACGACGGAGCATTGCATAAGTCGTATGTGGGGTTGTCACCGCTGGAGGAAAAGTTGCCATATTACAAGGTATAATTGATTTGTTTTAGAGGAGAATATGTATGAAAATATATTTATCAAAATATTGGTGGCTAAACAGTTTTATTATGATTTTTCTAATTGTATTTATAGTTATTGGTGCAGTGATTTTCTGCGCTTGGAGCAGAGATAGAGAGGATTATATTGTTATATTATGTGCAGCTAGTTGGGTTTTGGTTGCAATAGGCATTTTATTCTTAACAAAAAGGCTTTTAGCTTACACAATTGTAGGCGAAAATCAAATAAAGGAATTTTCTGTATTTTCAAAGGAACTATGCACGGTCAAAACCTCGGACGCAGTTTATTATGAGATTTTACCGTTAATAGTAGGGGTGTTTTGTACAGAAAAATTCATAGTATTATCTGATGCCCCATTTGCGTCCTATCATTACAGAGGCTTTTTTAGACTTTTAGAATTGTGTAAATATATTGATAAAAATGGCAGTCAAATTATTTTGCCATATAATAATGGACAAATAATAAATCAATTCGGCAGTTCAAAGTTGCATAGAATCGGTTAGTATTCATTGACAAAAAATGTAAAATGCTGTATTATATGAACAGGCGGGTGAGGAATGCTCCTCGCCCGCCATTTTACTTTACAAAATAATACTAGGCAAACAGGGATAAGCCGAACCTGCCCAAAACAGCGATCTTTAGGCATTTTTAGGCTTGTCGTCTTT
>CAKSDA010000071.1 GCA_934444895.1 uncultured Eubacteriales bacterium | reverse complement strand
GCTCGGCACCGGTCCGTCTGGCCGTAGGCTGCGGGGCGTCGCCCGGCTGATAGCTTAGCTTAATATTCTCAACATCTACAGTGGTGATGTTGGCTGAGGGAACCGCAGCGGCAAACTTCACGGGAATGTCGCTCTTGAGCTGGCAGTGGTTAGCATCTGCGCCGGTCTCTACTATGCCGTTACCCAGGTTCAGTGTACCCTTAATCAGCATAGCAGTGTTTCCGGCTTTGCCGGTGTCAAGAATGGTGGTGCCGCCGGCGAAGGTAGCCACATCCTCCTCATAAGGCATTCTCACTAAAATTCCTACATCGTTATAATCTTCATCTTTTGGCAAAACAACAGGCGTATACTTTCCCCAATCCCATGCTGCGTCCAGTGTGCCGTCATTTACGGAGAGGTCTCTCACATCCAAGGCGGGACGGGCAAAAAGTTTGCCGCTGTACGAGCTCTTGCGAACCGGCTCTCGGATGGTTAGTGTGCCGCCGGACAGTATAAGTGCATCAGCTTCAATGCCCTGGGTCTGCACGGTGCCTGCTGAAATATTAATCTTTTTAGCACCGTATAACTGGCCTTTATTAACGATATTGCCGCCGGTTACAGTAAATAAGCCTTGGTTTTCGGTTGCACCGTAAGTAGACATATAAATTTGACCGTTAACGGTTTCCAAAGTACCGCCGTTTACAGTAATGTTTGCAGCATTAGAAGTTTTATCACCTGTGCTTACTTCTAGTTCAATTGCATTGCCGAGATTACCGTTATTATCCGCCGCCTGAGTGCTTTTGGCAGTGAGTTTGCCACCGTCAAGTCTAATGCCGCCGCCGGAAATATACGCACCATGAGCACCGGAAACTTCGACTTCACCGGTGCCTGCAATAAGCAGGTCGCCAATGGAAATATACATACCGTTGGACAGAACCCCTGCGCCTGCCATGGACGGAAGGCTCTGGGCTGACAACTTTCCGTTGCCGGATACAGAGACATTGCCCCTATACATATACACGCCGCGGGAAAATTCCTCGTGTTCCCTTGTGCCGTCATCGTTCATTTCATATGCCTCGCCGCCGATAGCCGTGAGTGAACCGCCGGTAACCAGCAGAGCTTTGTTGCGCGTATCAGTATCCATATTTACGCCAATTGAAAAGCAAAGAGCTTTGCTCTCCGCCAAACCACCTTGAGCAGTAACATGGCCTCCTTTTACAGTGAAGTCTCCGTCAACGGTTATGCCGGAAGTAAATGTCCAGCCGTTACCTGCATTTTTATGACTGCCGGAAATGGCAGACAGGGTTCCTGTGCCGGCTGTGCCGCCTTTAATGGTGAGGTTGCCTACAGCATCCAAAGCAGTGATGTAAATTTGGTTTTTGTGTTCACCGTTTACATTAGCTGTTGCATTACCGCTTTTAATGGTGTTGGTGGTTCCGTCATCCAAAACAATGGTTGAACCGTGGGGAAGCTTCACGCCAGTGGTTGCTGCGGTAATGAAGTCAATACCCTTAAGAGTCAGCGTTTTGCTGCTGTTATCCCATGTGGAATTTGCAGCTCCGGCAGTCTTAAACTCATTGAGCAGGTTAATGGCTGCTGTACCGCTGCCGGTTGTAAAATCTGCCGTCTCTGTAGCCGGTGTTACTGCAAATGCCGTAAAAGGCACAAGCGACAGCACCATGCACAGTATTAGCAGAACTGTTAATGCTTTTCTTTTAAAGAATTTTGTTTTCATTAATACAATCTCCTTTTTAAGCTGTAAATTTTATACTGTATTTGATGTTACAGTTTTTGTCCGCATTCAGAGCAAAATACACTGCCTTGTTTAACCTCAGAACCGCAATTTGGGCATTTTTTACCGAGCTTTGTTCCGCAGTTGCTGCAAAATTTTGAACCGGCAGTAAGTTGTGATTTGCAGTTTGGGCATACAATCATTCCATCTGCTATGGTAGGCCCTGCTCCTGAAACAACCACCGGTCTTCCGCCGGACATAATGGTGTTTTCAATCACCTGAAAAATTTCGGCAGGTAGTTTCTTTTGTTTAAAGGCTCCCATTCCGGCTGTAATTGCAAGCGGCCATGCCACAAACAGGCCGATTGCTCCGGCACCTATTTTATCCGACCACTGCCCTTCGCCTATACTTACATTCATCTGATTTTCTATAACTGACATTTGAATAGTAACGGCGAGTCTCATTCCGGTAAGTGTTTTCCAACCGTCCTTCGGCTGACTAGCCTGCATAACATAACCATCTGTGGTTTGTGAACTTTGAACTTCCATACCTTTTTCAGCACGGAAGAAGTTTTCAAGTCGGTTCACAACGGTTTTCGGCTCCACACCGTTCAACATAAATACTCTTGACTCTGACATTCAAAATCCCCCTAATTATTGTTTTTCAATGTAACCGCTTACCGGTTCGGTATACATATTATCATCTGTCACGGGTTTATAGCGTTTGCCGTCATATACATCTGTAAAGCCATTGGTTGCTTTATAAACCTCATTTGTTTCGGTATCATACACCCTCTCATATCCGAGTGTTGCGTCGCTTTGCTTTTGGCTCATAATATCCTGACTTTTGTTTCGGCTTTCCCACGAAGACATCATACTATCCATAGTCTGATTAAAGTTTTGACTTATCTGCTTAGAGAGGGCAACTTTTTCATTGCTTGCCTGATTTGTGGCATTTACAAAGTTTTCCGAATAATCAAGTGTTTTCATACACTCTGTAAGCACGCTTTCCCACTCAATAAATGAATCCTTCGCGGCGGTTATAGCCACAATATTGTACGCCATATAATATCCGCCGTCGACCTGCTTTAACTGATACCCAGAAACTGTTCCGTCGGATATGGCAGTACTTCCAAAATCAACAACGCTTGCAGTGAACATGCCCTCGCCTGCTTTCCCGCCGTCGGTAAAGGTTGCGCGCAAAAGTTCCTCGCCGAGCGCGTAGGATTTTAAGTTGCTGTTTGAAGAAAATCTGTCGATTACCGTAAAATTATCATAGCGGGGAAAGTTATATCCCGCATATGTAGTATCAATTTTTGAGGCAAAATCTCCGTATGAAGAAAAAATCTTAAAAAAGTTTTCGGTAGATGGGTTTTCAAGCACAGGCGCACTTGCAAACAAAGCCGCTTGGGTGTTTCCCATGTTGTAAAGACTTTGCCATGCGGATTTTCCGGCTTGAGAGTGCAGCAGACATTCCGCTTTAAGCAGGATAAACATACCGTTAAGCGGTTCATCAGGGTCGCTTACGCGTATAGTGTGATAAATATTTTTTCCTCCGGTAGTCACCTTCCAGCCCTTGGGAATGGTAATGCTGAAATCGGCGGTTTCGTATTTTTCGGTCTGCACTGCCTTTGCCGCCGTTTGAGTAACTTTTATTCCTTTTTCGGTTTTGGTTGTTTTTGTACCGTCTTCGTTAGTAACAGTTTTATTTCCGCAAGCGGTGAGAAGAAATATCATAACTCCTGCAAGTAACATTGACATAATCTTTTTTGCTTTCATACATTTTTTCTCCCTACATCATTATTCTATTTTCTTTATTGCACTGTAACACTACGGTTTTATTTACTGCTCAATATAGTCCCAATAGAACCCATTACAGCTATATTTTTTATATTTGTTATATCCCTCTGTGATAACCTCTGAAATCGGCAGCATAGTGAAGTTGTCGGTTATAACATAGCCTGTGCTGATATTGCGTACATCACTGTAATAATTACTTAGTAATGTTATCTTGCGAAGGGTCAGATTACAATTCAAATGTGCTGCCGCCGGGTAATACGGAGACACCGATCCGTCAGGCGCAAGCTGCGCTTCTTTATCATTGTCATCCATTGGTTTTGAAGCATATACAATCTCATAAAATGCACAGTTAGTCATCAGAATATTTTTGTTGAACAAACGCACCGGAGTTTCGCTGCCGATTGCCGAAAGATCCAAATCAAAGGCAATGTATTCTCTCCAGCCCATATCCCTATACCAATTCCATTTGGTTGTGCCTTTATCAAGATATTTTCCGGGAAAAAGCAGACTGATTTTTTTGCCCATAAAAGCAATCATCGGTGTGCCGTTGTCGTAAATCTTATCTGCTTTTAAAAATTCAGCGGTGTGATCCTTAAGTGTTTTTCCATCCTTTTCATAACGATAAACTTTTTTAAACAGCGGATAACTTGATTTATTAAGCGGCGTTGTCTGAAAAACAGGAGCACCGCTTAACTTATAGCCCGTCCCGTTTTTTAGGTACAAGCTGCCCATTTCGCCGTCGTAGGTCAAATGCCAGTACATGACATCCTTTCCGGGCAATGTACCAAGCTCCTGAATGTTTTTTCCGTTTGCCAGCACTGTGTTAAAATTTGCCTGATACAATTTCCCGTCGGATATAACAAGATCGTTAATATCTTTGCTATAACTGTGATCAGCGTTGCAGTCGAACTCTGCGTATTCGTGAATAATATTTTCACCGCCCAGGAACTTTTTATAATCCGACTTATCATACGATATGCCGCGATTTTTTAAAAGGACCTGTTCCAATGTTACCGGTTCGGCCTGTGTCGCGGTATCCTGTA
The DNA here is from genome assembly GCA_934444895.1 of uncultured Eubacteriales bacterium. Classification (GTDB taxonomy): domain Bacteria; phylum Bacillota; class Clostridia; order Oscillospirales; family Acutalibacteraceae; genus UMGS1279. Next base: position 3,802 of record CAKSDA010000071.1, on the reverse strand, counting down.
TGCCACTGTCGTTTGAATTGTTTGCGCCGGAAGCAGATGCTTTTTTCTTTTCGGAGCACCCGCACAGAATATTCAAAATAAGCGCCGTGCACAACGCAAGCTTAATTATTATAAAGCAGGATTTTTTAAAAAAGTTTAGGCTCATACAACATTTTCCTCACAATGACAGAATGAAATTCCGCATTAATAATCACGCATAGTGATTATATCATATTTTATGTTATGATTTTAACTTATTTCCCGAAGTGTCAATTGACAATTTTGGAAATTTGTCTTATAAAACACTTTTATTTTGTAGAAAAATGAAGTATAATGCTTACAAAAGATTGAATTGGAGTATTACTTATGATATTCAGTGAAAAATTAAATGAATATATAGAACGATTATCCTGCTCTGCAAAGGACATCTGCGACTTGTCCGGTGTGTCGGCAGCTTCATTCAGCCGATACAGAAACGGTGAGCGTGTACCAAAGCTCAGTACAAAATCTTTTGACAGATTATGTGATGCCATAGCAAAGATTGCAAAGCAAAAGCAAGTTTTGGATATAACTGCAGAGTCTGTAAAAAAATCTTTTATGGATTGTGATGATTTTATTGCAACCGACAAGGAGCAGCTGCGCCAAAATTTCAATACAATGATCTCTGTGCTTAACATTAATATTTCGCGCCTTTGTCAATATACCAACTATGATGCTTCAGCTATTTTCCGTATTCGCAACGGCTCAAGAAAGCCGGGCGATTCCGATCAGTTTGCCACGGCGGTTGCCTCTTTTGTGTCCAGAGAGATGAATACTACATCGGAAATATCGGCTATTGCCGAGCTTATCGGATGCGACGCTGATGAAATACAAAATTTGTCGGTTCGCTATGCAAAAATCAAAAACTGGTTGTTGGAACAGCCGGCTCAGATAGCCGTAGATAACAACATTTCAAGTTTTCTTAGTAAACTGGACGGATTTGATTTAAACGAATATATCAAGGTTATAAAATTTGATAAGTTAAAAGTACCTACCGTTCCGTTTCAGCTTCCCACCTCCAAATCCTATTTTGGCATAAAAGAAATGATGGAAAGCGAATTGGATTTTTTAAAGGCGACCGTACTTTCAAAATCCATGGCTCCCGTAACTATGTACAGCGATATGCCGATGAAGGAAATGGCTAAGGATCCGGAATTCCCTAAGAAATGGATGTTCGGAATGGCAATGATGCTCAAAAAGGGACTGCACCTTAATCAAATACATAATTTAGACCGATCATTTTATGATATGATGCTAGGCCTTGAAAGCTGGATTCCGATGTATATGACCGGACAGATTTCCCCCTACTACTTCAAGAATGCACAAAACAACATTTTTTTACATTTTCTTAAGGTATCCGGCGCCGCCGCACTTTCAGGCGAAGCCATAGCCGGATATCACTCCGACGGTAAATACTACCTCACCAAATCAAAACGCGAAGTCGAATATTATCAAAAACGAGCGGACGAAATGATAAAAAATGCCTACCCGTTAATGGAAATTTACCGCAGCGAACAGGAAAATAGCCTCAAAACTTTTCTTATTGCCGATGTTTCGAAATCCGGCAATCGCCGCAGTATTCTTTCAGCACCTCCGCTGTATACCATAAGCAATGAACTTTTGGAAAAAATACTTTCCCGCCACGGCGTCGATGCCGCGCAAAAAGAAACTATAAAAAAATATGCCGCTTCAAAGCGAGAGCGGATCATGAATATTTTAAAAACTGATGTCATTGAGGATGAAATTCCATCGCTCGCAACGGAAGAATTTATAAAAAATCCGCCTGTGCTTGAACTTTCCGGGATATTCTGCGAAACCGATATTTCTTACAACGAAGAGGAATATGCAATGCACCTTAATGATACAAAAATCTTCGCTGAACAAAACATAAATTACACCGTTAAGGAGAGTTCGGCTCATGCTTTTCGCAATATTCAGATTTTAATCCACGAAGGACAATGGGCCATGGTATCCAAAGGCAAAGCTCCGGCAATTCATTTTGTGATTCGTCATCCGAAACTACGCAGTGCAATAGAAAACTTTATTCCGCCTGTGACAGAAGATTGAAACCCGGTCAACGACTATCATAACTGAAAATTATTTTCTGAAAACATTCAAAATATTATTTGAAATTTTTGAATTACCGTGCTATAATATCTGTAACGAGTTGCAGAAATGCGTAAGTCCAGTTTGGGCTTACGCATTATTTTTTTGCACTTTTTTAGGAGGTTTTTAAATGGAAAATGAATTATACCTTTCTTCCGAAAGGGTAAGTAAACTGATGGGCAAATATGCAATTCCTTGTATTATTTCCTTGCTTGTAGGTGCACTTTATAATATTGTGGATCAGATTTTCATTGCAAATGCAAGTTATCTGGGGTCTTACGGTAATGCCGCCAATACGGTTGTTTTTCCGCTTACTGTAATTGCGCTCGGTATAGCAGTGATGATCGGAGACGGTTGCTGCGCTTTTGTCAGCATATCACTCGGAGAAAAAAAGACCGAAAATGCAGCACGCAGTGTTGGAAATTCAATTATGCTCTGCGTTATCAGCAGTATCATATTAACATTTGTTTATCTGATTTTTGCCGAACCGATTTTAACTGCATTCGGCGGTAAGGTAAATAACGAGACCTTTGAACTTTCAAAAGAATACTTCTTCTGGATTACCGTTGGTATTCCTTTTTATATGTTCGGACAGGCGATGAATCCTATAATACGAGCTGACGGAAACCCAAAATTTGCTATGATTTCCACACTTGCCGGCGCTGTAACCAACATTATTTTAGACCCTATTTTTATCTTCTCATTCAAATGGGGCATGATGGGCGCCGCTGTTGCCACCGTCATAGGACAAATTGTTACGGCCGTTCTTGCCATTTGGTATTTGTTGCGCGCAAAGATTGTAAGACCTAATATTGTCGATTTAAAACCAAATTGGAAAATAGTAGGCAAAACTCTTTCACTCGGACTGTGCAGTTTTCTTGCACAAATATCTCTTGTTGCGGCAATGATGGCAATAAACAATATGATTCGTAAATACGGCTCTATGGATAAAATTTTCGGACAGATGCAGTATGCACAAATTCCCATGGCGGTTGTGGGTATCGTAATGAAATTTTTCCAAATTGTCATATCAGTTGCAATCGGCATGGCAGCAGGTTGTATTCCTATCGTTGGCTTTAATATGGGAGCGAATAAACAAAACAGAGTTAAAGAATTGTTTACAAGACTGCTTGTCGCTGAAACTTGCCTTGGGGTCGCTGCGCTTTTAATTGTAGAAATTTTTCCAAATGCTTTGATAAAAGTTTTCGGCGCCGCGAATGAAAGCGTCTATTACACCGACTTTGCAATAAAGGCTTTTCGCATTTATCTTTGCATGATAGTTTTTGCCTGCATTAACAAAGCCACATTCATTTTTATGCAGGCAATGGGCAAAGCAGTGGAGTCCACAATGCTTTCAATGATTCGTGAAATTGTATTCGGCGTAGGTTTTGCAGTGTTGCTTCCCCTATTTTTCGAACTTGACGGCGTTCTTTACTCAATGCCGGTGTCAGATGTATTAACCGCTGTTATTTCCGCAATTGTCATTGCAAAAACATATAGACAGCTTAAGCCACTTAGCATCTAACAGAGATATATTAAAATCTGAGTGTAAAAATGCTGACTAAAAAACTTTAAACTCGAAATTAACAACAAACGGCAGTCTTAGGATTATCAATTAATCCCAGCCTGCCGTTTGTTAATATCTTTTTATAAATATGCTTTAAATAGCTTGTTTAAT
>CAKSDA010000070.1 GCA_934444895.1 uncultured Eubacteriales bacterium | reverse complement strand
GACATAACCCTCATCGCTTCCACCACGGAAAACCCCTACTTTTATGTCTATGGGGCAGTTTTAAGCCGCTCTTTTGTCTTTGAATTTAAGCCGCTGTCGAGGGCGGACATTAAAACATTTGTATCGTATGCTTTTGATTTTTTGTCTGAAGAAAACGGGTGCGACATAAAAGCTGATGATGACGCAAAGGAGGTCATTGCCGATAGTTCAGGCGGCGATTTAAGACGCGCGATTAATGTTGCGGAGCTTTGCTTTATTACGGGAGAAAGAATAAATTCCAACGGGAAAGAATATGTTAGGATCTCAAAGGAGTCGGCTATGGCTCTTGCAAAATCAGGAGCGACTAAATACGACCGCGACACTGACGAGCATTACGATTTGATTTCAGCCTACCAGAAATCCATGAGGGGAAGCGATCCGGATGCGGCGCTTTATTACCTGGCAAAAATTCTGGCGGCGGGAGATCTGCCGTCCGCCTGCCGCAGACTGCTGGTTACCGCAAGCGAAGATGTAGGGCTAGCTAATCCGGCGGTTTTGCCTTTTGTAAAGGCCTGCGTAGACTCGGCATTGATGCTTGGACTCCCGGAGGCTAAAATCCCCCTTGCCGACGCCGTTGTTTTTGTAAGCATAAGCCCCAAATCAAATTCCGCGTATATCGGCATACATAAGGCAACTGCGGACGCAGAATCAGGATCGTCGGCAACCGTTCCCAGGCATCTGCAAAACAAGCATTTCGACGGGGATGACGCTGCTGTTAAAGGCCAGTTTTATAAATATCCTCATGATTATAAAAATCATTATGTAAAACAGCAGTATCTTCCTGATGAATTTAAAAATTCTGTTTATTACACATTCGGTGACAATAAAACAGAGCAGGGATACAAGGGATATATGGAAAAAATCAAGGGTGAACAAACCAAATAACAAACGAGGTAATTAATGAAAGCATATTACTATACTTTAGGCTGCAAGGTTAACAGATATGAGACCGAAAAGATTAAAAATGAGCTGGAATCCGCCGGAATATCGGAATGTGAAAACATTGAGGAAGCGGACATAATACTAATAAATTCCTGCACGGTGACCTCCGAAAGCGACAGAAAAACAAGGCAGCTTGTGCGCCGTTGCAAAAATCACAATGAAACTGCAATTATAATTCTTACCGGATGTATGCCACAGGCCTTCCCGGATCAGGCAAAATTGCTTCCGGCGGATATAATAATAGGAAACCGGGAAGACAGGGATGTTATATCGGCGGTTAATGAGTTTTTAAATAACGGACAGCGCATTGTAAGAATAAATCCTCACGATAAAGAGGAAGTTTTCGGTTCCGAAAGCATAGGCAGCTTTGGCGGACGCACCCGCGCTTATATGAAAATAGAGGACGGTTGCAACAGGGGCTGCACATATTGCATAATTCCAAAGGCAAGAGGCAGGGTGAGATCCCGCCTGCCGCAGGACATTACCTTAGAGGCAAAAAAACTGGCAGAAGCCGGGTTTGCCGAAATAGTTCTCGTGGGGATAAATCTTTCCTCATACGGAAAGGATATAAACCGCAGTCTGGTTGACGCGGTAAACGCCGCCGCAAAGGTTGAGGGAATTTTGCATGTGCGCCTTGGTTCATTGGAGCCTGATCTTACCGACGAGGAGCTTTTAGACAACCTTAAAAAAATAGAAAAATTTTGTCCGCAATTCCATTTGGCTTTGCAGTCCGGGTGCAATGAAACCCTTAAAAGAATGAATCGGCTTTATACCGCAGAGGAGTTTTCGGATATTGTAAAAAAGATCCGAGACAGATGGGAAAACGCCTCTATTACGACCGATATAATGGTGGGCTTTGCGGGAGAGACCGAAGAAGAATTCTTAAAGTCCTTGAAGTTCGCTGAAAAAACAAGATTTTTAAAGGCCCACATTTTCCCCTACAGTATACGCACTTCAACAGCCGCCGCCGGGTTTAAAAACCAGGTTCCGGAGCATATAAAAGCCCTTCGGGCAAAAAAAATGGCTGAGATTTGTGATAGGGTAACCTCCGAGGTTTTGGAAGAATTTAAGGGTCTTACATTCAATGTTTTAACCGAGACAAAAGAAGGAGAGTATTTGGTAGGGCATAGCGAAAATTATACAAAGGTGTATATTAAAGCCGGTGAGGATCTTCTTAAAAAGATAGTTCCGGTAAAAATTGAAGAAAGATATAAGGACGGAGTTTTAGCAAAACCCATAGGCTGATATAAAATATAAATCAGAATATGTTTGCCCATACCAAACGCAACAAAACATCTGGAGAAATAAAATGAAAAACCTTTTAATTTACCTAAAACAATATACAAAAGAGAGTATTTTGGCTCCTTTTTTTAAGTTGCTGGAAGTCGTTTTCGATTTGCTGGTTCCATTGGTTGTTGCCGGAATGATTAATCATAAGGGCGCCGAAGGGAGCAGCGAATATATTTGGCGCTCATTTTTTATTCTTTTGTTAATGGCGGCAGCAGGACTTGCAAGCTGCATTATAGCTCAGTACTTTGCCGCAAAGGCAAGCACAGGCTTTGCAACAAATTTGCGCAGTGCGGTGTTCAGCCATATTCAGAAGTTCTCATTTTCCGAACTTGATACGCTTGGTTCAAACACCATAATTACAAGACTTACGGATGACATTAATCAGGTTCAAAATGGGGTTAACATGGGGCTTCGCCTGTTGCTTCGCAGTCCGTTTATTGTTGTAGGCTCCATGGTTATGGCATTCACAGTAAATGCCAAAAGCGCGCTTGTTTTTGTTGTTGCGGTTCCACTGCTTTTTGCGGTTGTTCTTACAATAATGCTTATTTGTATCCCCCTTTTCAAAAAGGTTCAAAGCGCACTCGACCGCTTAACCGGAATTACAAGAGAAAATTTAGCGGGGGTTCGTGAAATACGGGCGTTTTGCCGCGAAAAGCCCTCTGTCGATGAATTTGAACAGAGCAACCGTGAACTCACAAAATTAAACAAATTTGTGGGAAGAATTTCAGCTCTGCTTAATCCTTTAACCTATGTACTTATAAATATTGCCGCAGTGTATCTTATAAACAGCTCTGCGATTGAGGTAAATGCAGGCAATCTTGCTCAGGGTGATGTTGTTGCACTTTACAACTATATGCTGCAAATAATAGTAGAACTTATTAAACTGGCGTCGCTTATTATAACCCTTACAAAATCGGTAGCATGCGCCGGACGCGTAAGCGGAATTTTAAAAATCAAGCCCGGCATGGAATATCCGGATTTTGCCTACGAAAAAAACGCGGAAAACAGATTTGAAAATACCGACGCGGTGAGGTTTGACAATGTAACCTTTTCCTACGAAAACGCAAAATCGCCCAGCCTTTGCAATATAAATTTAAAAGCCGAAAAGGGGCAGACAATAGGCATAATAGGAGGAACCGGAAGCGGAAAGTCTACCCTTATAAGCTTAATTCCAAGATTTTATGACGCAACAAACGGCGCAGTGTTTGTAGACGGGGTAAATGTTAAAAATTATACAAAAAAACAACTTTGCGAAAAAATCGGCACGGTTCAGCAAAAGGCAGCGCTTTTTAAAGGCAGCATAAGAGAAAACCTTAAAATGGGAAACGAAACAGCCGGAGATTCGGACCTTTGGCAGGCGCTTCGTATTGCACAAGCCGAGGATGTTGTTAAAAACAAACCCGGCGAGCTTGACTTTGAAATCGAACAGGGCGGAAGAAATTTATCAGGAGGCCAACGGCAGCGCCTTTCCATTGCCAGAGCGCTTGTAAAAAAACCGGAAATTTTGATTTTGGACGACAGTTCAAGCGCTCTTGACCTTGCAACCGACGCGGCGCTCAGAAAGGCTATAAACGGTTTAAACGGAAAAATGACAACCTTTATTGTCTCTCAGCGTATTTCATGTATTATGCAGGCGGACAAAATTGCAGTGCTTGATAATGGTAGATTATTAGGCTTTGACACCCATGAAAATCTTATGAAAGACTGCGAAATCTATAAAGAAATTTACAGTTCACAGTTCCCTGAAAACAACAAAGCTTCAAAAAGGGAGGGTGAGTTATAATGAGCGGCAAAAAAAGCAGCATAAAAAACAGCATAAAAAACAGCATAAAAAACAGCGGAGAACGCAGAGAAAAACGCGGCGAAAAAATTGAAAAATCGAAAAATAAAGGCAGCAAAAAGGTTCTTAAAAGACTTCTTGAATATATTTCAAAATATAAACTGCTGCTTGTTATAAGCATTATTTTGGCGGCTGTAACCGTAGTATTGCAGCTTTATATCCCCATGCTGTTCGGCGACGCTATAGACAATATAACAGCCGAAGGCACTGTAAACTTTTTAAAGATGTGGGAATATTTAAGAAAAATCCTTGCCTTTGCGGCTGTATCCGGCGTATTCGGATGGATTATGAGCATTATAAACAACAATATAACCTATAGGGTAGTTCAGGATATTCGTTCCAAAGCAATAAGGCATATTCAAAAACTTCCCCTTAAATATTTGGATCAGCACAGCACGGGAGATATAGTAAGCAGAATAATTGCAGACGCCGACATTCTCTCCGACGGATTGCTTTTGGGATTTACGCAGCTGTTTTCAGGCATAGTAACAATTATTGTAACAATCGCCTTCATGTTTTCAAAAAATTTGTGGATAACACTGATGGTAATACTTTTAACCCCGGTAAGTTTCGGCGTTGCGAAATTTATAGCTTCAAAATCCTATAAAACCTTTAGAAAGCAGAGCGAGATAAGAGGAACCCAGACGGCGCTTATTGATGAAATGGTGGTAAACCAAAAGGTTGTACAGGCTTATGGATATGAAGAAAAGGCCTATAACAGATTCAGCTCACTAAACGACAACCTTTTTAAATATAGCCTAAAGGCGGTTTTCTACAGCAGCCTTACCAATCCCTCCACTCGCTTTATAAACAATATTGTATATGCCGGAGTTGCCCTTTTAGGAATTTTTCTCATTCCTTTGGGAAGTCTTACTGTCGGAGGGCTTTCGGTGCTTCTTTCCTACGCAAATCAGTATATGCGGCCGTTTAACGATATAAGTTCGGTAATTACCGAAATGCAAAATGCGCTTGCCTGCGCCGCCCGCCTTTTCTCGCTGTTGGATGAACCGGAAGAACAAACAGACTCCGCAAAAGAACTGAAAGATGTTAAGGGATATGTCGACATTGAAAAAATGTCATTTAACTATAAAAAAGATCAAAGCTTTATTGAAAACTTTAATCTTTCCACAACTCCGGGAATGAGGGTTGCAATAGTTGGCCCTACCGGATGCGGAAAAACAACCCTTATAAATCTCTTAATGAGATTTTATGATATAGACGGCGGAAGCATTAAAATAGACGGACAGGATATAAAAACCGTTTCAAGACGCTCGCTGCGCTCGGCATTCGGCATGGTTTTGCAGGATACCTGGATAAAACACGGCACCGTAAGGGAAAATATAGCATTCGGCAAACCCTCCGCCACCGACGAGGAAATTCTTCGCGCCGCAAAGGAGGCGCACAGCCTGGAATTTATCGAGAGATTGCCGAACGGGCTTGATACAGTGCTTTCCGAGGATAGGATAAGTCAGGGACAAAAACAGCTTCTTTGTATAACCCGAGTTATGCTCACTCATCCGCCTATGCTGATTCTTGACGAAGCCACTTCAAGTATTGATACCCGCACAGAACTTTTAATACAGCAGGCGTTTGACAAACTTATGAAAGGCAGAACAAGCTTTATTGTTGCTCATCGCCTTTCAACCGTTCGCAATGCTTCGGTTATCCTTGTTATGCGCGACGGAAAGATAATTGAGCGCGGAACCCACCGGGAGCTTATCGAGAAAAACGGATTTTACAGCAAGCTTTATAACAGCCAGTTTTCATAAGCTTTTTTTCATAAAATTACAAAAAATAATGAGTTAAATCATTATTTGAAGGCATGGCAAAACCGGCTATTGCCGGCCCGGACCGCAATAATCTAAGTCGGATTTCAATTGACAGTAAAAGATGGGTATGATATAATTTTTATATTAAAATAATTATTATAATTCCCGATAGTCAGTGTGTTCGGCAATATGGACTTAAGGCGCGGCGGATTTTAAGGAAAGGTAGTTTTAAATGAATTTTTTTGATGAACTTAAAAATTATGACAGCGAGATAGCTTCGGCTTGCGCCCTTGAGCTTGAACGCCAACAGCACAATATTGAGCTGATCGCTTCGGAAAACATTGTTTCCAAAGCAGTTTTGCTGGCAGCAGGCAGTGTGCTTACAAATAAATATGCCGAAGGTTATCCGGGCAAGAGATATTACGGCGGCTGCGGCTATGTTGATATTGTGGAGGAAGTTGCCAGGGAAAGGGCTAAAAAACTTTTCGGTGCCGAGCACGCAAATGTTCAGCCGCATAGCGGAGCAAATGCAAACCTTTCTGTATTCTTTGCCTTTTTGGAACCCGGAGATACTGTTATGGGCATGAATTTGCAGCATGGCGGGCATTTGTCGCACGGTTCACCGGTGAATATCTCAGGAAAATATTTTAATATAGTACCATATGGCGTAAACAGCGAAACCGAAACAATAGATTATGATGAAATGCGCAGAATTGCGCTTGAATGTAAACCAAAACTTATTGTTTCAGGTGCCAGCGCATACTCCAGAACAATTGATTTTAAACGCATACGCGAAATATGCGACGAAGTCGGAGCATATATGATGGTAGACATTGCACATATAGCAGGGCTTGTTGCGGCAGGCGTTCACCCTTCGCCGGTTCCTTATGCCGATGTGGTGACAACCACAACCCATAAAACCCTAAGAGGCCCACGCGGAGGAATGATACTTTGCAAGGAAAAATATGCAAAGCAGATAGATAAAGCGGTGTTCCCGGGAACCCAGGGCGGTCCGCTTATGCATATAATCGCAGCTAAAGCAGTTGCCTTGGGAGAGGCGCTGACAGATGATTTTAAAGAATACCAAAAACAAATTGTAAAAAATGCGGCAGTACTTTGTGACAGTCTTATGAAACGCGGCATTAAAATTGTTTCCGGAGGAACGGACAATCACCTCATGCTTTTAAATTTAATAGACAGTAATATAACCGGTAAGGAGCTTGAACATCGTTTGGACGAGGTTCATATTACCGCAAATAAAAACACCGTTCCGAACGATCCGCAAAGTCCTTTTGTTACAAGCGGACTTCGCATAGGAACACCTGCGGTGACAACCAGAGGATTTAAGGAACCTGAGATGGAACTGATTGCCGGATGGATAAGCGATATTATTAACGATTTTGAAGGAAACAAAGAAAAGGTTTTAAACGAAGTTTCAAAAACCTGCGAAAAATTCCCAATATATTCGTAATATCAAGAGCTTAAAACGGATATAAAAACAAAAACAACAGATAAAAATCAGAAATCAACAAGCGATAAGAGAAAAAGCAGGAGTGGACTGCATTAAAAGTCCACCCTGCTTTTTATACATTTATCCCTGTAACACCAATAGAGCAGGATTGCTTATTTGTTTATTTCGGCTAATTTTCCGGCTATTCTTAAAACTTCTTCCGAATATTTAAGTGCCTCATCGGTATCTTTAAGCTCCAACTGAATTTTATCGGCTTTTTCACTCCATTCAGATACTTTTGAAAGCATATTGGTATAATCCGATAAAATAGACATGTCTGTAGGATTGGCTTTATATTTTTTAACAATTTCAATGTATTCATCAACCCATGCTTCATATTCCTTTAAAAATTGCCGCCATTCAACCGTGTCGTTTTCAGAAGAGCTTTTTTTATTGGTTTCGGGAACCGATTGATCAGCAACTGTTGTTGAACCGGGGGAATTTGCAGGTTGTGTTTTTCCCCCACAGGCGGATAATGAAAGTACAATCATTATAGTAAGTATAAATGCCAATAATTTTTTCATAATAAATCCTCCTAAATATATCTTTATATAAGTATATACCTATATAAGCAAATTGTCAAGTAAATATATATTGGTTAAAATATATTTATAGGGTGATTTTATGATTAGAATATGTTTAGACAAAACACTGTCAAAGTATAATATGAGTCGCTACGAACTTGCAAAACGCACCGGAATACAGTATCAAATCATTGACAACTATTACAAAAACAAGGTCAAAAGATATGATAACTTTGTTTTGGAAAGAATATGCACAGCGCTTGATTGCGGTATAGAAGAAATAATAGAGTTTGTTAAAGAATAATGCCGAATTCCATAATTGGAATTCGGCATTATATCTGAATATGGCAAAATCGTTTTGTACAAAACAATTTTGAAAGTAAGTATCCCTGTTTGACTAACTAAAAAGGGGCTGTAAAAAAACAGCCAAAAAAACCGAGATTCACTCTAAATTGAGCGGAACTCGGTTTTTTAATCTTA
>CAKSDA010000069.1 GCA_934444895.1 uncultured Eubacteriales bacterium | reverse complement strand
AAATGCCTGCTCTCCAAAAGAAGCATAAAAAATCGAGTGTTCATAACATCAAATCCGTTATGAACACTCGATATGGTTGCGGAGGCAGGATTTGAACCTACGACCTCCGGGTTATGAGCCCGACGAGCTACCAGGCTGCTCTACTCCGCGATATTTGATATATATATTATACACATTATCGCACAGTTTTGCAAGCCCTTTTTAAAAATTTTTTACATTTCTTCAGGTGCTTCTATTTTTAAAAGTCCCAAAACATTTGCAAGTATGGTTTTTACGCAAAGGCAAAGGTTAAGTCTTGCATACATTAAATCTTCGGTTTCACCCTTTACTCTGCAGGAATTATAAAACTTATGAAACAGTGTTGCCAAATCATACACATAATGAGTTATAAGCGCCGGATCATATGTTTTTGCTGCATTTACAATTGTTGACGGCAATGCAGAAAAATGCCTGATAAGATTTCTTTCCTCAGGAAGGGTTAACAAATTGAGCTGGCTATAATCACAATTTTTAGGCTGTATTCCTTCACTTAGCATATTATTAAGAATACTGCACACCCTTGCATGAGCATACTGAACATAGTATACCGGGTTTTGACTTGATTGCTCCACAACAAGGTCCAAGTCAAACTCAAGATGTGTATTGGGCTCTTTGGAGTTAAAAACATATCTTGCTGCGTCTATCGGAACCTCATCCAAAAGTGTTTCCAATGTAATGGCCTTACCGGAACGCTTTGAGAGCTTATATGTTTCGCCGTTTTTAATAAGTCTTACCATTTGCATGATAACCATTTTTAGCTTTGAAGCGTCTACGCCAAGGGCAGTAAGAGCGGCCATCATTCTTGCAATGTAGCCGTGATGATCGGCTCCCAGAACATCTATTGCTATATCGAACCCTCTTGTTACAAGCTTATCATAATGATATGCTATATCCGGCACAAGATAGGTCGGCACGCCGTTAGCCCTCAAAAGCACCCTGTCTTTTTCGTCTCCGAATTCGGTAGTCTTAAGCCATAACGCGCCCTCTTTGTCATATGTATATCCGGTTTCTTTAAGTTTTTCAATTATTTCCTTAACTTTACCGCTCTCATGCAGTTCGCTTTCGAGATACCATCTGTCATATTTTATACGGTACTTTAACAAATCGGTTTTAAGCTTTTCTATATTTTTGGGAAGAGCAAAATCGCAAAGCGCGGTTCTTCTTTCCTCAGGCGAAGCATTTACAAATTTATCCTTATATATCGCGGCAAACGCCTTTGCATGTTCGGTAATATCATCGCCGAGGTATGCATCGTCTGGAATTTCAACGCTGCTGTCAAATAATTGCAGATACCTGGCTTCCAAAGAAACTTTAAATTTATTTATCTGATTTCCGGCATCATTAACATAGAATTCTCTTTTAACATCATATCCGGCCCAGTCGTACGCCGACGCAATAGAATCGCCCAGGGCGCCGCCTCTGGCGTTTCCTATATGCATGGGGCCCGTTGGGTTTGCAGACACAAATTCAACCAAAACTTTTTTGCCTTTTCCATAGTTGCTGCGGCCGTAGTTATTTCCCTTATTTAAAACATCAATTACAATATCACTGTAAAAATTATCTGAAAGATAAAAATTCATAAATCCCGGACCGGCTATTTCCACGCGGTTTACATATCCTTCAAAATGCATTTGGGATTTTAATTTTTCCGCAATAACAAACGGCGCTTTTTTGAGTGACTTTGCCCACGCCATTGCAACATTTGACGCAAAATCTCCATGAGTTTTATCGGCCGGAATCTCAATATTAAAATCCGGCAACAAAGTTGATTCAAATTCCGATGATGCTACCAGTTCCCCTGCCGCACTTAAAATCAGTTCCCTTATTTCAGATTTAACCGCCGATATAATTTCAGACATATTATACTTCCTTTACAATTATCTCTATCTCGTTTTTGTTTACTTCAAATCCGTTATGGTCTATCCTGTATTTTAAAGACAAAACCCCTCCGTCATCTTTAAGGCTGCTTTCAATCTTTTCTCCTAAAAGATCGATAATGATAGTGCCGTAAGGGGTAAAATAGCTGCATGCCGTTTTTTCGCCTTTTTTTATGTGAAGCCTGCTTTCATATGCACCTTTTCGGCTTATTACCGCCTCATTCTTGGAGGATATTCTTATGGTGGTATCTATTTCTCCGGCTTCTTTTGAAAAAGCTTTATCATTATATGCAATTATATATGTGCCGTTTAAACGACCAAACCTGCCCTTGTTTTCAAATGTGACTGTTTCGGCAGTACCGTTTTCATGCCTTACGGTTTTTACCGAAATTAAAACATCCTTCATTTTTGACATCTTTATATATCAACCTGTTCAACAAATTCGCCTATGTCTTCACCCAGCAAAATTGACGCCGTTTTTGAAAAAGATTCGGCCCTGTCACTTACAAAATATGTATGTTTGGCTTCGCCGGTATTAAAGGCATTATTTTTATCAAGATACTGCTTAACATCTTTCGCCAGCGACTCGCCCGGATTAATAAGGGTAACTTGGTTGCCGAGCACAGATGAAATTACCTTGCTAAGTGCCGGGTAGTGGGTACAGCCCATAATCAAAGTATCAACATCTGCTTGTTTTATCGGTTCCAGATATCTCATTGCGGTTTTATATGTTATTTCATCATTATCAGAAATCCAGCCCTCTTCAACAAGCGGCACAAACAAAGGGCACGCCTTTGCGACTATAAACGCGTCCGGTCGTTCTTTAAGTATAACCTTTGCGTGAGCCTGGCTGTTAATTGTTGCAGGTGTTCCGATAATTCCTATTCTGCCGCTTTTGCTGACTGACACTGCTGTTTTTGCCGCCGTTGTTATCATTTCAAAAAACACTACGGGCAATTCCTTGGCAGTCATATAAGCAACCGAGGACACTGTTCCGCATGCGGCTATTATCATCTTAACATCGTGGCTAAGTAAAAATTTTTCGTCTTCTCTGGCATATCGTGTTATAATTTCTCTGCTTTTTGTTCCGTAGGGAACCCTTCCGGTATCTCCGAAATACACAATGGATTCGTTTGGCATAATTTTTTTTATTTCTTTTACAACGGTAAGACCGCCGAGCCCGGAGTCAAAAACTCCGATAGGTCTGTTATCTGCCATCATCACGCCTCCCCATAACTACCCATTATAATACCACATTTGCCCATCCTTATCAAGTATTATTGTAACGGATCAGGCATGTGTAATTGGTCGGATATAAAAACGATTTTTTAAAGGTGCCAAGGTTTGCGAAATTCGTTTAAAAAAGCGGCAGAAAAAGCAATAATACTTTTTCAACCGCTTTTTTGTCCTAAATAAAAACCTAAATTAGAAACTATTCCTATTTAAAATCCGACAAATGGTATTAAGTACAGGTTTTAATTTTAATATTTTTATATTAATTCAGTTCATTTAAAATGTCTTTTACCGCGCTTATAGTATCCCCCGAAGGCTTAGTATCATATTTGTCGGTTTTTTCGGTAAACAAAACATCTCTGTCATAGCCGGGATAATCACAAAGCTCACTTTCGTTTATAATGGAGTCCTTCATTCTACCTATATACATGCTCCAACGCTCTTTATAAAAATCACTTATCATACCTTGATATTCGCGTGCGGCATAGTCGTGAAGTATGTCCCCGTCTTTTTCCGCCCAAACTGTAATGATTGTGCGAGCGTTCCACTCAAGCCATTTCTTTTCATTCTCGTTTTTTCCGAGGTCTATAGCTTTTTTAAGCCAGGTTCCGAGTCTGAAATTCGAATTTGTTTTCAGCAAATTTTCCATCAAATCAAAGCGCTTTAAAAATTCATTTGATTTTTCATTAAACAGTTTTAAATCCTTTGATTTATATGCATCCTGCAATCCGTAAACATATTGCCAGGTGTCGTTTGCAAGAAGCTGGCGTGTAAAGTCCACCATATCAAACATAAAGCCTTCGGACTCTTTAAACTCATCATAATGCTCAACAAGTGTTTTTACAACTGTTTTTAAATCGGACTGATCCTCTACCGGGGCCGGAGCGCCCCAAGTGCTTACCCTGTCTGCGGTGAGGGACGGACGACTTAAAAAAGGAGATTCCCATTTACTTGATATTGTATCTCCATCGTATATTTTATCTGTTAAAAGCTTCCAGGCACAAAACAAATCGTCTGTGCATTTGCCATATCTGTGAAGGATATATTCTTTCAAATAATCATCCGTATTGGGACATTCGCGGTTTACGGAGATTTTTGAAATAATATCAAAAAATATCTCATCGGTTTCTACCGCTTCCGGCATAAGCCCAATTCCAACCATAGGATATTTATCGGTATCAAGCGCCATATACGGTTCTGTCAGCGACTTTTTAACACTGCCCCTTAGAATTCTCTGACCTCCGAAATTGTTTACTGTGCAGTATATGAATGGACTGTCGGCGAAATTATCTCCGCCGTTTAAATTGCTTTCCGACAAAAGATTTCCAACCAAAACATGATCTCTGTCAAGCGCCTTAAGCATTTCTCTCTTGGGATTTTCACCCCACCCTTGGAAAAACCATACCGCATTTTTGTCAAACTTCTGCATGCAATGGTAGATTCCTCTTGACATATCCTTAAGATCTACTCCGTTTGTTATGCCGCCTTCATGGAACGGATCAACAGAGAAATAGTGAACATTTTTAGCCCCGGGTATTTTTGCTTCGGCAGCATAAAACAGCTCTGCAACTCTATCGAACTCCGGGTCGGTTTTAAGTATGTAAGAAGGCCTGTCAAGTCCGCACCATTTTCCCTGATCTACAGGATTGCTGTTTTTAAAGTGCTCTTTAAAATCATCCGGAACCATTCCGCCGTATCCGGGGAACATTATGCCTGCTCCGAATGCGTTAAGCCGCTTATTGAACATTCCGGCAAGTTCTGTGCGTTCTTCAAACCACCAATCAGGATACTCCCCTTTGTAGTTTGTAATATTGCCCATTAAAAGCCAGGGCATAAATGCCGGAGCCGCCAAAAACTTCTTCGCCTTTTCACTTGTGTATCCTAAACTAATTAAAAGATTGTACCACACTGCTTCCATTGCTATGGTATTTAAAACCAAATTATATCCTGAAAGAAGCATCCAGTCTATGACCTTTTCCCAGTCTTTCCAGGTGTAAAATGCAAAGGTATATCCGAATGTGCAGTAATTTAAAAAGTACCTGTAGTGAAATCTGCTTTGATTTTCCACGGTTTTTCCTACCGGCGGGGGATCCTTCGGAAGTGTTCCGCATGTTGTAATCGGTCCCACCGTGTAACCGCATATTTCCTTTAAATAATAGTTAAATGCCGTTGCCGCAGCAACACCGGAAGTAGCCTCTATTAATATTTTCCCGTCTTTATCATACATATTGTATTCGTCCATGCCCGAAACCGAAGGCTTTTTGACTGCCATTATTTTTTCGGAGTACTTCTCCCCTGCAATCCTTTTTACAAAACCTTTAAATTCCTCGCTGTCAAGTACGAACGGAATATTTTCTCTTTTAACCTTGCCTGCATTTTCAACCAGGGTTTTATAATTCATATTAATCCTCATTTCATATGCCGCCGACGCGAAATTTGATAATTTTATTATATCCCAAACAAGTTTTTATGTAAAGGTAAAATCTTGCTTTATATAGGCTTTTGATGGTCAAATAATGCCTGAAATCAGCCTTCCTTACAAAACAATGGATTTTAAGATATGAAATTAAGTTATTCCTAAAAAGTCACACTATCTCTGCCTTATAGGGTTTGCCGGAACCTTCTGTTTTTTAATGCTTTTAAGTTTTCTGACTTTATAACTCTCGGTTATAAGGGCAACTTCATCGGACATTATTATAAGCCCTGATGCGTTTATTATAATCATTATACAGTTAAGTATGTCGGAAACCAGATACGCTGATGTGAGGTCAATATACATACCGGGTATAACCGCCGCTATAAACAACATTTTATAAACATTTGTAAATTTCCCCAAATATTCGCAAACGCGTATTCCATAAAACGCCCAGCCGATTACGCTTGAAAACGCAAACAGGCATGTTGATATTGCAACAAAATTTCCTGCCAGGGATCCGAAAACACCTGAAAATGCCTTAACAACAAGATTGGAACCGGTGTCGCTTACAAGCAGTTCTCCGCTGCTTAAATCAACTACTCCGGAGCAGAGTATTGTGAACGCGGTAAGGGAACAGATGACAAATGTATCAAAGAACACCTCGAACATTCCCCACATTCCCTGCACCGCCGGCTCCTCAATACCGGCGGCAGTATTGGCTATAACCGATGATCCCATGCCTGCCTCGTTTGAAAATATCCCGCGCTTAAAGCCAACGCTCACGGCTTTTTTTATTCCTATACCAAAGGCGCCTCCGCTAAGCGGCGCAATACCAAAAGCACTTTTAAAAATAAGTCCGAAAGAAGCGGGGATTTTTTCTATATTCAGTACAATAACCGTAACTGTTAAAATCATGTACATAACAGACATAACAGGAACCAAAACTCCGGCAACCTTACCTATTGCACTGACTCCTTTAATAACCGCAAGCCCTAAAAGAAAGGCAACCGTAATACCAAGTATCGGCTTTAAGCCTTTGTGACTTCCGACAACTGTTTGTGCACAATCAAACACTGTGTTTATCTGCGCCATATTTCCTATTCCGAAAGAACAAAACAAAAAAATCAGAGCATAAACTTTAGGTAAAATTTTAGAAAACTTATAAAATTCTTTACGCTTTTCCAGCCCTTTTTTCAAATAATACATAGGTCCGCCGCATATTTCACCTTTTTCGTTTTTGCCCTTATAATAAACTCCCAAGGCGTTTTCGGCAAAGGATGTCATCATCCCAAAAAAGGATGAAAACCACATCCAAAATATAGATCCGACCCCGCCAACCGTTATAGCGGCCGCCACCCCTGCTATGTTTCCGGTACCTATTGCGGCAGAAAGTGCGGTAAATACCGCGTCCTTTTTTGAAACAGCGGCGTTTTCGTTTTTTCCTCTTGAAAACAAAGAAAGAACGGTGGTTTTAAAAACATGCCCCACCCGTATAATAAACAAAAATTTTGTTTTTACCAAAAAATAAAATCCGCAGGCGATTATCAGTATAGGAATTGCGCTTTCAAGAACAGATATAAGTTGTTTAAACATCGCTGTAATACTGTTGTTCAAATCGGTTACCCCCATTAATGTTTCTAAACAACTATATGCAAAAAAAGCGCGCCGTATGGCACGCTTTAACATTGTATTACATAAACATCAGTTAAATTTTGTGTTACGATCTGCAAACAGACAAAGTATATGACTGCACTGTTTTTCCGATAAAATCATTTTATACTGTTTGCCTTTAAAACATTATATACCGCCACCGAACCAATAACAACTGCACCTCCGAAAAGGGACATCCATCCCACCGTTTCATGATAAAAAACCGCCACAAGCACAGGGTTTAAAATGGGTTCAATGGTGGAAATCAGCGAAGCGGTTATGGGCGAGACCGAACGAAGCCCTATCGAAAGGAAAACATAGGAAAGCCCCATCTGAACAACTCCGAGCACGGCAACCGCCCAAATATCCGTGACCGGTTCAAGTCCTGTAACACTAAAGGAGCTTTCGGAAAACAAAAAAGGAATGCCTATTAGAACGCTCATAAGCTGCCCTAAAAGGGCTGAGCTTTCAAAATCGGAATTTGGAAATTCCTTTTGCATAAATATGGCCGCATAGGCCACTCCTGAAATTATGGCAAGTATATTCCCTGCCATGCCTTTTGTCGTCAGACCGTCAAAGAAAAAGCAAATTATACCCGCAAAAACCGTTATGCAGGTGATGACTTCAGCCTTTTGAGGCTTCTTTTTTAAAAAAACCGCCGAAAAAATTATTATAAAAATCGGCATGGTAAATTGAAGCACAATGGCGTTGGCAGCCGAGGTTATTTTAGTGGCACAGACATATGTCAGATTCATAACTACATTGCACAGTGCCGCAAAAATCACGGTTTTATTCACCTTGATTTTATTGCCCTTAGCCTTCATGAATATGAACATAAAGGCAGCAGCAAAAATGCTCCGCACTCCGTTTATGGTGACGGGTGACCAATCTATGATTTTAATGAGTATTCCGGCAAAACTGAAAGTCACTGCTGAAAGCAGCACGAAAAAAGTGCCGGACTTTGAATTATTTTTCATTTTCAAAAATACCTACCGTCTCAACATGGCACGATACGTCCTGATTGATGTCAGTTTTCGGGAACCGATCCAGACTAATGTGGACTGTAGCAAAATATCTCCGTTTGTTTGCGGAAACATATCAACAAATTCTGTAGCAAAAAAGTATTGATACAATTCGCTATCCATATCACAGTCTGAACCTCGCCCGTCCACGGAAAAAGTTCAACTTTTTTATTCGTTTCTACTATTATAGTGATTCCAACATAAAAGTCAAATTTTGCGTGAAACCGCCATCGCCTCAACCTTGTCCGTTCTTCCTACAAAGAACAGGTCAACGGCTATTTTTCACCCAGACTGATGCCCAACTCCCATACACTCGACCTTGGCAAGCTGAAAATTTTAATGGCGATGCTGCTACTTTTTCGCATTCTCTTCCAGTTCCAGCATGTACTTATCAAAGTCAGACATAAACAGCCTGTCCTGAATGACACGATATTTTTCA
>CAKSDA010000068.1 GCA_934444895.1 uncultured Eubacteriales bacterium | reverse complement strand
CCGCCGATTATTTAAATTCCTTTTTAGCCTTCGGCGAGGTTTTCTGATTTTTGTAACACATCATTGACAAACCTACACGGCAAACTGCGTTTTGTTTTTGCCTTGTCAAACGATAAAGCGGTCCCATAACAATTTACGGGACCGCTTAGTGTTACAGCTTCATTGTTCACTTCATTGTAACACTACTGTTACAGTTTTATTTTTTAGGCTTTGCTTATTACATTTCAATATTAAATTTTGCTCTTATCGGAACACAAAGAATGACTTTAAGTTTATTGGTTCTTTGAATAATTGACTATGTTGTAATAAGAGTTTGAAGTTACGCGGTATATTATCATATAAAGTACTGCGAATAGGGCGAAAACTCCGATGTTTACCGAAATTGCAAACGCAAGATCATGAAGTCCGAAAAGCTGCAAGAACTTCCAGATCATGGGGAAGGCAACACCGAGATGTATGCCGGCAAAAATAATAGGTATGAAAAAAACAGTCAGTATTTGCGAATTTATGGTCTTTCTTATTTCTTTTTTCGTCATTCCTATGTTTCTCATAATGCCGAATTTACTTTGGTCTTCATAGCCTTCTGATATCTGCTTATAGTAAATAATAAGAACCGCCGCAAAAATGAACACAATACTCAGAATGATACCAAGAAAGAATAATCCGCCGTATATAGCATAAAATCCATATCTTGAGGATTCTATACATTCGCATGTATAATAAGTTACCGATTCCGACGCTTTTGAAGTCTCATCTCCCAGCAAATCGTGCAGTTTTTCGGTTAACTTTATCTGCGTATTTCCGGTTGCGGGCGTATCAAAACCAAAGGTCCATGTCCTTGTATATGTTGCCGATGAGGTGTTTTCGTCCCTTGCCGATATAAGCATACTTGTATATTTGTCAAAATCATCAATAACAATGGTTATTATCGGAATGGAGAATGCTTCTGCGGCAGTTTCTTTAAAAAATACAGGAACGGTTTTTTTGATTTTAAAGGGGTCAAGACCCGGAAGTTTAATGGTGCTGTTTTTATAATCGGAATGATAACAGCTTATAATTGCTTCCATATCGCTCAGCGATTCATTACTTCCGGTGATTCGGTTGTAATCCTTAAGGGGCACGATAATGATTTCCGAAAATTCCTTCGATGTCATTTTTTGATATTGGTTTCCCTGTATTGTAATATCAAGTTTACCGTCTTTGAGCAGACCGTATGTTGCAACCGTGCGTATATCAAGCGAATTTTTTGTTTTTATTCCGGATTTTTCAATTTCGGCACTTAAAACCTTTCTGTATCTGTCAAACGAACCGTCGGTAAATGCATCCTCGGAATTTACCGAAACGCTTGTTAATACATTTCTCTGAAACATTGAACGCAGGCTGCTTTCCATACCGAAGTAAAGACTGGAAGTTGAAGATATCATAACAAGCACCATGGTCATTAAAATACAAATAGAGGCAAGGCCCGCTCCGTTCCTTTTCATTCTGTATGCCATGGAAGAAACCGAAACAAAATGATTTGATTTGTAATAATACTTTTTGTTTTTTTGAAGTAATTTGCAAAGTGCTACGGAACCTGAAATAAGCAGCATGTATGTAGAAATTATTACCATAATAACCGCAACGAAGAACATCGGAATTCCGACAACGGGCTGCTTTATTGATAAAGCTATGTAATATGCCCCGCCCAGTATAATAAGTCCAATAAGTGCAACAACCCAGTTGGCTTTTAAGGGAACTTCACCGGTTTTGTCGCTGTGCATTAGATCAAGAGGATTTTGCTTTAAGATTTTTCTTATTGAATTTAAAAATATAAGTAGGAAAATACCGATAAAGATTACTGCAGTGTCTAAAATTGAACGGGTATCCACTTTAAGCGAATAGTCAACATTAGATTTTACTATATTTAAAAGACCCAGTTCGCAAAGCTTTGAAAAAACAATTCCCAGAAATATTCCGAGTACTATACTGAAAGCCGAAACTATTGCGGATTCGCAGGCAACGATTTTACAAATGTTCTTTTTGTTCATGCCTAGAATGTTATAAAGACCGAATTCACGGTTTCTTTTTCGTATTAAAAATGATGATGTGTAAAACAGAAAAAGAACAGCAAAAACAGCAATTATGTATTTCCCGAGTACTAAAAGAGCCATAACCGTTTCTCCGCCTTCAATATTCGCAACCTGGCGGCTTAAACTCAAAAAGTCCATAATGTAGAAAATCATAACCGTATATGTGCAGGCAATAATGTACGGAAAATAAAGCTTTTTGTTCTTCTTAATGCCGTTTAAGGCAAGTTTGGGAAAGAAAAGTCCTGCCATTAATCATTCCCTCCCGTTTGAAGCATGGTAAGGGTATCGGAAATTTTTTGATAAAATTCCGTTTCGGTGCAGTCGCCTTTGTATAGCTGATGAAAAACTTCACCGTCTTTAATAAACATAACCCTTCCCGCTCGGCTTGCCGCTTTAACCGAGTGAGTAACCATCAAAATGGTCTGCCCGGCTTTGTTAATATCATTAAACAGCTTTAAAAGCTCGTCGGTCGATTTTGAATCAAGCGCCCCTGTCGGTTCATCTGCAAGTATTATTTTAGGGTCGGTAATAAGCGCTCTGGCAACTGCGGCGCGCTGCTTTTGACCACCTGATACTTCATATGGAAATTTGTTTAAAATCTCATATATACCAAGTGTTTTCGCAATAGGCATAAGTTTGGCTCCCATGTTTTTGTAAGGAACCCCCGACAAAACAAGGGGAAGATAAATATTGTCTGCCAAATTAAAGGTGTCTAAAAGATTAAAATCCTGAAATACAAACCCCAAATTTTCACGGCGAAAGTTTGCAAGGTCGTTTTCCTTTATCTTAGAAAGATCTTTACCGTCTAAAATAACGGTGCCGGATGTGGGCTTGTCAAGAGCCGCTAAAATATTAAGCAACGTGGTTTTTCCGGAACCTGACTCACCCATAATAGCAACATATTCGCCCTTTTCAACCTCAAAATTCACATTTCTTAAGGCTTCAACCTTGTTTCCGCCGAATCTGGTTGTATAGACTTTTCTTAACTGTGATACTGTAAGCAAATGCATTTAATATCCTCCTTTTTACATATGAACATAAATTTTGACTGCGATAATATAATACTAAAAAGGAAAACGCATTGCCATTTATATGGCTTACATTTTCCTTTTAAATCTAACAGATATGTAAGAATTACTCTTTTACAGTATCTTCACAATTAAATTTTATAAACACCGAGGTTCCACTGCCGCTTTCAGACTCAAACCTTAAGGTGCAGTTAAGATTATCGCATATTCTTTTACAAAGATAAAGACCCAGTCCGCTGGAGTTGCGTCCCTTTCGCCCATTGTATCCGGTGTATCCCTTTTCAAAGATTCTCGGAAGATCCTGCGGTTCGATTCCTATTCCGGTGTCCTTTATGCAAAGGGTGTCCTCGCTCGATTTAAATATGCTGATACTTCCCTTATCGGTGTATTTCAAAGAGTTGGAAATTAATTGATCCAAAACAAAAGAAAACCATTTTTCGTCGGTCAGTTCTTTAAGATTTGTGCCGGTAAAATTAAGTTTAATGCCTTTTGAAATGAAAGAAGCGGCAAATTTTTTAATGGAATGTTGAACCATAATATCAATGTCATATGTCTTAAATACATAGTCGGTTGACTCGGAATCAAGCCGTAAATAGGTAAGCACCATATCTGCATACTGCTCTATACGAAACAAATCCTCTTTTAATTTGTAAGAAACAGCAGTGTCGTCCTGCTCAAGAGTAAGCCGCATTGAAGCAATGGGCGTTTTAATCTGGTGCGCCCAGGTGGTATAGTAATCAATCATATCAAAAAGCTGCTCTTTACTGCTTTTTTGAAGTTCCCTTTGCGTGTTTTCAAAAGATTCTATAAGTTTAATGTAATCTTCATCCGGCAAAGTGTTGTATTTTTTAAGTTGCTCAGCGGCAATGTTCCCGTTTTTTATAAACTGATTTATTTCACGGTGTTTTATAAATGCTCTTATGTAGCTTATAAGAAAATGAATAATAAGTATTCCGAGACATATCATAGAAGGATATGCGGCTGCTGCAACGGAAATGTGATAAAGATAGAAAACCGTGATAAAAGCGGCACTGCATAGAATAAAAGCAATAAAATTTCTGAAATTCTGTTTAAGATAACCGATGAAGAATTTCAATAAAATCAGGCCTTTCAAGGTTATTTTGGTCAGGTTCGGCTATCAAGAGCCAAAAAACAGATTCGGATTTATTCCTGCTTGCCTATGCAAGTTTAAGAATTAAAATCAAGGTACTATGTATCATCAAGGTACTATGTATCCCTCTTTGAATTTTGTCTCTATAAAATTCAAAATCCCTAACGAATCCAACTTTTTCCTTAAGCGGTTTACATTAACACTGAGTGTGTTTTCATCAACAAAACTGTCGGTTTGCCATAAAACCTCCATTAACTTTTCGCGGCTCACGGTTTTGCCGTTGTTTCTCATAAGAGTCAGTAAAATGCGATATTCGTTTTTTGTAAGGGCGATAGTTTGGCCGTTAAAGGTTAGGCTTCCGTCCCCGGTGTTAAGTATAACACGGCGGTGCTCAATTATCGGCGCCGATTCGGAAAAATCGTAAGTACGCCGCAAAAGCGCCTGTATTTTTGCTACAAGAACAGAAATATCAAACGGCTTCGCAATGAAATCATCAGCCCCCATTGTTATCGCCATAACTACATTCATGTTGTCCGAAGCGGACGAAATAAACACTATAGGTACCTTTGAAACCCTGCGGATTTCGTTGCACCAGTGATAACCGTCAAAAAACGGCAGGGAAATATCAAGCAGCACAAGATGGGGAGAAACTTTGGCAAATTCTGAAATCACATCGCGGAAATCCGCAGCACATGTGACTTCCATATCCCATTTAGATAAGTTCTGCACAATTCCGTTTGATATGCCGGGATCATCTTCGACAAGCATTATTTTATACACGCTATTTCCCCCCTTAAAACACAAAAATGCGGTTTTGCCACAGTTATCACAAGCCTAAATTATAAAAACTATTATATCAGATGTTTTAAAGTATGTCAAAACGGTCTGGTACCGGCAATTTTAGAATCGTCGGCACCGGCAGTCGCCGCTTTGAAACATAAAAAGTCCAGCGCGGCAATACTTGAATAATTAAGATTTATAGTATATAATTAAGGAAATATTATATCATATGTATAGCAAAAATGCGGCATCTATCATACTAAAAATACATGATATTAACTGCATATTTCACTAAATATGTATTACAGTAATTCCAGTCGGCGGTGGGTAAAATGAAAATAATAATTGTAAGGCACGGAGATCCAAACTATGTAACAGACAGCTTGACTCCCAAAGGAAAACGCGAAGCCGAACTCCTTGCAAAGCGTATTGCAAAAGCCAATATAACGGCTTTTTATTGTTCCCCGCTTGGAAGAGCTCAGGAAACCCTTAAAATTGCTTCCGGTAAAACCGAAAAAGAATACGAAACCTTGGACTGGCTTCAGGAATTCACCGGCAGAATAGACGATCCTGCTACCAAAGAAAAACGGATACCGTGGGATCTTATGCCGGCAATGTGGACAAAGCATGACAAGCTATACAGCAGTACCGATTGGTTTAATTCAAAAATCATGTCCGGCGGCAATGCCAATGTAAAACAAAAATACGATGAGGTAATAGCCGGTCTTGACCGCCTTATAGAAAAACACGGATATAAAAGAGACGGCGCGTTTTATAAAGTAGTCAGGGAAAACAGTGATACAATTGCACTGTTTTGCCATTTTGGTTTGGAATCTGTTCTTTTATCTCATCTGCTTAACATTTCTCCGGTTTTGGTTTGGCAGGGATTTGTGGCCGTTCCAACTTCGGTAACAACGCTTGTAACCGAGGAAAGGGAGCAGGGAACCGCCTATTTCAGATGTTCCTCATTCGGCGATATATCGCACCTTTGGGCAGGGAACGAGGAGCCTTCATTTGCAGGAAGATTTTGCGAATGTTATTCAAATAAAGAGCAGCGGCACTGACATCATTGGCACTCTTGCCAGACTAGGCAAACAGGGATAAGACGAACCTGCCCAAAACAGCGATCTTTAGGCAATTTTCTACCGTCATTTATTTTGCCTGTTTATTTTTAGTCCCCTAATTTATATATTTCGCACAGCCCATATAATCAGAATAATAAATATGGTCTGCATAGTCCTTATAATTCGTATAATCAGAATTTTGAAGGTTGGTGAAGCAATGACTCTGCAACAGTTAAGATATGTAATTACAATTTCAGAATGCGGATCCTTAAACAAAGCGGCTGAGATGCTTTATGTGGCGCAGCCGTCTTTAACAGCATCGTTAAAAGAACTTGAAAAAGAGGTAGGCATTTCAATATTTAACCGCACGGGAAAGGGAGTAACCCTTACAAATGACGGCACCGAGTTCCTGCTTTACGCAAGGCAGGTATACAGTCAGTATGAAGCACTTATGGAAAAGTATGTGAAATCCGGAAACCTTAAAAAGAAATTCTGTGTTTCAACCCAGCACTATTCGTTTGCCGTCAAGGCTTTTGTTGAGATGGTAAAAACATTTGATATCACAAAGTACGAGTTCGGAATAAGGGAAACAAAGACAAAGGATGTAATTGATGATGTTGCAACGCTCAGAAGTGAAATTGGGATTTTATATCAAAGTAACTTTAACAGAAGCATAATAAATAAAATACTCAAATCAAACGGTTTAGAATTTCACAGACTTATAAACTGCAAGGCTTATGTGTATTTGTGGAAGGAACATCCGCTTGCAAAAAGTAAAAGACTTAATTTCTATGATCTTAAGGATTATCCTTGCCTTACATTTGAGCAGGGAGACAATACTTCTTTTTATTATGCCGAAGAGCTTTTCAGCACAAATGACTATCCCAGAAGTATAAGGGCGTGCGACCGCGCTACAATACTTAATCTTATGGTGGGACTTTACGGATATATTATCTGTTCCGGCATTATATGCGAAGAACTTAACGGCGACGATTATGTTGCGGTTCCGTTTGATGAAGCAGGAGAAAACAGCGATGTTATGGAGATAGGATACATAGTTCGTAAAAACAGTACATTAAGCAAAATGGGAAGGCTTTATATTGATGAAATTGATAAGTATTTAAAGGGCGTTGCAAAGGATAGCACACTTGAAACCGAATAAAACCTTGTACATTTATTGAAACTGCAGTTGTAATGAATTTAAAATAAAATATTTAATCCCGGGGTAGTGGATTTATCTCTGCTTGCCTAAAGAGTTATAGATTTTTTCTATAGCTCTTTATCTTTTTATAGTATTAGACAAGAACCAAAACAAATGCTATAATCTATTCAGTTCAAAAAACAGTTTTAAAAAAAGGAGAAATGAATCATGAAAAAAATAATCACCGTACTGTTTTCACTTATTCTTGCCGTAGTCTCGGTAATCGGGCTGTCGGCATGCGGAGGTTCAAAACAACTTACAATCGCAATACCAAACGATACAACAAACGAGGCACGCGCACTTCTGCTGCTTGAAAACAAAGGGTACATCAAGCTTAAAGAGGGAGCCGGCATTACCGCAACAATTAAAGATATTGCCGAAAATCCTTACAACTTAAAATTCAATGAAGTTGAAGCAGCTCAGATCCCAAATGTGTTAAAGGATGTAGATTATGCGGTAATCAACTCCAACTATGCAATACCGGCAAAAATCAATCCTGTTGAGGATTCTCTTGTTATTGAAGGATCTTCATCAAAATACGGCAATATTATAGCAGTTAAGCAGGGAAATGAAAATACCGATAAGATTAAGGCGCTCGTAGCAGCTGCCCAGAGCAAAAAGGTTGCAGAATTCATCGCCAAGAATTATAACGGTGCTGTTTTGAGCGTTGTAGATAATCCCGGAGACGGATTTGCCTCAGATGTCAATTATGATGCTCTTAAGGGAACAAAAATCACTGTAGCAGCTTCCCCTACTCCCCATGCTGAAATTTTGGGTGTAGTTAAAGAGATCCTTGCGGAAAAAGGCATAACTCTTGATATTAAAGAGTATACAGACTACGTTCAGCCGAACAATGTTGTAGAAAGCGGCGAGATCGACGCAAACTACTTCCAGCATCTGCCCTATTTGGATGACTTTAATAAAGAAAACGGTACACATGTTGTATCGGTAGGCGCCATCCATGTTGAACCAATGGGCCTTTACGGCGGTAAACAGACATCGCTTGACGCAATCACAAAAAAATAATCCTGCATTTGCATGTGAATAAAATCAGGGCTGTTGCTTTTGCAACAGCCCGCTTTGAAGTTTTGGAGAATATGAATGATAGAAATAAAAAATCTTTCAAAAACATTTACTACAGCCGATAATAAGGTTGAAGCTCTTAAAGACATAAATTTGTCTGTAAACGACGGCGATATTTATGGCATAATAGGTATGAGCGGCGCAGGTAAAAGCACCCTTGTAAGGTGTATAAACATGCTTGAACGCCCAACCGAAGGCAGCGTTATAGTGGACGGCAAGGATATAGGAAAACTTTCTCCTGCCGAACTCAGGGTGGCAAGAAGAAGCATTACAATGATATTTCAGGGATTTAACCTTCTAATGCAGCGCAATTGCCTTTCCAACATTTGCTTTCCTTTGGAACTTGCCGGAATGAGCCGCGATAAAGCCAGAAAA
>CAKSDA010000067.1 GCA_934444895.1 uncultured Eubacteriales bacterium | reverse complement strand
AGGATGCCGCAAGGCTGACGCCTTGCAAAGACGACAAGCCTAAAAATGCCTAAAGATCGCTGTTTTGGGCAGGTTCGGCTTATCCCTGTTTGCCTAGTGTTACAGAACTTATGCAAAAATTACTATAGACATTGTGAATACCTGCATTGGAAGTTTGTTACCAGTCTGATAAAAGTAAATTGTTTTATTAAAACATTGACAACCGAACGGTAGTTAGCTATAATGTAAATGATGCATATGATATAACTGTAATGAAACAAAAATTTAAAAAGATAAAAGGGGAAAAACAGTGAACAAGAAAAGCAAAAAACAAGAAATTTTGGAAGCAGCTTTAAACTTATTTTCCGTTCAGGGATATGAGGCAACTTCAATTTCTCAGATTGCCGATGCCGTAGGAATAAAAAAAGCGTCTATGTACAGCCATTTTTCAGGAAAACAGGAAATATTGGATACAATGCTGCAAAGTGGGTTGGAAGAGTACAACAAACGCTCAATATTTTCTAAAGATATTATTAACAGTTTGAATTTGAAAAACGAAAATATAGCGATTAACTCAATAATACAAATGATCATCGGTCAGGTAAAATATATTATTCATGATCCGTATATAAGTAAATCCCGTAAAATGCTTACAATAGAGCAGTTTAGAAATTCAAAATTAAAAGATTTGCTTACAAAACAGAATTATACAGATGTTATGGACTTTTTTATAAAACTGGTACGCTTTTTAACCGATGAAAAAATAATTATGAGTGATAATATTGAAATAACTGCAGCGCAGCTTTGTCTTCCCATTACGACATTGATAGGACTTTGCGACAGAGAACCTGAGAGGGAAGCGGAAATTATAAAACTTATAGAAAACCATATTAGGCAATTTTTAAAAATTTATAAACCGATATAATATAAAACGATAAATTGTAAAATCGTATACAAAAGCGTATAAAGGAGAATTTAAAAAATGCAAACAAAATCTCGGTACAAAACTGCTCGTCGCATGTTGATTTTTTGGACGCTTTTCATAGGAATAGGGGCATTGGTCGGCGCAGTAACAATGCTTATTGATCCTACAGGTAAATTAATGGGAATGGACGCAATGCTCCCTTATTTTAAAAAATTGCCCTTTTCAGATGTTCTGTTTTCGGATTTTGTCTTTGCAGGATACGCACTGCTTATTGTAAACGGTATTACAAACCTTGCGGCAGCTATACTGATGTTTTTGAACAAAAAAATCGGAGTAGTTTTGGGCGGGATTTTCGGAGTTACCCTTATGCTATGGATTTGTATTCAGTTTTACATTTTTCCGTTTAATTTTATGTCAACATCATATTTTATTTTTGGACTTATACAGGCTTTAACCGGATACGCTGCATGCGTCTTTTTAAAGCAAGAGTCGTTTAATGCTGATATACATAACTATCCGAACATAGGGAAAAACGGAAAAAATCTTGTTGTTTTTTTCTCCAGAATGGGATATGTAAGAAAGGTCGCGTTTGAAACAGCAAATAAAACAGGTGCTAATATTTACGAAATAAAATCAACAGAGAGAACAGAGGGAACAATTGGATTTTGGTGGTGCGGACGGTTTGGCATGCACAAATGGGAAATGCCGATAAAACCTGTTCAGGCGGATATAATGAAGTATGACCATGTTACCATATGCTCTCCCATATGGGTGTTTTCGCTTGCGGCGCCTGTAAGAGCTTTTTGTAAACAGGCAGCAGGAAAAATAAAATCGGTAGATTATGTTCTGGTACACCATCAAAAAAGCAAATATGAAAATGCAGCAAAGGAAATGGATACGCTCCTTGGCATTAAGCATACAAGGTTTTGCAGTATCATGTGCCGAAAGGGCAGAATGAAAACGCTTATAGATATAAAAAACAAAAATTAAAAGGTGATAGTTTACTCTCAGGATTTAATCGGCGCCGGCCTTACCATAATGAATGGCATGGAGCATTGGTTCCATACCGACAGACAAATGCTATTTTTGGATAATTGGATAAAGAACGGTCTGAAACAAAAATAATAATATGATTATTTTATAAATAATGATCGTAAGTAGTTAAAATTAAAAGCAATAAATAAATGAATTCAAATAGGTCGGATAATGGGTTAAGGAGGTATTGTAATGAAAAATAAAATTTATCCGCGCCCCAAAGACACGCAAATCGTGTATTTAAAAGATGTTATAAAAGGGCCGAATATAGAAGCAGGGGATTATACCATTTACAACGATTTTGTTAACGATCCGCGTGATTTTGAAAAAAACAATGTACTTTATCATTATCCGATTAATGGGGATAAACTGAAAATAGGAAAATTTTGTTCTATCGCCTGCGGTGTAAAATTTATGTTTACAAGCGGAAATCATTCAATGAAGTCGCTTTCTAACTACACATTTCCCATTTTCTTTGACGAATGGGATCTGAATGTAAAGAATATTTGTGATGCATGGGATAATAAGGGCGACATTATAATCGGTAATGATGTATGGATAGGTTATGAGGCAGTTATCATGTCCGGAGTAACAATAGGAGACGGCGCCATAATCGGTACACGGGCGGTGGTAACAAAGGATGTACCTCCTTATACCATTGTCGGAGGAATTCCGGCAAAACCTATTCGTCGCAAATTTGACGATGAAACAGTGAAAAAATTGCAAAAAATACGCTGGTGGGATCGCGACGAAAAATGGATCAAAGATAATATCTCCGCCATACAGTCAGGTAATCTTGACCTTATTGAATAGAAAAATAATTTGAACATAAGCCCAAAAAAGGAGAATTAAAAAGTGAAATTTCAGTTTGAAGGGAAACTGCCTTATATCGCTTTGTGCCTGGTGGTTTTGGCAATATTCTACGGAATTTATTTCGCAAAATCGTTTTTGCAAAAGCAGCATGGTATTAAAACAAGACAAATCGGCCGCAGAAAAGAAAAATCAATCCATACTGTTGAAACGCTTATGAGTATTGCAACCTTCGCCGCTCCGGCCGCAGAACTTTTTTCGGTATTTATTAATTGGAGCTATTTGCCTGACGGTGCACGCTTTACGGGATTTTGTACCGGTATACTCGGAGATATAATTTTCCTCATTTCTGTTGTTTGCATGAAGGACAGCTGGCGCGCCGGAAT
The DNA here is from genome assembly GCA_934444895.1 of uncultured Eubacteriales bacterium. GTDB lineage: Bacteria > Bacillota > Clostridia > Oscillospirales > Acutalibacteraceae > UMGS1279. The sequence goes on along the minus strand of CAKSDA010000067.1, from coordinate 5,598 downwards.
TCCGGAAAAGGATAAAACAAAGCTTGTGACCGGTGGGATATATAAATACAGCCGTAATCCGGCATTTTTGGGTTTCGATTTTATGTACATAGGGGTTCTCTTAATGTATTTTAATCCCGTTACGGCAGTTTTTTCGATTTTTGCAATTATAATGCTTCATTTGCAAATTTTGCAGGAGGAGAAATATCTTACCTCAGCGTTTGGTAAACCGTATGCAGATTATAAAGCAAAGGTGCATAGGTATTTAGGCAGAAGAAAAACATACCATTAGTAAGTGATAAATCCAATTTTGGCTCTTGATATTTCAATCAGTCACATTTTTGACTATAAAGAGCCTATGCAATTTAATTATAATGTAAAAAATCCCTTAGAATCTATAACGGAATTTTTCCGTGCAGCTCTAAGGGATTTTAATATAAGAGTAAAAAGTTTAGGCCTTGATCGTCGAACTTGTTAAGGTTTCAATCACTTTCGTCCTAATAAATTTGTTTTTCTATTTAAATTTTGAAAGGTTTTCCATATTTATAATTGCAATCAAAACAGTGCCTTTTTCAAGCTTTTCTTCCGGATTTACGGGGAGGGAAATTTTTCCGCCTTTTTGAATGGCAACAACATTAATCGAATGTTTTTTGCGAAGGTTAAGTTCCTTTAAACTTTTACCAATCCATTCATCTCTAACTGCCAACTCAATAACGGATAAACTGCTTGAAAGCGACAGAAGATCGATAAATCCGGATGTGAGTAAATTTTTCGCAAGCCGGATACCAGATTCGTTTTCCGGAAAAACAACAACATCCGATCCTACACGCTTCAATATTTTTTGATGTGTTTCGTTCGCACATTTTGCAATCACGGTTTTAACTCCTTTTTCTTTACAAAGAGTTACAGCTAAAACGCTTGCTTCAAGACTGCTGGCCATCGCTATAATTACAACATCAACATCTGAAATTCCAAGCTGTGAAATAACTTCCGGATCGGTCACATCAGCACATTTGCAAATAGGAAGTATACCTATTGCGTCCTGGACAATTTGCTCGTTTTTATCAACGGCAATAACATCCATACCGTTTTTTACCAGCTCTTTTGCAACTGCTGTGCCATATCTTCCGAGTCCTAACACCGCATATGTCTTTTTCTGCATATCCCAAAACCTCTTTATTTATAAAATGTAAATAATTTTTCAGTTTAAAACTATCTATCCAATACTTATTTCCTCGATAGGGTCCTTTATTATGTTTCTGCTCGTATTTTTATTGCCCAGAGCTATTGCCATGGAAATAGGCCCAACTCTTCCGAAATACATTGTAAATATTATAATTATCTTTCCTATAATATTCAGCGTTTGAGTTAAATTGCGTGATAATCCTACCGTTGCTGTTGCACTTACTGTTTCATACATGATATTTAGCAGTGAAGCGTCGGTAACGGTTGCCAACAATAAAGATGAAATAAGCATGACAGTAAACGACATGGTTACAACGGCAACGGCTCTGTGTATTGCGTGATTTGATATTGTTCTTCCGAATAGTGAAACGCTGTTTTTTCCCTTGATCATTGAAAAGGAAACATATAAAAGAACCGCTGCGGTTACGGTTTTAATACCTCCGGCTGTTCCTACCGGCGAACCTCCTATAAACATGAGAATCAAAGAAATAATTGATGTTGCGTTTTTAAGATTCTCCTGTGGAACTGTTGAAAAACCTGCCGTTCTGGTTGTTACAGATTGGAAAAAAGAAATTTGTATTTTATCAAGTAATGACATGTTTGCAATAGTAAGCGGATTGTTATATTCAAATAGAAATATAAGAGCAGTGCCCGCTAATAGTAAAAATACGGTCGACAGTATGGCTATTTTGCTATGCAAAGTTAAACTTTTAAAAAACATACGGCCGTTTTTGGGACGCTTTCTTATAACCCGTATTATATCCCACCATACAATATACCCAAGTCCGCCCAAAATAATTAAAAATGCAGTGGTGAGATTTACGGTTATATTTGTTGAGTAATTGCATAAACTTTGATCTCCTATAATGTCCATTCCTGCATTGCAAAAGGCAGATACGGAATTAAAAACCGATATCCAAATTCCCCTTATTCCGAATTCCGGAACAAAAACAAACATATAAAAAACAGCACCGATTCCTTCAACAATAAAGGTGCCGTAAAGGACCTTCTTTACAAAAACAACCAGTCCGGACATTGTGTTAAGGTTGAATGCGTCCTGAATAAGAAGGCGATCTGTAATTCCTATTTTCCTGTTTAACAAAAGCATTACCGCCGTCATTAAAGTTACTATTCCGAGACCGCCGATTTGAATAAGGATAAGTATTATAATTTGTCCGAACAAGCTCCACGCTTTTGCGGTGGTAACAGTAACCAGACCCGTAACGCAGGTTGAAGTTGTGGCGGTAAAAAGTGCGTCGATGTATGGCACCGAGCAACCGTTTGCCGAGCTAATCGGTAGGGAAAGAAGTACACTGCCGATAAGTATAACAACCAAAAAGCCAAGTAATATTATTTGGGTAGTGGATAAAGAAAAAATTTTGCTTTTTTGCATACAAAACACCATTCATAAAAAATGTTAATGCGAAACCGCAGATTTTTAAAATATTATAGAATTATTATATCATACATTTTAAGGAATTAAAATAAAAAATAGGTACAAACATAAAACCAAGGCCCAACCCGGAGCGGGGCAGACCTTGTTTTATTTGACTGAGAGGGATTTATATTTAAATTTTTATTAAAATTTTTAAAAAATTATTGACAAAAACAATACTTCGTGATACGATGTATTACATAAAGGGAGGTATTGTATGGACGGTCAGTTAAAACGAGGCCTCTTGGATGTCTGTGTTTTGGCGGCTATCAAGAGCGAGGATTCTTACGGCTATAAGATCATTAAAGACATGAAGCCTTATATTGAACTCTCTGAATCGACACTGTATACCATTTTGAAACGCTTGGAAACAGCAAATATGCTATCTGTTCACACAGCAGAACACGGCGGCAGACTTCGTAAGTATTATCGTATTACAGAAGAAGGAATAAACCGTATTGAGGAGTTCAAGGTCGAATGGAAAGAAATTTTAGCAATTTATCAATTTGTAACTAAGGAGGACCACAGTGATGAGTAAACAGGAATTTCTCGCTGAGCTGCGGAAAGGGTTGTCCGGATTACCGCAGGATGATATAGAGGAATGCTTGACATTTTATGGTGAAATGCTTGATGATATGATAGAAGAAGGACTTTCAGAACAAGAAGCGGTTTTGGCAGTCGGCTCTGTAGAAGAAATAATCTGCCAAACGGTAGCAGATATTCCTCTTACAAAAATCGCTAAAGAAAGAATAAGACCTAAAAGACACTTGAAAACATGGGAAATCCTGCTTTTAGCACTGGGTTCTCCTATATGGCTTTCTCTTGGAATTGCAGCATTTGCAGTTATTTTAGCACTATATGTTTCATTGTGGGCAGTAATCGTTTCGCTCTGGGCGGTCTTTGGTTCGCTTGTCGTTTGTGCTATTGTCAGTGTGCCGGAGTGCATTATTTTTTCCATGCGCGGCAGCTGTGCATCGGGACTTGCGATACTTTCCGCAGGAATTGTTTGTGCAGGTTTTTCCATTATGATGTTTTACGGTTGCAAGGAAGCGACAAGAAGCATTTTGTTACTTACAAAAAAAATTACAATATGGATTAAAAACTGTTTTATAAAGAAGGAGAAAGCAAAATGAGAAATATAACAAAAATATGGCTTATTATTGCAGCTTCCCTTGTACTTGCAGGATGCATACTTTTTGTGGGTGTAATGGCAATGCTCGGATGGGATTTTGCAAAGCTTTCAACGATCAGATACGAAACCAATACTTACGAAATTAACGAATCGTTCAGCGATATATTAATTGTAACCGACAATGCGAACATTATATTTGCTTTGTCGGATAATGGAAAATGCAGGGTAGAGTGCTATGAGGAAACAAATGCAAAACATTCTGTCACCACTCAAGAGGATAATCTTGTAATCAAAGTTGTTGATACAAAGTCCTGGTATGACTATATGGGAATCTGCTTCGACTCACCTAAGATAACGGTTTACCTTCCAAAAACAAAATATAAAGCATTATCCATCAGCGGAAGCACCGGAAACGTTAAAGTACCAAAAGATTTCGTGTTTGAAAACACAGATATTTCTTTGAGTACAGGCAAAGCTGATTTTTGTGCATCAGTTTCTGAAAAGATTAAAATTAAGACAAGTACGGGAAATGTTTGTGTAGAGAATATCACCGCCGGTTCAATTGAACTTATGACTTCTACGGGTAAAATGACTGTTTGCGGTGTAAAATGTGAGGGTGATATTACGACCGGTGTGTCAACAGGCAGAGCGTATTTGACCGATGTTGCATGCAAAAGCATTATATCAAGAGGAAATACCGGCGATATATTTTTGAATAATGTTATTGCCGCAGAAAAGTTTTATATCGAGAGAGGTACGGGCGATGTGAAATTTGATAGCTCAGATGCTAATGAAATTTTTGTAAAAACCAGCACAGGCAATGTTACCGGCAGTTTTCTTAGCAATAAGGTATTTATTACACAAACCGATACGGGAGATGTCAATGTTCCAAAAACATTAACCGGCGGCAAATGCGAGATTTGTACCAGTACAGGAAATATTAAAATAAAAACAGATCAATAAAGTTTGGCGGTTAAAATCCCAGAAATGGTCAAAGTTTAGGCCGATTTAAGTGGGAAACAATCAAATTGATAGAATGTTTTATAGCTATGTGATATAATCAATTTAACTAATAGAAATTTATGTGGTGGGATAAAAATATCCATGAAATAAATGGCCTAATTCCAATACTTACTTGCAGTGATTTGGAAAAGTCAAAACCCTAAGCAAATAGTGCAATAAAGTACTGATTGCCGATGACTGATTTTAAAGTTTCGGAGGGATCAAACTATGTTTAATGCGTTAAGAAATGAGAAAAAATGGATATTTATATATTTGATGACATCTGTTGTTCTTACAATTTTTCAATTATTGGGTCCTGCGCTTGTATCAACTTTTTTTGATAGTGCTGAAACTTCTGATATTAGATATTTGCTGAGAATAGTTTATGCCATGTTAGCGGCATTTCTTCTTTCCGGATTTCTTAATGCTTTTTGCAGTGTGTTAGATACTAAGGTAAAAAATCGAATTACAATTAAATGTAAAAATAATTACCTCAAAAGATTGCTAAATATGGATTTTGAAGATCTTGAGTCAATTGACTTTGGAGAAAAGAAAAACCGATATGATTTAAATGATGTTTATTCCCTTATTGCAATATCATTCGTTTCAAATACAATAATAGAAATATTCAGCTGCATTATAGTTTTTATTTATTTGCTTACTATAAATATGATAATGGCTGCCATTCTTATATTGTCATTATTTATTAATTCAATACTGCAGTTAAAAGCAGCTGACCAAATGGCGTGGGTCGGGAAGATGAATAGCATACGAAATCTGGCAAATGAAATTGTAAATAACGAGTTAATATTCATGTGAAATTGCGCCTGTTATCCAAATGAATACGGTCTAAGGGTGCCTGGAG
>CAKSDA010000066.1 GCA_934444895.1 uncultured Eubacteriales bacterium | reverse complement strand
ATATATGACCATGCATATTTCTGACCGAATAACAATTGAAGAACTGGGGAAAATGTTTCTGATAAATACCACTACATTAAAAAAAGTTTTTAAGGATATTTACGGAAACTCAATTGCCGAACATATGAAGATGCACCGGCTTGAAAAGGCGACGCAACTGTTGTCAAGCACAAAAAACAGTATTACTTCAATTGCAAAAGAAATAGGCTATGAAAGCCAAAGCCGATTTACATCTTCTTTTAAAAAGCGGTACGGAATGTTGCCGACAGAATACCGAAAGAAAAATTTTAAACCGGAAAAAATAAGGGATGTTAAATAGCTTTAAATATGGCCGGTATTTCTTCATTGCCAGACTTCAAAAGCAAAAACTATTTGTCACTATTCAATATATAAAAAATATTAAAATGTATTAAAATATATAAAAAGGCTGCCTATCTTAGAATATTCTAAGATAGGCAGCCTTTTTGAACCTTAAAGGTAATTTTATGTTTTTTCTTGTTTGCCCCGCTTGTCTAAGCTGTTACTTCGGTTGTATCTGTTACTTGTGATGTCGGATCATTATTGTTTTTGCGAACTAAGTATATGATAACACCGATTATAAGCCCTATTAACGATGGGCATATCCAGCCAAGGCCAACCGAGGAAAACGGTAAAACAGAACCAACAGCTTTAATTACCGAATTTAAATGTAATGCATTTATTACATTTAAAGGAAGTGCTTTGAAAAGATCATATATTGCTCCTATAAATGTGAATCCCAGTGTAAAACTGTAAACAAAACGATTGTGTTTAAAGAACTTGCCGAAGAGCGCCAAAAGTATAAGAACAATTGCGAGAGGATATAAGAACATCAGTACCGGAACGGCATAGGTTATAATTGCATTAAGGCCGAGATTTGCAAATAAGAAGGAAACGGCGCAGAAAATTATTGTCCAAATTTTATATCCGGGGCCTTTTTTGAAAATAGAAGAAAATGTTTCGGCACAACTGGTAATAAGTCCAACAGCAGTTTTAAGACAGGCAAGGGTTACAGTCAGCGCAAGAATTATAAGTCCGGTGCTTCCAAGATAATGTTTTGCAATCTGTGCGAAAGCAACACCGCCGTTTTCTGCCGGTTCAAATAAACCGCGACTCTGTGCACCTACAATTGCAACAGCTATATAAATAAGTCCCATAAGCAAGCAGCTGAATATTCCGGAACGCACAGTGCTGCCGGCAACAGCATTAGGATCTTTAATTCCCAAATCGCGTATTACCTGGACTACAACAATTCCAAATGCCAAACTGGCAAGCGCGTCCATGGTGTTGTAACCTTCAAGAAATCCTGAAAAGAACGGACTTGACGCATAGTCCTCAAGGGGCTTTACCTCAGAAATCTGTGCGGCCGGAGAAATAATGGCAACTAAAACCAAAACTCCTAAAAACAAAAGAAAGCAGGGGTTGAGTATTTTGCCTATCCAGGTAAGAATTTTTCCGGGACGAAGTGAAAAGAACAATGCGGCACCGAAGAATAAAGCTGAAAAAATCAGCAGATATAATTTTGTGTAATCACTTTTCGGCAGTATTTGTTCTATACCTACGGTGAATGAGGTTGTGGCGCATCTGGGAATGGCAAAAAAAGGGCCGATGGTAAGATAAAGCAGACATGTAAAAAACATGCCGTATGAATGTCCCGCTTTTGTAGACAGTTCAAACAGGCCGCTGCTGCGGCTGATACCAAGCGCAGCCACACCCATAAGAGGAAGCCCTACGCCTGTTATTAAAAGACCTGCGATTGCAGGCCACAGATTTTGTCCGGCGTGTTGACCCAGGGATATAGGAAAAATAAGATTTCCGGCGCCAAAAAACATTCCGAACAACATGCTTGCAACATAAACATACTCTTTTGTTTGCAGTTTTTTCTTCATTATGTACTCCTTTGATTTTAGTATTAAACCGTACTGATAGACTGCGATCAAGAGCCTATACAAATAGCAATTACTGATTTATTATAACAAATGTAGGTATTTAAATCAAGCATGAAAGCACTGAATAAACTGAATGTTATGAAAGATCGGGTATCTTATTATATCTGTTTAATTATTATATCTGTTTAATCATGCAAAAGCGGCTGAACCATTGCAGGTTCAGCCGCTTTTTTGCTTATTCTATTTATATTCCGCCTTTTAATTAACAAATTTTCGTAAAGGGGGCAAACAAATAGGTTTTAACAGTTATAACAATAACTGTTAAAGTTATGTGAAAACCGGAAGAAACAAATGTAAGCAAAACGCCGAAAATTCATATGCGATTTTGTATTTTGAACTTTTTGGGGGTTCATAAAATATGAAAAAATTCAACATATAAATACGACCTATGCTTATTAATTGGATCCTCCGGATTTCTGCCGAATTTATGTTTTCTGCTTTAAGCCTATAACATGCGTTGCAAATAAAAAAAGCAGAATTAACAACATAGCATTTATATACTTGTTTTTTATCACGACTTTTAAAATTTGTGCCATGATAATCCAAAAAAGTCGCTTTTAGTATTTTATCACTACAGGGCTGATTAATATGTCGAATTATGTCGGATAATTTAATTATCTGTAATATTTATGGTTTAAATTGTGGTATTCCTTAGGCAAACAGATTCGGATTTATTCCTGTTTGCCTAGGCTGGCGATAGTTGAACCCGTTACGGGTTCAACTATCGCCAGCCTATACAAAGAGCAAAATTGTACGGCTTTTTGTTGCTTTTTGTCTAAAAACCAAAATTGTTTTCGAAATATAACAATCGGAAGTTAATTGCAAAAAATGCGTTTATGAATATTGTAAAAATCGAAACAAAAGCAAAAAATAACGACCGGTTTTTACGCCGGCCGCTATTAAAGGGGGTAAATTAATACTTGAAATCTGTTTTATGTCATCAAGTGTTGTGGATTATATAAAGTTAAAACTTTATCAGTATGTAGATTAGCTAAAAATTTTTGCTATTGCCTTACTAACGCTAATTGCTTGAAATGTAGTTCTGATTTATTCCTAAGTCCTTTTTATTTATAAGTGCAGATAAATGTAGACCACTGTTATGCTTTGCTGATAATTTAAATGTTAGTTACTGCGAATTTAAAACATCAAGCAGGGTTGTTTAAAGCGCGTTTGGCGCATTTGAATTTCAAACTATCAATACTCTAAGTATTGCGTTCTTAGGTTGACAAAATGTTTAGAAAACAAAGTTTTAAGTTTTTACCAATAAATCTTTACAGCGATTTTTACACTTTAATGTAAGAACAGGTATCTGTAAGTATAGTTCAGGCTCTTTATTGTAGGACGCTTAACGCTTACAAATAATAATTATTGCCTTTTATTATCTCATCACTTGTAATACGACAGTATTACTGCATTTTGCAAACCTTGATGCAGTAAAATTTTATTTCCGACAAAACTGCTTGCACCCAAAACAAGTATTTTGCAAAGTTCATCCAACAAAGTGCGTGAATACTGTAGTATTGTAAGCTTTGAGGATGTGAAGCAACGGAAAAATTGCCATTACACAGCAGTTTGTATTTAACAAGTGCAACACTTATTTAAACCACCTAGAAAACAAATATGCATGTTGAAAAAGGTGGGATAAGCTGCAATTGCAATTATAAATACTTATGGCCTTCAGGCTTTTGCCTGCCTGGATTCTTTATCTTCATTTGGGAAGGGAAGCATGACTTTAACTCCGTCACTCGTGTAGGAAATTTGCAAAAAGTTTTTGCATTTGGGACATCCGCCTTCAATATACGAATTAGCTGTACCTTTAAATATTGATCTTCCGCAAACCGGGCAACTGGCCATAAATAACTGATTTTTCATAATATAATGCTCCCTCTGCAATAATGATTTTTTAATTTTGAATTAAATTTTAGCAAAAATCTGAAATCAGAAGTTAACTGCAGATATATTATACATCAGAAATATATGTTTGTCAATATTTTTGTCAAAAAATATATAAATAAATTTTAAAGTATTTTTTTATCTTGTTTTTTGCAGGATAATTTAGCATAAAGGCATAATATAACGGTCGGCATAAAGCCGACCGTTATATTAAGGGAGAGTTAAATGAAAGAACATACATTTATATTTTCAAATTTTCCATTATGATACCGCTACTTGTAAATACAGAAAATAAATACTTTTCTTATTTATCTGTTAATTTCTTAACAGATAAATATCTCTATACCCATTCTCCGGATTGGTAATAAAAATAACACAATGTATTCTATAACGACCCAGCAAAAAAGCTTTAGAAGTATCCATTGTATATGTTTGGGCAATGTTTTCTAAATTCATCCAGTTACCCTGTTCTTCAAGGTGCCAGTCATCATCTTCACATATCAAATAACTTGCTTTTTTCATATCATTGAGTATTTTTTTATACTCTTCGTCGTTAACTTTCAATGCAGCATAACAATATGGCATTTCATCTTGATCATTATACTCAAAATAAGCAAAATTCATATTTTTGTTTTCAAAATGAGTAATGTTAATATCTTTTTTAATAGATATATAAAACTTATTAGATAAAATTACATGTTTTTGATTGTTATGATTATAATATACGGTTACAGAAATAGCTATTGCGGCAATCAAAAGCAAAATAATCAAGATCCATAATGTCTTATTTTTTTTCATAGCTAGCTCCTTTCATATTTAAAGCTTTCATAATTTTTTTACCTTTAAATTTTTAAGGAAATAATATGCGGTAGCCATCTTTTATAACCAAAAAGCGGATGCTTGCTGATATGATTTACTGATATTTTCATACGCAGGGGAAAATAAAACCATATGGTTTTAATAAATTATATAACTGAGTTTTTTCGTTTTCCGTAATCTTTATGTATTCATTTTTTTCTTTCCAATATATTATTGGGCAGGTATCTTTAGCAATACAGAAGGTTAGCTCATCATCAAATTTTATAGATACGGTTTCACTAAAACCACAAGAAAGATTATCCTTATACAATTTCTTCCCGTTAAAAATAGTTTTAACTGATTCCATATCTTTATCACTCAACTGACTTATTTCATCAGTATTTTCATATTGAAAACATGCCTCAGCTTTTTTAACCAAATTCATATTTACCTTATCTTGTCGCAAATAAATTACTGCCAATAAAATAACAACAATAAGTATAATTGCACTTAATATCCATAATATCTTATTTTTTTCCATAATTAACTCCTTTCATATTTAAAGCTTTCATAATTTTTTTACCTTTAAATTTTTAGGAAATAATATGCAGTAGCTAACTTTTGTTTTATATATTGATACCATTTCACTACTGTATCAATTTTCTTCTGAAAATAATAAACCATCTATCAGAACATTGGCATTATATACATAATTTGAAATACATATCGCGACTTTTAAATTTCCTCTATATGCGTTTTGCAGGTTTTTTCTTTATAAAAGTTATTTAAGAACTGGTCATCAATAACACCTAAAAATTCTTCTTTTTCGGTTTCTAAATTAAAAAGGCGTTTAAAAAAATTGTTGCATATATGGCCTGTTAGAGCATTAAGCAAACATATGACTGTGTAAGAAATTACAAAAAATATCAGCGAAAATACAATACTTATTTTGTACGCAAATACTAACGAAAGAACAACCGATGCAATAGTAAGAGAAGGAATATGTTCAAAAGGACTTATAAATAATTGATATATTAAATCACGCTTTTTGTATAACTTTTTAATTGTCTCACAGTCACATAAAGAATTATGTTCTGTAATAGATAAACTGTCATATTCTTTTATAATGATTTTTTCATAACACACATTATACATAATAACATCGGAGATTTCGCCGACAAATGTCAAAACAATTGGTTCATTGTTGCTTAAAATAAAATAATCAGTTTTAACAGTAAGTTTATACTTTTTATTAAATACTTTTTTGTATAAAAAGGATTTTTCTTCTTTCCTGACAGAAACCACCGTTGTATCCGATTCAAAAGCAGTAATTTCTTTGCATTCTGCAGGGGCCATTACGAAATCACCTGTAGAATTTACATTAACAATTATATTTTTGTTATATTTGTTTATAAGTTGTATTTTCATAAGCACTCACTTTATACATTTCAAGCAATACATCAAAATTCACATGATATGCAAACTACATGCTGTAAATTGAAATGCAAAATTGGATTTTCGCCCATAATCACAGTACTAGTTTAATTCATCTATAAATTTGAATTTTTGCAGTTTAAAAATTAAGCAGGGGGATTGAAAAATCTTCTTCAAGACCCTTTATATCAAAAATCATAAAATTATTCCAAAAACTGTTGCCTGATATATTGATCTTTGAATTTTTACGGCTAACTTCCATAGTGTATGAATAAAAACTCTTTTTCAGCTTTAATTCCTGCTCATTTAAAACCTTTTTATCTTTAAGTGAAATATAGCGCACAGAATTCTTTTCAAAATTATAAACCACAACCGTGCTGCTGTTACCATACAATATTCTGTCTGTTCCAAAGACTTCAAAAAGCACTTTAACAGTCCCTGTATTATCATCTAAATATAAAAGCTGATCTAGAATATGCTTATTTGTTTTAAATGAATTCAGATTATCTTTTTTAATGGTGAAAATCATATAATTATAATCAATAAACTCGCTGTAAAAAGCTCCGTCTGAAGTTAAATCATATGGTTTTCCTTTTGAATCAACCGGTATATCGTATTTGTAAATTCGGCCTTCATCGGAGTCATTTTTAGAAACTGAAATTTCATATTGCTCTGATGCACTAAAATTGAAATTTGTGTTATAATCGCTTTTAAAATCAGAGTTTATATAAATATCGACAGCGGACTTTGATTTTATAAAAAATGCCATGGTAACTAAAAGCGCCAATATAACTATGCATAAACAAGTAAGAATTATGTGCTTTGATTTTCTACTCAAGGGTTTCTCCTTTCCTAAAGCCAATATTCTGCAATAAATCTGTCGGAATTTAAAACAAATGCCAACATTACACTCTTTTCCTTTAAAAGATAAGCCTATCCTTGCTATATAAATTGGAACACTGCCTACAAAAGTTTTCTTTAATATTTTAACACTGTAGGGCCTTTGTTTATGTCGAATGTTGTCAGATATGCCAAAAATTTGAAATATCTATATTATAATTATAGCATAATTTTCCAAATTTGCAAGAAAAAATAACGGTCGGCTTTTACACCGACCGTTATCCAAAGTGGGGAAGATGAATTATAGAAAAAATACTTTTGCGATATTATTAGAATTATTTTACTTTTATTTCTGCCGAAGCAGAGTATATTTTTTCTTCATGTCCGGATGATTTGTTTTCATCATTAATAACCGTAACAGCTTTTACTTCTATTTTTGCAGTTCCGGGCTTAAGGCCTGTTACTGTAAGACCTGAGACAGAAATAATATCATCACCGCTTAAAATTTCAATTGATTGATCTTTCCAGCCTTCTACAACCGTACCGCCGGTATTGGGATAAATAATTTTAATTTCTGCAGAAGAACCTTGTGAGATCGAACCGATTTTTTCGACCTTTAATTTATCTGTCGGATAAATAGGATCGCAACCGGTCAGAATGCATGACAAAATAAGTAATAATAAGGTTTGCATGATTACGGTCTTTTTCATTATGAACACACTCCTTAAAATTTGATTATAGAATTCAGGCCATCACCTGTCTATCCAAAATACTAATAAGTGTACTTATACTAAGCAGTTTTTATTGTTTTAAGAGTTTTGTTTTTTCAAAATCGAGTTTGTGTTAACTTTAAGTTTTAAAGGTATGTCTGCACATAAGATCATGTCACATCTTCCATTGGAAATGTTTGATATGCCCCAATATACCGGATATGGGGAGAAACCTGTAAGGTTTTTGTTTCTATAGTGATATTCTGCAGTATTATCGTACTCTCCGAACCTTTCAAATTGTTCAGCCGAAAGGGAAAATTCCTTAAAAGTTGCTTTTAGGCCAATCCAACTATCGCTTCCACTTGAAAAGTCGACATTTTCCGTTTTAGTCATAAATAGGTCAATCCAATTATCGCTTTCACTTAAAAAGTCGTCTGAAAAGTCATCATCTCCCGTTTCAGTCATAAAAGCCTTGATGATATTAGTCTTTTGCATACTTTCTATTGATACATTACTTAAATGCATTATGAATTTTGTAGAATCATAATCCGAGAATGATTCGGTATCATATGCTTTTATATCTGTAATTTTGCAATCTAACCCCTCTAACCCTAATAACTTCATTAGTTTGTCCTTTTTTGATATTTTTACGGTTAGCCTAGGGCTGTTCGTATCTGCGTTACCATAGTAAACTGAATATAAATAAAATCCGCCTACTATAACGACTAATATGCCAACAATTATGAGCCATATGCGCGCTTTTTTCATTTTATCACCCCATGTTGTACATTAAAATGCAAAATTACTCCATGAACTCTTTAATAATTTTAACACTGTAGGGCCTTCATTTATGTCGAATGTTGTCAGATATGCCAAAAATTTGAAATATCTATATTATAATTATAGCATAATTTTCCAAATTTGCAAGAAAAAAATAACGGTCGGCTTTTACACCGACCGTTATCCAAAGTGGGGAAGCTAAATGAAAGAACATGCAATTTAGTTATATTTTCAAGTTTCTCATTGCAATCACAGTTACCATGTTACTAACAAAGTCAATTGTCGTAATAGCCATGTTAACTAATGATTCAATAGCATCAAATCCAATATAGCCAGCAAATGCTACAT
>CAKSDA010000065.1 GCA_934444895.1 uncultured Eubacteriales bacterium | reverse complement strand
AATGTGGATACCGTCGTTTAATATTGTAATTCCGGCAAATCCAAAAGCAACAATTTGCCAGGTGCCGCCGAAATTAGCAAAGTGCAAACCGCTTACCGTATTGAGCTTCATATCATTAATATCAAGATATGCGCAACGGGTGAAATAGTCATAAGCTTCGTCGGCATAACCGATTTTTGCAGCAAGCAAACTGTAAGGAGCATAACTCAGTGAACTGTCATGCGCGGTTCTGGGCTCATAAAAATCGTATGCTGTTTTCATTTCTTTTTCTGAAAACAGTTCCGGTTTCAGGCACATTAAAGTAACTGTATCTGATTGCTTGGTAACAGAGTAAAACGGCATCATTTCATATGTCATAGTAGAATCCAATATGCGCTTGGCAGTGGGCTTTGCAACCTTTAAATCCAATTGTCTGCGATCAAGATAATGCTCATCTTCAACAACCAAATCACCATCGCGTTCAACATGCATATTATCAGCTATATGCTGCCATTTGCCGCATTCTTCGTCTGTAATTTCCAAACGCTTTGTAAGCTCTGCAGTTTCTTTTGGATATATCTTCGACAAAACATTTAAAATATTTACTGCTGCTCTTAGATTTTCAGCTGCCATTATATTGGTATAGGCGTTATCGTTTACATAAAAGTCATATTCGTTAGGTCCGCGTACAGCATGAATATGATATTTTCCGTCGCGTTTGCGTAAGTCACAGCGCGATACCCAGTATCTTGATGTTTCAACAAGAATTTCGGCTCCCTGTTTAAGCATAAAATCTGTATCGTTTGTCTGTTTAAAATACTGGCATATTGCATATGCAATATCCGCGACAATATGTATTGCGTAATAAGCACCGCCGCCTCTTGGGGTCTGTTCAATACCTTTCTCACTTACCTGCCACGGATACATAGCTCCGCTAAACCAGTTTACCTTTGCGTGTCTTTTTGCGGCTTCTAATGTATGATAACGAAATGCGAGAAGTCTGCGCGAAGCTTCAGGATTGGTAAATGTAAAATACGGAACCTGGAAAATTTCATTATCCCAAAAAATACAACCTTCATACATTTCACCCGAAATACCTCTGGCTCCTATGCTGAGCTTTTCGGTATGTTCAGGGCAGGAAATCATAAGTTCAAATAAATCATACCTTAAAGCGGTAAGATCGTCGGTATCAGACTCAATATCAACATATGAATTGTTCCATCTTTTTTTCCAATCGGCACAATGATCTGCAAACACTTTATCATAACTTAAAGTATCGGTTAAAAATTCATTGAGTGCCTTTTCGCCGCAGTCCCATTCTTTATCACAACAGGCAAAAGCTATTTTTTTAAGCTCAAGCACACTGCCGGGCAATAAAGTACATGTATATTTTTTACCTAAAACCATTTCGGTTTTGAAATCTTCGCCCTTCAGTTCTTTACCGTCAAGTGTTACACATGCTTGTTGTGCAAAAGAAAGAACAGTATTGTCTGCATCATCCAAAGTTGTGTAAAGAACATTATCACAGATTTTTCTGCTTGCAATATGGTTAAGACCGGGTTGAATCGGCAAAGGTTCAATACTGTATTTATTAAGATTAACAACATTACTGTCAATTAAAACATCAAATTCCAAATTTAAAGGATTTTTACCGTTTTTAATTGTAACCTTCTGACCGACTCTGTTTACCATGACTCTGTCGGCAAAACGCTCAAATACAAGCTGTACATCTCCGTCTTTTCCCTTATATGTGCAACTGCGCTTATAAAGAGCCTTTTTTAAATCCAGCTCGCGTACAATGTTTTCTGTATTTTCGGTTCCGTTGAGTTTTTTGCCGTTTAAAGTTATCCCCAGTCTTAGCAGATGTGAAATGTTGCAAAGCTGGCGGGATTTACCTTCCCAAGCGTCTTCATAACCGGCGCCCAAAACGCCGCATATATATGTACCGCCGTTACCTATTTTTGAATCAGAATCCTCTTCAAAATAGCCTCTTATTCCAAAGTACCCGTTACCTACAGTAAACAGAGCATCTCTGGCCTGGCGTTTTTCAGGCACAAATTCTTCGGATGTTATACTCCAATCAGTATACTTCATTTTTTAAACTCCTTTAAAATGCTAATTATTTTACATAACCGTTGTTGCAACGGATAAAAAAACCGGGATAATAAATATTGAAAAAGCACTTGTTATCATACAATATCCAAGCGGTTCGTTTTGTTCAAGCCCATTATTGACTGAAAAAATCACTATATTTTGTCCTATAGGAAGTGCCGCTGCTGCAACTGCACACAGAAGTACTTCTCCCCTTACATTGAACAGATAAAGCACCGAAAACAGTATTGCGGGAAGCAATATGCTTTTTATTAAAACTATGAGATAGGTTTGCTTTTTTAAAAGAAACTTTTTTATATCACATTTTGCAAGCGAAATGCCCATAAGAAGCATTGCGGTTGTTCCTAAACAGCCATTTCCCATTGAGCATATTTTTTCGGCAAAACTCGGTAATTTTATTCCTGAAAGGCCGAAAACAACTCCTAAAACTATTGAGACAGTTACAGGGGTTATAAGCCTTAAATACCACTTTTTAGACGATTTTTCGCTGAATAAATCCATACCGTATGTATATAGCGCTATTGTAAGCGGAATAACATAAATAATAAAATTTGCAAGCATTTCACTTCCAAAAACCGCTTCAATAACCGGATATCCGATATATCCGAAATTGTTAAATGCAAATGCAAAAACAAGCATGTTTTTTCGTTTATTGTCTTTTGTAATTATTCCGGACAAAATATTTGCCGCAACAATTGCAAATAACAAAACCGGGACTGAAACAAAAAAGTAAGTTAATTTTTCTTTAGCGTTAGAAACGGTTAAATGGGTTGACAGACTTCCAAAAACTGTAAGAGGCATAAATACATTTATTAAAACAGCCGAAAACATTTTATCTGCCGTTTCGGATATCACTTTTTTTCTGCATAGGAAATACCCTATAAGCATAAAAAACGCCATGCATAACAGTTGAATAAAAACCGCCTTAAAGACATTGAAATCAAACGCCACTGTCTTTTTCCTCTTTTTTTTCTTTTTCTTCCTTTTGTGATGCAGACAGTTCGGTTTGCTTTTTTACAATCATAGTATCGTCATTTCCAAGTCTTTGAATATAATTCAGAACTATCATTCTTATCACCGCCAGCACAGGAACACCGATAAGAATTCCAACGAACCCAAACAGGCCGCCGCCTACGGTAATTGCAAGCAAAACATATATCGGACGAAGTCCTACAGAATCCGCAACGATTTTAGGTTGAATTACATTGGCGTCAAGCTGCTGCGAAGCAATAACACAAATAAGCACAATAATTGACTTTAGAATACTTCCGGTTGTTATCAGGTTCACAAGCACAACCGAAAATCCGCCGATTAAAGCGCCAAAATACGGTATTAAGTTGCTAAGACCCATAATTACCGCAAACAAAAGCGCATAAGGAACCCTTATTATTGAAAATGTTACAAAGCAAAGAGCAGTTACAACCAGCGCGTCCAGCAACTGACTGTATACATAATTGTAGAATATTTCGCAGGTTCTGGTTAAAAAATCATAAAAATCCGCAAGCTTCTTTTTTGGGAACAAAAGGGTCAGAAGTTTGTACACAACCCTTATTAAATGATCTGATGAAAGAAGAACATATACCGAAACAACAAGAGACATTGAAAAATCTACAATTGCACCGGTTGCCTTAAACACGCTTTGGGCATATTTGGTAATTGTTTCAAAATTAAGGAATGAAAACAGTGAACCAATGTTGATTTTCTTTGTTATTTCGGTTACATCAAATCCCATAATTTTTTTATCGCTGCCCGCAAGTTCTTCAATGTATTTAATTGCAGACGCGTAATACTCAGGCAGTCCGTTTACAAGATTTACAATGCTTGCAAAGATTCTCGGAAGTATTAAATACAAAACCGTCGCTATTGCAATTATTAGTACTACATAACATATTAAAACAGAAAAACCACGGGCATGGCTTTTGAAGAATTTTTTGTTGGATTTTCCTATCAGTCCTTCAAGTTTTTTTACCGGTCGATACAGTAAAAAAGCTATTACAATACCCACAATAAAAGGAGTAAGAATTGCGGTAAAATCCAAAAATCCTTTAAATATATCCGGAAGCATGTCCACGATTTTGTAAAAGCAAATTACAGCCACCGCAAAAATGAAAAGCGGAAACCAAAAATTTTTAAAATTAAATTTACCTTTTTTATTTTCCAAAATCAATTCCCTGCCTTTAAGATTATCTTATTTGGCCGTTACCGTGAATTACATATTTTACCGTAGTAAGTTCGTTAACACCCATGGGACCCCGGGCATGGAGTCTGCCTGTGGAAATTCCTATTTCCGCACCCATTCCGAACTGGCCGCCGTCTGTAAATCTGGTTGAAGCATTAACATAAAGCGCAGCCGAATCAATAGATGAAACAAACTTTTGTGAATTGGAATAGGAATTTGTCACAATGCATTCACTGTGCCCTGTTGAATACTTTCTAATGTGCTCAATAGCCTCATCAATATTTTCTACAATTTTAACAGAAATAACATAATCCAAAAATTCGGTTGCAAAATCTTCATCTTTCGCCAAAACAGCATCACTTATGATTTTGCAGGTCTCACTGCAGCCGCGTATTTCGGTACCGTGTTTTTTAAGTCTATCACAAATAACCGGCAATGCCTTTTCGGCAATGCTTCTATCTATAAGCAGCGTTTCAACGGCGTTGCAAACCGAAGGTCTGGAACACTTTCCGTTTTCAACAATATCGGCTGCCATTTCAATATCCGCAGTAGAGTCGACATAAACATGACAGTTACCCTCCCCGGTTTGAATAACGGGTACCTTTGCATTTTCAAGTGTGGATCTTATAAGAGACGCTCCGCCTCTGGGTATTAAAAGATCCAAATATTTAAGCTTCATAAGATCTTCAGCGGATTTTCTTGAAGTATCTTCAATTAAATTAACGGTGCCCTCCGGCAAATAGTGCTGTGAAACAGCAGATTTTAAAACCTTTATTATAGCAATATTTGAGTTTATTGCTTCCTTTCCGCCGCGCAGAATAACCGAATTACCTGATTTCAAGCAGATTCCGAATGCGTCGGATGTCACATTCGGTCTTGCTTCATATATAATGCCGATAACCCCTAAAGGCACACGCACTTTTTTAATTTCAAGACCGTTTTGGCTTGTAAATCCCGTTACAACATTTCCTATAGGATCATTTTCCGCAGCCAAATCCTCAAGGCCCTTTGCCATATCGTAAATTCTTTGTTTTGTAAGGCGAAGGCGGTCAATAAGTGCATTTGAAATTCCGCTTTTTTCAGCATTTTCTATATCAATATTATTTGCAGAGATAATTTCTTCATAGTTTTCCTTTAACAGTTTTGCGGCGCAAAGCAAAACATCGTTTTTAGTTTTTCCGGAAATCTCTGCCAAGGCTGAAGAAGCTTTTTTTGCTGACAAGCCGAGTTCGTTTATATCCATAACATAACTCCCCTTTACTTTTGTGCAATAAATTGGGTCCCTACAGAATGGCCGTCAAAAACTTCATAAAGTTTTGCAGGATTTTCCCCTGACATTATAACAACGGTAATTCCGCGCTCATTTGCAAAACGAGCTGCCTCAAGCTTTGTATGCATGCCGCCTGTTCCTCTGGAAGAACCGCTGCCGCCGGCGTTTTCAATCATTTCATCGGTAATTCCCGTAACCTTAGCAATTAAATGCGCATTTTTGTCTTTACGGGGATCGCTGTCAAAATATCCATCAATATCGGTCATAATTATAAGTCCGTCGGCACCTGCCAAATCTGCAACAATAGCCGAAAGTTTATCATTATCTCCAAACAGAATTTCTTCAAAGGATACACTGTCGTTCTCGTTTATAATAGGAATGGCTCCAAGCATTATAATCGATTCAATGGTATTAATAACATTGATTCTGCCTTCCTCGTTATCAACAACATCTCGTGTCATAAGTATTTGTGCAGGAACATAACCGTAACTTGAAAATGCCCTGTCATATATAGTCATAAGATCGCACTGTCCAATAGCCGCCAGCGCTTGCTTTTCCTTTGTTTCGGTGGGCCTCTGCTTAAGCCCTAACCTTCCTACTCCAACGGCTATTGCGCCGGAAGAAACCAGTAATACATCCTTTCCGCTGTTTTTTAAATCGGAAATGACCTTGGCTAAATTTTCAATTTTCCGTATGTTCGGTTTTCCGTTTTCATAGGTAAGACTGGAAGAACCTATTTTAATTACAACTCTGTGTGCATCCTTAATATGCATTTAAATCCCTCTTATATACTTACTAATCCTCAATATCTTTACCACAGCAGCGCTTGTATTTTTTGCCGCTTCCGCAAGGGCAGGGTGCATTTTTGCTTACTACACCCTTTCCGCGTACAGTTCTGTTTACCGTACCGTCGCTGTTTGTAGAGCTTTCTTCGGCAACCTTTTCCCTTTTAACATCTTCTTCTCTTTTAATCCTTGCGGTTAAAACGCGTTTGGCTGTCTCGCTTCGTACCGAGTCTATCATTTCATTAAACATATCAGTACCTTCGTTACGATATTCAACAACCGGATCATGTTGGCCGTAAGCTCTCAGACCGATTCCCTGCTTTAAGCCGTCCATAGCGTCGATATGATCCATCCAGTGTTCATCAACAGTACGCAAAAGCATTACTCTTTCAATTTCGCGCATTATATCCGAACCGTATTCTTCCTCTTTTTTATCTAGAATTGCATAGGCAGCGTTTGTGATCATCTCTTTTAAATCGTCGATAGATGTTTCTCCGAGCTCGCGAACCGAGAAACGCAGATCATCTTCGGTCAAAAGCCAGCCGAGGAAATAATTTCTCAGACCGTCAAGATCCCAGTTGTCATGAACATTTACATCGGTTATATATTGATCTACAACATCGCTTATTGTTTCGGATACCATTCCGCGTATTTTTTCCTTAAGGTTTTCGCCGTCAAGAACCTGGTTACGCTGCTTGTAAATAAGTTCGCGTTGGGTGTTCATAACATCATCATATTCCAAAACGCCCTTGCGTATTGCAAAGTTTCTGGCTTCTACCTTACCCTGAGCGCTTTCGATTGATTTTGTAAGAATACCCATTTCAAGCGGGGTATCTTCATCAACTTTTAAAGTATCCATGATTCTTATAACACGATCTCCGCCAAACAAACGCATAAGATCGTCTTCCAAAGAAACATAAAATCTTGTTTCACCGGGGTCACCCTGACGGCCTGAACGGCCTCTTAACTGATTATCAATTCGTCTGGATTCGTGACGCTCGGTGCCTATAATACAAAGTCCGCCGGCTTCTCTTACCTTGTTTGCCTCAGGGACAATATCCTCCTTATGTTTGCTTAATAATTCATGGTATTTTTCTCTGGCTTCAATAATATCCTTATCATCGGTATCGGCATATCCGATAGCCTCGTTAATAATTTCCTCGCTGTAGCCTTCCTTGCGAAGATCTGATTTTGCAAGAAATTCAGCATTACCGCCAAGCATAATGTCGGTACCGCGCCCCGCCATGTTTGTTGCAATTGTTACAGCCGCATATTTACCGGCCTGAGCAATAATTTCCGCTTCTCTCTCGTGATGCTTTGCATTCAGAACATTGTGGGCGATTCCGCATTTTGAAAGCATTTTGCTAAGCAGTTCTGATCTTTCTATAGTTATGGTTCCGACCAAAACAGGCTGACCTTTTTCGTTACATTCTTTTATATGTTCAATAACCGCTTTAAACTTAGCGTTCTCGGTTTTATAAATAACATCAGGCCTGTCAACTCTTATAACCGGTTTGTTGGTTGGGATTTCAACAACATCAAGCTTATAAATTTCCTGAAATTCCGCAGCTTCTGTTGAGGCAGTACCGGTCATACCGGAAAGTTTTGAATAGAGTCTGAAAAAGTTTTGGAAGGTTATTGTGGCAAGGGTTTTAGACTCATGGGCAACCTTAACTCCCTCTTTTGCTTCAATAGCCTGATGAAGACCCTCGTTATATCTTCTGCCGAACATAAGACGACCGGTAAATTCATCAACAATTATAACCTCACCGTCTTTTACAACATAATCAACATCGCGTTTCATAATTCCGTAGGCCTTAATTGCCTGATTAATATGATGAGCGATAGTAAGGTTTTCCGGGTCGTTTAGATTTTCAATATTAAACGCCTCTTCAGCTTTTTTAACACCCTGCGGAGTAAGAGTACATGATTTTGCTTTTTCATCTACAACATAGTCGCCGTCAAAATGCTGTTCCTCGTCGCTTGCTTTATCGTCGGTTTCAACAACCTTAACCATTTTAAGACCTCTGGCAAAGCGATTTGCCGCAGCATAAAGATCGGTTGATTTATCCCCTTTACCGGAAATAATAAGCGGTGTTCTGGCCTCGTCGATTAAAATTGAGTCAACCTCGTCGACAATCGCAAAATTATGACCTCTTTGAACTCGGTTTTCTTTATAAATAACCATATTATCTCTTAAATAATCAAAACCAAGTTCGTTGTTTGTACAATATGTTATGTCAGCATTATATGCTTCACGCTTTTGCTCGTTATCCATTCCGTGAATAATAAGTCCAACCTTAAGGCCTAAAAAGCTGTAAAGCTTGCCCATCCATTCGGAGTCGCGCTTTGCAAGGTAATCGTTTACCGTTACAATGTGAACGCCCTTGCCTGAAAGAGCATTAAGATATGCCGGAAGTGTTGCAACAAGGGTCTTTCCTTCACCGGTTTTCATTTCGCTGATTCTTCCCTGAT
>CAKSDA010000064.1 GCA_934444895.1 uncultured Eubacteriales bacterium | reverse complement strand
GTCTATGACGACGAAGATGACGATGACGAATATGAAGACATCGACGATGAAGTGTACGAGGTTGAATGTCCGGCATGTCACGATATAGTATATCTTGACGGTGAAATGCTTGAAGAGGGCGAAATCGCATGTCCGAATTGCGGCACAAATCTTGAGTTTGACTTTGATACTGAAGATTGCTGCGAAAGCGACGCAGAATGTGATGAAGACAAATAAGCATTTTTAGTATAAAGTGCAAAGTTGAACGGAAATGAAATTTTTCTGTATCAAGGCTTGCAAAATGAAGTAATACTGCTGTATTACAGGGCTTTGCAGCAATGCACCATATAAAATTAATAATGTTAAAAACGGTACAGGCACCTTTAATTTAGGGTGCCTCGTTTTATAATATCAGATATAAGGCTTTTAAGTCCGGCACATTAACAAAATGCTTCTTATGTTTTAAAGCATATAAAAAGGGAAGAACTTATTTATGAAAATCAAAAAGAATATAATTATTTATTTAATTATAGGGTTTGCGGTTTTGTTCATAGTGTGTTTTACTGCGGCAATGAATAAAAATTCCGCCGAAATCGGAAAAGCTGTTTTCGGTTCCGTAAACGGAGTAATAGGCTCTGCTTCGGATGACATTTTTAAGGTCATAACCTCTATGGGAAATACCGAAAGCGTAATTTTAATATGTGCAATTCTGCTTGCAGTGCCTAAAAGATTTTTTAGAAACAAAATAGCTTTTCCGGCAGTCAGCGCAACGGTATGTGCATGGACTTTAAACGAGCTTATAAAGCTGGCGGTAGGCAGAGCGCGCCCCGGCGTCGACGCATTGGTTAAGGCCGGAGGATACAGTTTTCCGAGCGGTCATGCGGCAAGCAGCGGAGCCCTTTGCTTTTGCCTGTTTCTGCTTGTGTATCAGTATATGAAAAAGGGCGCTTTAAAGACGGCTGTTCTTGCTTTTCTTGCAATTTTTCCGCTTCTTATAGGATTTTCCAGGGTTTATGTCGGTGTTCATTATATTTCTGATGTTGTGGCAGGGCTTAGTGTTGCAGCTATAGTTTCACTTATTACATATTGTGTTTCAATCAGGGACACTTATGTTGCACTCGGCAAAAACGCAGAAAAGAAGGATAAAGAGGTAAAAAATGAAAATTGACACTTTTAAAATAGAATATACCAAAACCGAAAACTGTACCGCAGATAGTGAATACAAATCATTGCCGGTTGGTGTTGTTATTGCCGCGGCCGGCAATTCAAGCAGAATGAACGGCACAGATAAAATTTTAACTCCGATTTTGGATGTTCCCGTTATAATAAGAACCATTATGCCTTTTGAAAGCAATCCGTTGGTTAAAAGCATTGTTGTTGTCTCTGAAGAAAAATCCGTTGCGGATATTCAGAATTTGATTTGCAGATATAAAATAAATAAGGTTACAGATATAATTAATGGCGGAAAAAGCAGACAGGAATCGGTAAAACTGGGATTTGAAACACTGCTTAAAAATCCGGATATTAAAAT
Source organism: uncultured Eubacteriales bacterium (assembly GCA_934444895.1). Classification (GTDB taxonomy): domain Bacteria; phylum Bacillota; class Clostridia; order Oscillospirales; family Acutalibacteraceae; genus UMGS1279. The sequence continues at coordinate 7,344 of CAKSDA010000064.1, read as the reverse complement.
TGTGCTTGTGCATGACGGTGCACGGCCGCTGGTGTCAGAAATGGTAATTAACAGGGTTATTAAGGCCACAGAGGAATTTACAGCCGCTGTTCCGGCAGTGCCTGTTAAGGATACAATAAAGGAAATAGGAGCTATAGGAAAAATCGAAAGTACTCCGGACCGAAGCCGTCTTGTTGCAGTTCAAACTCCTCAGGGATTTTTCGCTTCGGATTACTCAAAGGCTTTAGAGTTTGCAAAAAACTCCGAAAAAATCTTTACAGATGACGCATCACTTATGGAAAATGCAGGTTATTCGGTATATGTTGTGCCGGGGGATAATAAGAATATTAAAATTACAACTCAAGAAGATATTTTAATTGCAACTGCCTTTTTAAGCTGACGCTTAATAGGAATAAATCTGCTAAATAAATTTTGAAGGATGATTTTTATGGATACCATAAGAGTGGGCCATGGATATGATGTACATAAGTTAAAAAAAGGCCGCAAGCTGATTCTTGGAGGTGTGGATATTCCGCACCGCAGGGGACTATGCGGACATTCCGACGCGGATGTGCTTATTCACGCAATATGCGACGCGCTTTTGGGCTCTGTCGCTTTAGGAGATATAGGGGTGCATTTTCCACCTAAAGATGATGAATATTTAAATATTGACAGCAGAATACTCCTTAGAAAAACGGTTGAGCTTTTAAAAAAAGAAAACTTTATTCCGGTAAATGTTGACGCTACCGTAATAGCCCAAGAACCAAAACTGGCCGGTTATATTGCCGAAATGAGAAAAAATATTTCAAATGATTTGAATACAGATATTTCTAATGTAAGCATCAAGGCAACAACCGAAGAAGGTCTGGGATTTACCGGGAAAAGGCAGGGCATAGCGGCTCATGCGGTTTGCCTTGTAAGACCTTTGCGGCAGGATTAAGAAAAACAGTTTATCATCAAATTCAACCGGTAATACGCAGCCTGTAAACTGAATACCTTTTAATAGGGGTGTTTAATATGTTCAGTTTAATGGTTACAAAGAAGAGAATGTCATTTACCTTCATTATTTTTATATTGCTCGCGGTTTTTGTATGCACAATAATGTTTAGGGCAGAAAAGGTTTACAGCGCCGCATTTAGCGCAGGTGAAGCAAAAACCGAAGAACAACGAGTTATGTTTTTACAGGAAAAAGGATATTCTGTTGACAAAAATTATAAATCGGAAAAGAAAGAAACAGTAATACCATATGTTTTTTCCGATGTATATAAAAATTATAACGAGATACAAAAACTCGGCGGATACAATCTTGAAAATTTCTGCGGAAAAAAGGTTGAAATTTATACATACAAACTGATTTATTCAGGCCGAGATGATGTATATGCTCATATCATTTTATATAATTCTGCCGTCATAGGCGGAGATATTGCCGCAATTTCGGCAGATAGAGGATTTATGAATCCTCTGAAATAAAGTTTTGTAAATGGTATGTACTAATTGAAAATGAAATATAGCATTACGGCGCAGAGAAGTATGTAATTATCATATAAAATTACTGTATGAAAAACCTAGCCGATTAATGGTACTAAATCAGATAAGTTAATATTTTGTATCGGCAAAAAGTAAGGAAAAGTTATGGAGAGAATTGATAAAATTTTATCTGTCGGAGCGGGAATGTCACGATCGGACGCCAGGCGTGCAATTAAAAAAGGCCGGGTGTCCGTTAAAGGCAATGTCATACGCGAAATAGGTTTTAAAGTAAGCGAAAACGAAAACATATATCTGGATTCGATGAAAATAGATTATAAAAAATATGATTATATTATAATGAATAAACCAAAGGGCGTTTTATCCGCAAGCGAGGACAAAAATGCAAGAACCGTTATTGATATATTGCCGGACAACCTTAAAAGAAGAGGACTTTTTCCGGTAGGAAGGCTTGATAAAGATACCACCGGGCTTCTTATTATTACAGATGACGGCAATTTTGCACATAAGGTCTTAGCACCGGATAAAAAGGTTTATAAGACATATATAGCTTGTCTCGACCGCGAGGTGACCGAGGATGTTTTAAAGGATTTTGTATCCGGAATGACCCTTGCCGACGGCACTGAGCTGGCCCCGGCAAAGATAAAAATAGCGGGAGAAAGAACGGCAGAAGTTTCTATTACCGAAGGCAAATATCATCAGATTAAAAGAATGTTCGGAAAATATCATATAGCAGTGGTTGAACTAAAACGCATAAGCTTTGCGGGGCTTGATCTTCCGGTTGATTTAAATGAAGGAGAGGCCAGGCGGCTTAATGATATTGAAATTGACAGTCTTATAAAAAAGTATTAACAAATCCGTTCATAATTTGTGATATTTGTTATATTCAAATAAAAAATTATGCAATATAGATAAATGATAAATAAAATATTTGGATATTTGCAGTATGGTATTTTATGCATTTGGTTGATATAATATATACATAAAATGTTGTATAATGCATTTTAAATTAGGAGGTCACATTATGGCAAGTCTGTCACTGAAAAATATTTATAAAAAATACCCCGGCGGTGTTGTCGCCGTTTCGGATTTTAACCTTGAAATTAAGGATAAGGAGTTTATCATCCTTGTAGGTCCTTCAGGCTGCGGTAAGTCTACAACCCTTCGTATGATTGCCGGTCTTGAAGAAATAAGCAGCGGTGAGCTTTATATAGGCGATCGCCTTGTAAATGACGTTGCCCCTAAGGACAGAGATATTGCAATGGTTTTCCAGAACTATGCTCTTTATCCGCATATGACTGTTTATGATAACATGGCATTCGGTCTTAAACTCAGAAAAACTTCTAAAGAAGAAATTCGCCGCCGTGTTGAAGAGGCAGCGCGTATTCTTGATATTGAACACCTGCTTGAGCGTAAACCTAAGGCATTGTCCGGTGGTCAGCGTCAGCGTGTTGCTTTGGGCCGTGCAATAGTTCGTGAACCTAAGGTATTCCTTTTGGACGAACCTCTTTCAAACCTTGATGCTAAGCTTCGTGCACAGATGCGTACCGAGCTTACAAGAATGCATCAGAAACTCGGCACAACATTTATTTATGTTACTCACGATCAGACAGAAGCTATGACAATGGGTACCAGAATTGTTGTTATGAAAGACGGCGTTATTCAGCAATGTGACGCTCCGCAGGTTCTTTATGAGAAGCCCTGCAACATGTTCGTTGCCGGATTTATCGGATCACCGCAAATGAACTTTATTGAAGGCAAGGTTATCAAATCCGGAGACGATTTTTATGCTGAATTCGGATCTGAAGATACAAAAACCCGCGCAGGCGTTAAATACAAAATTAAACTTCCTAAAGAGAAAAATGATAAGGACGCACTTGTTCCTTACATTGATAAGGAAGTTATTATCGGTATCCGTCCGGAGCATGTTCACAATGAAGCAAACTTCATTGAAACAATTCCCGAGGGAATTGTTGAGGCTGATGTTGAAGTTACAGAGCTTATGGGTGCTGAAACCTACCTTTATATGAACTGTGAAGGACATTCCATCAATGCCCGTGTTGATCCTTCATCAACTGCCCGCCCCGGTGATAAAATCAAAATCACAATTGATCCTAAGCGCATTAATCTTTTTGATAAAGAAACAGAGCTTACAATCTGCAACTAATTGCTTACAGATTCAACAGTCCTTCCAATAGGGAGGGCTGTTTTTCTATAATTATATAGATTTATTTAAAGTAAAGATACTTTAAAGCAAAGATTCAGGAAAATTTTATTCGACAAAACCAATTTGTTCTATCATTGCAACACAAATTCAGTCAATTAACAATATGTTAATTGACTGAACGGTAATAATAAGTTATAATATATTTTATTATTATATTAGTACTCATTATATTATCATATTGTAATTTTTAATACTGGTATTTATATATAAACCGGAGGTAGCAATGGTTTCAAGTTTGGAAAATTTTAAATCTGAATCAAGTGAAAAGTCAACTGAAAATAATAATTCTGTAAATCTGCCATGTGTAGCTTTAAGGGGAATTGTGGTTTTTCCGCACGATGTTGTAAGCTTTGATGTCGGCAGAACCGCTTCAATAAGCGCAATTGAATATTCGGCAGAAACGGGGAAAACCGTCTTTTTAACAGCGCAAAAAGATGAGGAAACTGAAATTCCCACCAGAAAAGATTTGTACAAGGTTGGCACAATAGCAAAAATAAGGCAGACTCTTAAGATTTCCGAAAACTGTGTAAGGGTTTTAGTTGAGGGAATTTCAAGGGCAAAGATGGAAAGCTTTGATATTATCGAAGGTATTCCGGTTGTATCTGCTTCGGTTTTGCATGATAAAAAGCCAAGAGTAAAAAATTCCTATAAGGCTGCTTTGGTAAGAAAGGTTCAACTTTCTTTTGAAAAGTTAATTGAGTTTGTTCCCAAAATGCCTAAGAATATTAAAGATACAGTATCAGAGTGTACCGATCCGGCATTTTTGGCAGATTATATAGCAGCAAATATTCCTGTTTTGGCTGATGATAAACAGTTTGTGCTTGAACAGCTTAATCCTTTTAAGCGTTTGGAAACGGTTTTGGATATATTGCAAAGAGAACTTGAAATATGCAGTATAGACGCTTCAATAAATGCTAAAGCACATAAGTTCATTGAAGAAGGCCAGAGGGAGTATTACCTTCGTGAGCAACTACGAGCAATAACCGGAGAACTTTACGGTGATGAAGATACTGCAGATGAAATAAATAATTATATTGAAAAAATAGATAATTTTGCGGCAGGGGATAAGGTTAAAGATCTTTTGAGAAATGAAGTATCAAAACTTTCTAAAATGCCGCAGGGATCGCACGAAGCAACCGTTATAAGAATGTATATCGATACTTGCCTTGAATTGCCGTTTGGCAAAGAACAGAAGGTTAATTTAGACATTGCAAAAGCGGAAAAGGAACTTAATAAGGACCATTACGGTCTTGAAAAGGTCAAAGAGCAAATACTAGAAACAATGTCAGTTTTTGCCCTCAAACCTGATGCCAAGGGCCAGATTTTATGCCTTGCGGGTCCTCCCGGCGTTGGAAAAACCTCTATTGCTAAATCAATAGCAAAATGCATGGGCCGTAAATATGAGCGAATTTCTCTCGGCGGTATACATGACGAAGCGGAAATCCGCGGTCACAGAAAAACATATATAGGTGCAATGCCGGGTAAAATTATCAAGGCTATGCTCTCGGCCGAAAGCATGAACCCTCTTATTCTGCTGGACGAGATTGACAAGCTCGGATCGGATTATAAAGGCGATCCGGCATCGGCTATGCTTGAAGCGCTTGATGTTGAACAAAACTCAACCTTTACGGATCATTACATTGATTTTCCGTTTGATTTAAGCAAAACCTTTTTTGTAACAACTGCCAATAACATTGAAAACATACCTGCTCCGCTTTTGGACAGAATGGATGTTATTGAAATAACCGGATATACAAGGGAAGACAAATTTCATATTGCCAAAGAACATCTTATTAAAAAACAGATGGAAAAAACGGGCCTTTCTGCCTCAAGCTTTAAAATAGATGATTCCGTTATAATGGATCTGATTGATTTTTATACCCGTGAGGCCGGAGTTCGCAGACTCGAAAGAAAAATTTCGGCTTTATGCCGTAAGGCTGCCAGAAAAATTGCAGAGGATTCTGTAAAGAAAGTGCACATCACATCAAAAAATCTTAACAGTTATATGGGCGTTCATAAGTATAATCCGGAAACGGTATTGGAAAATGACGAGGTAGGTATTATCAACGGTCTTGCATGGACATCGGTAGGCGGAGAAATAATGCAGCTTGAAGTCATGGAAGTTCCGGGGGACGGAAAAATAAAACTTACAGGCTCGCTCGGCGATGTTATGAAGGAGTCGGCAGAAGCGGCGGTAACATGGGTAAGAGCCAATGCCGAAAAATACAAAATAGATCCAAAGTTTTACGAGAATACCGATATACATATACACGCTACTGAAAGCGCGGTTCCTAAGGATGGACCCTCTGCCGGAGTTACGATAGCTACCGCTTTGGTTTCGGCGCTTACAAAGCGGCCTATTAATCGTTTTGTGGCAATGACCGGGGAAATAACAATTAAAGGCAGAGTTTTACCTATAGGCGGCCTTAAGGAAAAATCCATGGCGGCATACAGAGCAGGTGTTAAAACGGTTATAATTCCTCAAAAAAATCTGCCTGATCTGGAAGATGTAGATGCGGAAGTTAAAAAGCAGGTGAAATTTGTGCCGGTGGATTATATTGAAGAGGTAGTTAATCTGGCTCTTGTTCCCACTGTTTCAAAAAAACAGCAGAAAACCGTGTGAATTAGTAATTTGCTGATTTTTAAATAAAATATAAACCTTGCGAGGAAATCTGTAAAACACAAAAATAAAAGTTTTTGTTCGGAGGTGATAGCATGAATTATAACAATGTTGTTTTTGAAAAAGCATTTGGAAATTCTGCACAGCTGATTAATTCCGATTTGCCTGAAATTTGTTTTGCGGGGCGTTCTAATGTTGGCAAGTCAAGTCTTATTAATAAGATATTAAACCGAAAATCCTTTGCAAGAGTAAGCACAAAGCCGGGCAAAACCATAACCATAAATTTTTACAGGGTTGAAAATGTGAGACTTGTGGATCTTCCGGGATACGGATATGCTAAAATATCGGCTGATGAAAAAATGCGTTTTGCGGAACTTATGGAAAATTATTTTACATCCAAAAGAAATATTAAAACGGTATTTTCTCTTATAGATATGCGACATAAGCCTTCGGCAGACGATATACATATGCTTAAGTTTTTAATGGAATTTGGTTTAAAATTCAATGTTGTGCTCACAAAAAGCGATAAACTCAACAAATCGGAACGCTTGAAAATGGAAAAAGAATTTACCGATTATCTAAGCTTTTTGCCAAAGGAAACGCAAATAATTTATTTTTCATCAGTCACCGGAGAGGGTGCCGACAAGGTCAGAGAAATTATAGAGGAATGCAGCGACAATCCTGCTCCGGATAAGTGATAATATAATTTAAAATTCAGTGCAAATTATTTTTGCTTTCTTAAAAATCTAATCATGTATTATATTAAAGCAGCACCCCAAAGAAAAAACACTTTTGGGGTGCTGCTTTATATATCAAATAAAAATTACAAACATTCTGCGGTTTTGCTTGCCGCCTTTGACCGACTTGCAAAGCGTTCATTGCCGGCTTATAAAGTGCAAGAAGTTAGGCTTTCACACTAAATTATTCTTATCTACAGAAGTTCATAAAAAAAGTTATATAATCTATATAACAGCCTTTTCAATGGATTTTTTAAGCTTGCTTATTATGCGCTTTTCAAGCCTTGAAATATAGG
>CAKSDA010000063.1 GCA_934444895.1 uncultured Eubacteriales bacterium | reverse complement strand
CTGAATACGAAAATAAGCGTAACCGGTTTATAAGAAATCTTTGAGGTGCATATGATTATATATTCAAAGGGTCATAATTACAAATATGAAATTGAAAAACTGATTCGTTTATTTTTTCCTTTTGAAAAAATAAAATTTTGCGAGTATGAAGAGCAAAAGGAATCAGAATACAAAACAGAAACATTAGAAGAAAAAGCATCAGACCTAAAAGCAGAAAAAGCCACAAATGAAATATATACATATACATCTATTGTTGAAACAGATGAGAATTTCATTTTCAGCGTTACAATATTAGACCGCAAAAACAAGTATTCAAAAGAAAAAACTACCGAAAAAGAGTTTTTAAACGATCCTGACACTAATAAGGCAAAAGAAAGGCTTCTTGCTTTGCTGATTTATGACTGTCTTACCGAAATGACAGGATATGCACCGGAGTGGGGAATTTTAACGGGAATAAGGCCGGCAAAACTTTTTAAAAGTTTCGTTTCAAATATAAAATCGGACGATCCGATAAAGGTGTTTAAAGACGAATTTAAAGTAAGTAATAAAAAAATGGCACTGCTAAGCGAAACGGCAGAGAGGGAAAAAACAATAATTTCCCATTCAAAACCTCAAAGCGTCAGCGTTTATATTTCAATACCTTTTTGTCCGTCGCGATGCAGTTATTGCTCCTTTGTATCACACAGTATCGAAAGTGCCGGGAATCTTATTCCTGAGTATTTAAAATTGCTTTTAGATGAAATTGAATATACCGGCGATATAATAAATAAACTTGGTCTTAAGGTTATGACAGTATATGTGGGCGGCGGTACACCAACCACTCTTTCAGCGCTTCAGCTTAATACTCTGCTTAAAAAAATCAATTCATGCTTTTCAAATGGGTTTGAAGAATTTACCGTTGAAGCCGGAAGACCTGATACAATTGACAAAGAAAAGCTGGCAGCAATTTTTGAATCCGGTGTTAGCAGAATAAGCATAAATCCGCAAACCATGAACGATTCGGTGCTTATGGCGATTCAAAGAAGGCACACTGCGGCACAAACCGTTGCTGCATATGAAACTGCAAGAAATGTTGGATTTAAAAATATAAACATGGATCTGATAGCCGGTCTTCCTACCGACACTGAAGAGGGATTCAGAAATACCGTAAACGAAATTATTAAGTTAAATCCTGAAAGCGTAACAGTTCATTCGCTTTCCCTTAAAAGATCTTCCCGTTTAAATATAAGCGGAGATACCGAAAGCATCGGCAACGGAATTTTAGCCGGAAAAATGGTTGATTATGCCTGCGACAGATTGAAGTCTGCGGGAATTTTACCTTATTACATGTACAGACAAAGCAAAACTGTTGGAAATCTGGAAAATGTGGGATACGCAAAACCCGGATATGAGGGCCTTTATAATGTGTATATAATGGACGAAACCCATACAATACTTGCATGCGGCGCCTCGGCGGTAACTAAGCTTAAGGATGTAAAAAGCGGAAAAATTGAAAGAATTTTCAACTACAAATACCCATATGAATATATTTCAAAATACAGCGAGATAATAAACCGAAAAAAGCGCGTGGAGGAATTTTACAATGAATATCCTTTCAAATATTAACGAAATGGCGCAATCAGAGCCAAAACACCTTATAGAAATTGCAGAAAATGAATATAACGACCAATTTTTAAATCTTGTAAAAATAATATCCGAAAACAGGGGAATAAAGGTTGTTTTAATTGCGGGTCCTTCCGGCTCCGGAAAAACAACTTCAGCACACATATTGGAAACTAAGCTTAAAGCGGCGGGAATATATTCCGATGTTGTTTCTCTTGATCATTTTTACCTTCCGATTGAAAAAATGCCGAAGCTTGCAAACGGCGATCCTGACTTTGAAACGGTATATTCACTTGACATTGAAGCAATTAAAAAGTGTCTGAGTGAAATTATTACGGTAGGCAAGTCCACGACTCCGGTGTTTAATTTTACTACTCACAGAGACAGCACAAAAATCAATGAAATTAATGTGGGGAAAAACGGCGTTTTGATTGTTGAAGGATTGCATGCGCTTAACCCTATTTTGACCGAAAACCTTGATTTAAGCAGTCTTTTTAAAATTTATATAAGCGTTAACACATCGGTTTTGGATGAAAATAAAGAGGTAATTTTAACAAGCAAACAAATAAGACTTATAAGGCGTATTTCAAGAGATTATGTTTACAGAAGCTCCGATGCCGAAAGAACTTTGAAATTATGGACTTCGGTTGTTGCGGGAGAAGAAAAAAATTTGTACTGTTTTAAAAATATTGCAGATTTAAAGCTCACAACATTCCATTGCTATGAACCCTGCATTTTCAGGGATATAATTATTGAACTTTTAAAAAATCTTCCTGAAAATGCCGAAAATTACGATTATGCAATGAAAATCAAAGAAGCACTTTTAAAGTTTGCTCCTTTGCCTCAAAACATGGTTCCCGGGAATTCGCTTATAAGGGAATTTATTAAAGGCGGAGATTATGAAAATGCAGAATAACAACAGCTAATACTAAAAGCGTTAGTTAATTGTTGAAATAATTGTATTAATGTGATATTATTATTTTCAGAGTTTTGAAACAGAAAGGCAGGATTTTATTATGAATACATTTGACGAAACAGTTCAAAAAGCAAAAGACGTATTTAGTACTGCTTATAAAAAGACAGGCGAAATTGTAAATTTGCAAAAACAAAAAATAGATTTGGCAGCGCTTGAATCAAAACTTAACAAAAGCTTTGCCGAACTCGGAAAAGCAGAGTTTGAGTTAATTAAGGATCAGGAAAATAGTTCCGCAGATATTAAAGAGCTTGTCGATACAATTAAAGAGCAACTTGCAGTTGTTGAGGATCTTAAAGAAAAAATCGGTATCGCTCAGGGGAAAATCATTTGTGAAAAATGCGGTTCTAAAATAGCTGCCGATTCACTTTTCTGCAGCTATTGCGGTGCAAAAATAAACTATGATGACGATTCAAATACAAATAACGATCAAGGCGAAAGGGAATCAGAATAGTTAATATGCAAAATGAAATCAGCATAGGAATTGTTATTGCAGACGAGGGAGAGTACGAGCTTTTAAATAAATTGCAAGGCATTGCTTTAAAAGAAAATTTCGGATCTTTCTATAAGGAAAATGAATTTTCACTTACAAGTGGTGAAAAAAAGATTGTTGTTAACACTGTTTTTTCAAAAAACGGTAAGGTTAATGCCGCAGCTGCCGCTATGTACCTGGTTTGCAATAAGCATGCACAAATTTTGTTTAACTTCGGTTATTCAGGTGGCGTTTTCGGCGTTTCAAGAGGAGAAACTGTAATCGGTGCTTCCTTTTTGGAACACGATTTTGACCTTACATGTCTTGGATATAAAATGTGCGAAAAACCCGGTCAAAGCTACATATATAAAGCCGATAAGCGCCTTATAAATGCTGCCGAAAACACAAAAGAAATCAGTAAACTTTGCAATTTTGCAAGCGGAGACAGGTTTGTGTCGGATAAACACTTTAAAAAATTTCTATCTGATGAATTTCATATAAATTGCTGCGATATGGAGTCGGCCGCAATTGCCGCGGTTGCGGATATATGCAATATTCCTTTTTGCTCAATTCGCACCGTGTCGGATAATGCCGACGAAACCGCAAAAGATGATTATAGAGAGTTAAACTTAAAGGCCGAGGATAATATGGCCGAGATAACCTTAAAAACCATTAAAAATCTGTTTTTTGATGATAGTTTTTGGGTGAAAGATTAATTTTAAGGCGTACGGGAATTTTTCTTTAAGCCTTACGGTTATTAGGAGAGTAATATGCAGCAGAAGTCTGAACAAAAGCAGCAGAGTTTTCTTTATGCAACTTTGGTGCTTGGTGTTTCAACAATTCTTGTTAAAATCATGGGGGCAATTTTCAGAATCCCTCTGTCTAACCTTATCGGCGCCACCGGAATGGGGTATTTTTCCACTGCGTACGATGTTTACCTTCCGATATATTCGCTTGCAATGGCGGGTCTGCCGGTAGCAGTTTCCAGAATAGTTGCGCAATATGTCGCTGAGAAAAGATATAACGACGCAAGAAAAGCGCTTAAAGTAGTAAAAAGAGTATTTTTGATTACCGGACTTGTTGGATTTGCCTTAATGTTTGCATTTGCGTTTATCGTAACCGCACTTGCCAATAATCCCAATGCTCTTCCCGCAATGTTTGTTATTGCGCCTTCAATACTTTTTTGTTGCGTTATGTCTTCATACAGAGGGTATTATGAAGGGCTCAGGAATATGTTTCCTACAGCAATATCTTCATTGATTGAGGCAATCTGCAAATTAGGTCTTGGGTACTCCTTTGCCTATATTGCAATGATAACCATTAAGGATACTCCTGAAAAAATTGCTTCCTATGCTGCGGCTGCGGCAATGCTTGGAATCACAATAGGAACCGCGTTGGGTTCGCTGTTTTTGGTTATCAGGCACAAAACAAAGGGAGACGGCTTTGAAGCGGCACAGCTAGAGAATTCACCGCCGCCGGAAACTGGTAAGAACATTCTAATTGCCCTTGTTTCAATTGCTGTACCTGTAGCTTTGGGATCGCTTGTAAACAATGTCGCAAGCTTGGTAGATGTTGCAATGGTTCAAAGGCAGCTTGGACATGCAGTTCAAAAATCACCTGATACATTTTGGAATCTTTACGGAAAATATTTTGTTGATGATAGCGGCAATACGCTTAATAATTCCGGAATTCCAAATTTCTTATACGGATGTTATAAGGGATATGCATATACAATATTTAATTTTATTCCCACAATAACAGCGGTGGTCGGCGTCAGCGCTCTGCCGGTGCTTACCATGGCTTGGACATCCGGCGAAAAACCGTCTATAAAAAGCAATATTGAGTCTATGCTTAAGGTTATAACATTAATAGCATATCCGGCCGGTATAGGCGTTATGGCGCTTGCTCCTCAGATAGTATCACTTTTATATAAATCTTCCGATTCGGTAATAGCAGGCAGATTACTTGTGATTTTGGGACTTGCCGCATGTTTTGCCGGAATGACAACACCGCTTACCAATATGCTCCAGGCAATTGGCAAACCTGGAATCCCGGTAAAAAATATTGCGGTCGGAGCAGTTATAAAAATTGTTGTGAATTTTTGCCTTGTAGGCGTTCCGGAAATTAATATTTTGGGTGCACCTATAGGAACGGTCTGCTGCTATTTATATATAGCCGTTGCGGACATATATTGTCTTGTAAAATATTCCGGTGTTAAACCTAATTTGGTCTCAACACTTCTAAAACCTTTTATTGCTGCGGCAACCTGCGGAATAACGGCTTTTGTTGTTAACTATGTTGTTTCAAGGTTTGTTCCCGGTTCTAAAATATCAACTCTTGTTGCAATTTTAGCTGCAGTAGTTGTTTATATCATTGCTGTTTCAATGCTAAAATGCATAGATGAAGAGGACATTAACACGCTGCCTAACGGCAAAAAAATTGTTAAATTCTTAAAGAAAGTTTACATTATCAGGTAATTTATTTAAAAAATACCATGTTTTTGAATAAAATACACTATTTTTTTAAAATATACTCTTGATTTTAGGTGAATTTTATGGTAAAAGTATATAAGCGGACCGATGATGTAAATTACACATTTCAGGATTTGCTGGAAATTATGTCTAAGCTTCGCAGTAAGGACGGTTGCCCATGGGATAAAGAACAAACCCATGAAAGCATACGAAACAGTGTTATTGAAGAAGCGTATGAAACCGTTGACGCAATCGACAGTAAAAATACAGACGGTTTGGTTGAAGAACTGGGCGACTTGTTGTTGCAAATTGTTTTTCATTCACAAATAGGGTACGAAAACGGCGAATTTGATATTGATGATGTTATTCATGGAATATGCAGTAAACTCATTTACCGCCATCCGCATATTTTCGGCAATGAAACGGCCGGTACATCTGAAGAAGTATTGGATAATTGGGACAAGCTGAAATCGAAAGAAAAAAATTTTACTTCATATACCCAAACGCTTAACGCAGTTCCAAAAGCTTTTCCGGCTTGCATGAGGGCACAGAAGGTTCAAAAGCGTGCAGGTAAAGCCGGCTGTAAGTATAACGATGCTGTTTTATTGCTTACGACTGTTGAAAATAAAATATCGAAGCTTAAAGAAGAAATCAAAACCGGCAAAAATACATCCGGTGAGGAAATCGGAAAAATTCTTTTTGATACTGTAGGGGTTGCAGAATTTTTAAAAACCGATGCTGAAGAGCAACTTTCAAATGCTACCGATAATTTTATTGCTTCGTTTGCAAAATCGGAAAGTTCGGTTACGAATCTGGGCTTAAAGGTTGCGGAACTTACCGAAAAACAACGCAAGGATTTATGGAAAGATATTATTAAATAGATAATGCTTGGCAAAAACAAAGTGTTATGCTAAAGTTTTAATTGCTTTCAAACAGGTTTTCCTGTTGAAATAAAAAAATTTTTTCGTGGAGGAAGTATTTATGAACAAAACAGAATTAATCGCTGCAATTGCCGATAAAGCTGGTATTGCAAAGAAAGACGCAGATAAGGCACTCGGAGCTTTCATTGAAAGCGTTACTGATGAGCTCAAAGCCGGCGGAAAGGTTCAGCTCGTTGGATTCGGTACTTTCGAAGTTAAAGAGAGAGCTGCAAGAACAGGTATCAATCCTCAGACAAAACAGCAGATCAAAATTGCTGCTTCTAAAGCTCCTGCTTTCAAAGCCGGTAAAGCATTTAAAGACGCAATTAAATAATTAAAATTATTATATTTGTTGCAGCCATCCGAACTATCTTTTGATAAATTCGGGTGGCTATGGTTATTTTCGGGGGAATTATTTGTGAGATTAGATAAATTTTTAAAGGTTTCAAGAATTATTAAAAGGCGTACGGTTGCTAACAATGCTTGCGATGCCGGCAGAGTGTTTGTAAACGACAGAGCCGTGCGCGCATCCTACGATGTAAAAATAGGGGATGTAATAACTGTTGAATTCGGAACAAGAAATCTTAAATTTAAGGTTATTTCGCTAACCGAATCCATTAAAAAAGAAGATGCCGCACTTATGTATACGGTTATTGAGTAAAAACGGTTTACAAAACCTAACTACCACATAATAAAGCGCTTATAATAAAGTGCTTTTAAACGGTAATAATTCTTGTTTTTTTTACAGTTTTGTTATATAATATAAACATATATATTCTGGAGTGATTTTAATGGGTTTTTTCAGCCTTATAAGAAACTATGGTTTTTCATTTGAGGCAATTCTGGCATACTTGGCATCGGTTGCAGTAGTTATATTTTTAACAATGCCGATACATGAATTTGCACATGCTTTTACTGCAGTAAAACTCGGCGATCCCACTCCTAAACGAATGGGCAGAGTTTCTATTAATCCGTTTGCCCATCTTGACTTAATCGGAACGGTTTTGATAGTTTTGTTTGGATTTGGTTGGGCAAAGCCGGTTGAGGTTGATATGCGGTATTTTAAAAATCCAAAACGGGATATGGCTATAACTGCCGCTGCCGGGCCTGTTTCAAACATATTAATGGGTTTGATTTTTTATATTCCCGTTAAACTTTTAAGCGGACATGTAATTGCAAACGGGGAGCTATACTTAAATGACTTTGCAAGCTATGCTTTTATATTTT
Organism: uncultured Eubacteriales bacterium; assembly: GCA_934444895.1. Classification (GTDB taxonomy): domain Bacteria; phylum Bacillota; class Clostridia; order Oscillospirales; family Acutalibacteraceae; genus UMGS1279. Next base: position 1,307 of record CAKSDA010000063.1, on the reverse strand, counting down.
GCTATTATGTTGTTTTAATTAATGTTTCTCTTGCCGTATTTAATCTTATTCCCATTCCTCCGCTTGACGGATCAAGATTACTGTCAGCATTACTATCTGACAGAGCCTACTATAATTTAATGCGTTATGAAAGGTACTTTAATATAGCGATTATTGTACTGCTGTTTTCCTCCGTTTTGGATGTTCCTATGGAGTTTATAAGCAATGCAATTTTAAAATTTTATGACCTGTTAACATTTTGGATTTAATGGGCGGTGAATCATGGAACAATTATCCGAACAAATTTCATATAAGCTTGAATCGTTTGAAGGGCCTCTGGATCTTCTTTTAAAACTTCTTTCGAAAAACAAACTTAATATATATGATATTTCGCTTTCAGAGCTCACAGATCAGTATATGGAACATATTAACGCAATGCGGGAAATGAATATGGACATTGCAAGTGAGTTTTTGGAAATGGCCTCGCGCCTTGTATATATGAAAACTGTCAGTTTGCTTCCGAAACACGAAGAAGCGGAGCAGCTTAAGGACGAACTTGCCGGCGAACTTTTGGAATATGAAATATGCAGAAAAATTGCAGGGAAGCTCGGCAATATGACCGAAGGATTTGATTATTTCGTAAGAGAACCGGAAAAAATTGAAGCGGACAAAAGATATATGCTTGTCCACGGTTCCGGACTTTTGTTGGACGCATATTTATCGGCGGTAAACAGGGGACAGCGGCGTCAGCCGCCTTCAACAAAGGTGTTTACAAAAATTGTTGCTAAAAAGGTGGTTGCGGTTTCTACAAAAATAGTAAGTGTTATGCGTACCCTTTGGAACGGTAAAAAAGTAAGCCTTAAAAGTATTTTTAAAGAGCAACACAGCCGTTCGGAAATTGTTGCAACATTTTTGGCGGTTTTGGAACTTTGCAAGTCTAACAGAATTAAACTTGACGGTAACGGAAATGATATGTCTGTGAGGCTTAATAAGGAGCGTAAGATAAATGAAACTAAATGACATGGTCGCTGCGGTTGAGGCAGTTATATTTGCGGGCGGAGAGCCTGTAACTTCAGCCAGACTTTGCGAAGTGTTTGAAGTTGACGATGTAACCCTTTCAAAGGTTATAAAACTTCTTGAAATTAAATATGAGGATTCAAAAAGCGGAATAAAACTTTTAAGACTGGGAGACAGTTATCAGCTTGCCAGCAGAACCGAATATGCAGAATATGTTAAAAAAGCATTTGATATTAAGAGAAAAACACCCCTTTCACAGGCTGCTCTTGAAGTTCTTTCGGTTATTGCTTATAATCAACCCTGCACAAGGG
>CAKSDA010000062.1 GCA_934444895.1 uncultured Eubacteriales bacterium | reverse complement strand
TTTTTAGACGGTTGCGGAGGTTATCTGCCGGACGGTGAAATAATGCTGCTGCCTGAGGGCGCAAAAATGATGACCCTGGAATGCGGAATAAGATTTCTTACAGATTACCTTGACGGAGATAAGTACTTTAAAACTGCCTATCCGGAGCATAATCTTGTTCGCTGTCATACACAGCTTAAGCTTGCCGCGGATATGGAAAATCATTGGGATGAAATGAAAAATATTGTAAGCAAGTATTGCGGAAAGGGAAAATAATGGACAATAAAATAAAAAATTTTAATACATTCGGCGTAATGCTGGACTTTTCCAGAAACGCGGTAATGAATGTTGAAAATCTTAAAAAATTCATTTCTACAATCGCTTCAATGGGCTATAACATGGTTATGCTCTATACCGAAGATACATATGAAGTAGAGGGTCATCCGCTTTTCGGGCACAGAAGAGGCCGCATGACCGTTGACGAAATTAAGGATATCGACGCTTATTGCAGGAATTTGAATATTGAGCTGGTGCCCTGTATCCAAACTTTAGCACACCTTTATTGTCTTTTAAAGTGGATGGACTATAGAGATACAGTTCGCGATTGCGATGATATTTTGCTTGCCGAAGAGCCGAAAACATATGAACTTATTGAGGATATGTTCCGCACAATATCCAAATGTTTCACCTCAAAAAGGATCCATATAGGAATGGATGAGGCCGATAAGGTCGGACTCGGAAAATATCTCGAAAAACATGGCTATCAGAACAGATTTGAAATTATTAACAAGCATCTGTTTAAGGTTTGCGATTTGGCAAAAAAATATGACCTTGAGCCCATGGTTTGGAGCGATATGTTCTGCAGGCTTGGATTCAATACGGAAAATCAGTATGATATTCCGAGTGAAATTAAAAAACCTGATATAGATATGCCGGATAATGTTTCCCTTGTATATTGGGACTATTATAATACCGAATATGATCACTACAGCAAGATGATAGATCTTAATAAAGTGTTTGAAAAGAATACGCTTTTTGCCGGCGGAATATGGACATGGAAGGGCTTTGCCCCGGATAACGGTTTCAGCTTTAAATGCGGCGAACCGGCAATCAGAGCCTGCATTGATAAGGGAATCAAGGATGTATTTTTCACAATGTGGGGAGATGACGGAGCGGAATGTTCAAGATACTCCGTTTTGCCTGCTCTTATGTATAATGCGGAAATTGCCAGGGGAAATTATGATATTGAAAGTATAAAGGAAAAATTCAAGAAGCTTGTCGGATGTGATTTTGACAGCTTTATGAAGCTTGACAAACTTGACCTCCCGGGAGACCAGCACGAGGGAAATCCTTCAAAATATCTTTTATACAACGATCCGTTTTTGGGCCTTGCCGACAATTTGTGCAACGGAAGCGAGGATAAGTATTATGAGAAGCTCGGCGAAGAAATAAAAAAGGTAAAACCGTCAGGCGAATATGGGTATGTCTTCGATACCTTAATAGATTTGTGCAATGTTTTGGCTGTTAAGAGCGATTTAGGCCTTCGCACAAGAGAACTTTATACAAAAGGAGATAAACAAGGACTTAAAAAGCTTGCGGAAAATGAGTATATGCAGGCAGCAGAAAGACTCAGCGTTTTGCATGAATCTTTTGAAAAGCAGTGGCTTATCGAAAATAAACCCTACGGATTTGAAGTACAGGATTTGCGTATAGGCGGTCTTATTCAAAGACTTAAAAGCTGCAGCAAAAGGCTTGTTCAATATGCAGACGGCATTACGGATTCAATACCGGAGCTGGAGGAAATCCCGGTGTACGGAAAAATCGAATTTTTGCAGCCCGGAATTTGGTGGAGCAAGATTGTAACACCCGGAGTTATTACCCATATGCTGTAATCGTTAAATTTTGCTTCAATGTTGAAAGGACCGATTTGTTCCGGTTCGACTGTTAAGAATACATATTTATAAGTTAATAAAATCCTCTTGAATTTTAGCTGTAAGGGCAAAAGTTCAGGGGGATTTTAAGCGTATTTTGCGATATTGTAAATATTAATTTAACAAATCACCCTATCCTTTGACAATTGTAAAAAATTGCATTATACTATTATTGGCATTTGAAACTGTTGGTTTCAGGGAATGCCAACTTTTAGAAATTTAATAGGTAATTTCTAAGAAATTCGTTGGTAATTTTAAATGCGACTATCAGGTATTTTCACAGATTTTTTTAAAATTTATTAGGATTAGTTATTTATAGGAAATTTATTAAAAGCTCGCCGGGAATAAATAATGGGATGTGTATTAAATTTTGCAGGATATTATTAAAATTGCGTCTGAAGAACTGGGAATTAAATATGAATATGCAAATAATATAGTAAAGCTGTTGGATGATGGAAATACAGTTCCGTTCGTTGCGCGCTACCGTAAGGAAATGCACGGTTCAACCGACGATCAGACCATAAGAACCCTTGCCGACAGGGTGCAGTACTTAAGAAATCTTGAACAGCGAAAAAATGAAGTTATAAGTATAATCGAACAGCAGGGTAAACTTACCGAAGAACTGCGCCTTGAAATAGAAAATGCAGCCTCACAAGCCGGGGTTGAGGATCTTTACCGACCGTTTAAACAAAAGCGGCGCACAAGGGCAACCGTAGCAAAAGAAAAGGGCCTTGAACCTTTGGCAACAGAAATACTAAAGGGCGAAAAAAATCTTCCGGCAGAAACTTTGGCAAAGGATTATATAGATAATGATAAGGGCGTTCAAACCGTAAGCGAAGCACTGGAGGGAGCCTGCGATATAATTGCCGAAATGATTTCGGATAACGCCGAGATTCGCCGACTTTTAAAGGAACTTATATTAAAGCGCGGAACGGTTGTTTCAAAATCTCTTACCGACACAGACACGGTTTACAGAATGTATTATGACTACAGTGAACCGGTTTCAAAAATTCAAAGCCATAGAATACTCGCCGTAAACAGAGGCGAAAAAGAAAAGGTTTTAAAGGTTACAATCGATGTAAATGAGGAAGAAGCACTTCGCATAATTTCTTCCCGCTTCGCACCTTTTGGACATATTAATTATGGGATTTTGTCCCAAACGGCAAAGGACGCATATCAAAGACTTATTTTTCCGTCGGTGGAAAGGGAAATAAGGTCGCTTTTAACCGATAAGGCGGACGAACAGGCAATTAAAATGTTCGGTGCCAACCTAAAACCGCTTTTAATGCAGCCTCCGGTTAAGAATAAAATTACAATGGGGTTTGATCCGGCATATCGCACCGGCTGCAAAATAGCTGTGGTAGACGGCACGGGAAAGGTTTTGGATACAGCGGTTGTCTATCCTACCCCACCGCACAATAAAAAAGAAGAGGCAAAAGCAAAACTGGAATCGCTTATAAAAAAGCATAATGTTTCGGTTATAGCTATAGGAAACGGAACCGCTTCCAAGGAATCCGAAATATTTGTTGCCGATATGCTGAAAGATTTAAACGGAGTTTCATATGCAATGGTGAACGAAGCCGGAGCCTCGGTTTATTCCGCGTCAAAGCTCGGAGCAGAGGAATTTCCGGATTTCGATGTTTCGCTCAGAAGCGCGGTCTCAATTGCTCGCCGCCTGCAGGATCCGCTGGCTGAACTTGTGAAAATAGATCCTAAATCAATAGGGGTTGGGCAATATCAACACGATATGCCTCAGGCAAGACTTAGCGAGACGCTTGACGGAGTTGTTGAGGATTGCGTAAACTCGGTCGGAGTTGATCTTAATACCGCATCTTACAGCCTGCTTTCACATGTATCGGGGCTTAATGCTTCGGTAGCAAAAAACATTTTTAATTATCGCATCGAAAACGGTGAGTTTTCGGATAGAAAACAGCTTTTAAAGGTTCCGAAACTAGGGCCAAAAGCATTTACTCAGTGCGCCGGGTTTTTAAGAATAAGCGGCGGAAAAAACATTTTGGACAACACCGCTGTGCACCCTGAGAGCTACGCTGCCGCCGTAAATATGCTTAAGGCTTTGGGCTACGATAAAAAGGATATAACTCCGGCAGGTCTTGCGGATATTGAAACACGAACCGAAAATTTTAAAATAGAAAATCTGGCTGAAAAATGCGGTGTAGGTGTTCCTACAATACGGGATATGATTGCTGAACTTAAAAGGCCGGGCCGGGATCCGCGCGACGAACTGCAAAAACCTGCGCTTCGCACGGATGTTATGGATATAAACGACCTTAAACCCGGAATGATTTTAGAAGGAACGGTCAGAAATGTAATTGACTTTGGTGTGTTTGTCGATATCGGAGTACACCAGGACGGCCTTGTTCATATTTCGCAGATATGCAACCGGTTTATTAAACATCCCGGCGAAGTGCTGAGTGTTGGAGATCGGGTGAATGTTATGGTGCTGGAGGCCGACGCCGAGAAAAAACGCATATCGCTTAGCATAAAGGCGGCTGCCGCCAAGAAAGGCAATGCCGGGCAGGCGGGGATTTAACTTTTCGCAGTGTTTGGGCGGCAACCTGACAAAATGTGAGGGATAACACTAAGGGAGAATAGTAATGGTTAGCATGATTTTAACCGATTTTGACGGTACGCTTTTTCCGAAAAGCGGGGGAAAGTTGGAATCTGGGTTTGTAGAAAAGATAAAAAAGCTTACCGACTGCGGAACTATATTTGCAGTCAACAGCGGAAGACCCTACGGCGTTTTAAAAACAATGCTTAAGGAAATAGAAAATCGCACTGTTTTTATTTGCAACGACGGTTCGCAGATTATGTATAAAAACTGCCTGCTTTACAAATGCACCGTAGAGACAAACACAGCAAGGAAAATTTTTGAGTTCGCAGCGGAAAAAGGCTTTTCTGTTTTTGCTTCGTTAAGAGAGAATTCTTTGCCGGTTACCGAAGATGTGATGAGCAACAAGGGTCTTTTTAATGAGGACATTTACAAAATCGTTCTTATAAAAAACGGCGTGTCGGATCTGAATATACGGCTGATGGCAAAAAAAGCCGAGGAGAGCAGACTCAGGGTTTGCTTTGAGGACGATACATATATGGAGCTTTGCAATAAAAATGCCGATAAGGGAAAGGCAACAAAGTATATTAAGAAAAAATTCAGCATAAATGAAAATGTTGTATCCTTCGGAGACGGGGAAAACGACATAGTGATGTTCGACGAATCAAACCGTGTTTATGTTATGGAATATTCAAACGGACTTTTTTACCCGGGTGCAATGGTTATTGAAAATATGCAAAAATATATAACCGATAACTTTTAACCGATTCCGTTATATAAATTTTTAAAGCCGGCAATAGCCGAACACCGTACGGTTTTGCTTGTCGCCTTTTATCGCCTTTTATCGCCTTTATATTGCGCTTTTATATTGCGGCTTTGCGTTTATTCTTGCGGGGCAAAAATAAACGCAGTCTTGCGGAATAAAATAAGCCGCAGTGTTTATATAATTAAAAATTTGCGAGGTAAAAAAACATGAAGAAGAAAATGTTTAAATCAGAATCCAAAAGACTGTTGGATCTTATGATTAATTCCATATATACCAACAGAGATATTTTTTTAAGGGAACTTATTTCAAATGCAAGCGACGCAACCGATAAACTTCATTATATTTCTCTGACAGACGAAAACGCAAGAAATGTTATGGGTGAACCGGAAATAAATATTTCGTTTGACAAGGAAAAGCGTTTGCTTACGGTTTCCGATAACGGAGTAGGCATGACGGCTGAAGAACTTGAAGAAAATCTCGGCACAATAGCAAAAAGCGGTTCTTTGAAATTCAAAGAAGAAATGGATAAAAAAGATCGCGACGAAACGGACATAATAGGCCAGTTTGGCGTGGGATTTTATTCTGCATTCATGGTTGCAGATGAGCTTACGGTTATCAGCCGATCATACAAGGAAGAAACAGCCCATATGTGGAAATCCGAGGGAGCCGACGGTTATACCATAGAAGACTGTGAGAGAGCAAATGTCGGAACCGATGTGATTATGCATTTAAAACCGGATGACGATAACAATAACTTCAGCGAATACTTAAGCGAATATAAAATCAAATCACTTATAAAAACATATTCGGATTATATAAGATATCCTATTAAAATGCCGGTGGAGAAGGTTAAAGAAGTCGGCGAGGGTGAAGATAAAAAGACCGAAACTTACACCGAAACAGAAACCGTAAACAGCATGGTTCCTATTTGGCACAGAAGTAAAAAGGAGGTTTCGGATGAGGAATGTAATAAGTATTATAAGGAAAAATTCTTTGATTACAACGATCCTGTTTCGGTTATAAGAATAAATGCCGACGGACTTGTTTCCTATAAGGCAATGCTTTTCATCCCTTCGGCAGTTCCCTTTGATTATTTCACAAAAGAGTATAAAAAGGGATTAACCCTTTATTCAAACGGTGTTATGATAATGGAATCCTGCAGCGAGCTTTTGCCGGAGTATTTGAGATTTGTAAAGGGAATTGTGGACACAAATGATCTGTCGCTTAACATTTCAAGAGAAATGCTTCAGCAGAATCATGAACTTAAAATTATAGCGGCCAATATAGAAAAGAAAATAAAGGCTGAGCTTAAGCGCTTGCTTGAAAAGGAATATGATAAATATCTTACATTTTATAAGGCGTTCGGAATACAGCTTAAATACGGAGTAGTAAGCGACTACGGTATTCATAAGGACGATCTTCGCGATCTGCTGCTTTTCAGTTCAAGCGCAGACGATTCGCCGGTTACCCTTAAAAAATATACAGAGCGAATGAAGGAAGATCAGCAGTACATATACTATTCATGCGGAGACAATAAGGTTACCGCTATGGGAATTCCCGCAGCCGAAAAGGCGCTGGATAAAGGCTTTGAAGTGCTTTATTTGACAGAAGAAGTGGATGAATTTGTTGTAAAAACACTTGAAAGCTATAATGAGAAAAAGATTGTTTCGGTTTTGGATAAGGACAACGGACTTGTATCCGAAGAAGAGAAAAAGCAGGTTGAGGAAAAGGCAAAAGAAAGTGAAGAACTGCTTAAGTTTATAAAGGACACTCTTGAGGGCAAAATCGAAAAGGCAAGTTTGTCAGGAAATCTTAAGGATTCGGCTTCCGCACTCAACACAACCGGACCGATAACTTTGGAAATGGAAAAGTATTTTGCGGCAATGCCGGGAGAAAATCATCCTAAAGCACAAAAGGTTTTGGAACTTAATCCGGAACATAAGGCGTTTAAGGCAATAGAAGAAAACTATAAAACCAATGAGGAAACAGCACGCAAATATATAAAACTTTTGTACGGAGAAGCGCTTTTGACCTCCGGAATAGCACTTGAAAATCCTGCAGAGTTTTGCAAAATCATAAGCGAACTTATTGTTTAGGCAAACAGGGAGAAAAAATATGATACTTGCCATAGATATAGGAAACACAAATATAACCGTAGGCGGTTATGAAAACGAGAAACTTAAATTCATTTCCCGCCTTGCAACAAACGAACAACAAACCGAAGATCAGTATGCTGTTGAACTTTATAACATAATGCGGTTGTACGGCGCTTTTTCAAACGGGGTGGACGGAGGAATAATATCCTCTGTTGTGCCCTCGGTAGGCGATTCAATGTACAGGGCTGTAAACAAGCTTCTGGGAATTACCCCTTTGGTTGTGGGGCCCGGGGTCAAAACCGGTGTCAATATTAAAATAGATAATCCCTCTCAGCTGGGGGCAGACCTTGTGGTTGGCGCCGTAGGCGCTATGTCCAAATATCCAATGCCCTGTATTATTATAGATATGGGAACGGCAACTACACTAAGCGTCATGGATAAAAGCGGAGCCTTTGTTGGTGGCGCAATAGCGGCAGGAGTTGGACTCACCTTAAACGCACTTACAAAAAATACAACCCTTTTGCCTTCTGTTTCCATAGAAGCGCCTAAGAATGTTATCGGCAGCAATACTATCGATTGCATGAAATCCGGAATAGTAATGGGCACCGCGGCTATGCTGGACGGAATGTTAGACAGAATTGAAAATGAACTCGGCGAAAAATGCTTTGTTGTTGCTACCGGCGGACGGTCGCAGGAGATTGTTAAACATTGTAATAGGGATATAAAACTTGATGAAAACTTGCTTTTAGACGGCCTTTTGAATATATATTTAAAAAATTCATTGAAAATTAAGAACAAATAAGTGTATAATATTTGTGTTGATCGTTGTCAGAAAGCTGATTTGTCTCTGCTTATAGCAACTTTTGAGTTGCCATAAATGGGAGCTGATAAAAGGGCACTTACTGACTATCATCGTTTTAAGGTGACTATCACCGGCCATAAAATATGAGCTGTATCAGAATAATAAGAACAGCATCAGGAGGAAAATTATGACTAATATGAAAAAAACAATCAGCATAACGGTTACTGCAGTTTTATCTGCGGTAATTGTATTAATTTCTTTTTTACCAATTAAAACACTGGGCTTTTCCATTACCCTCTCAATGGTTCCCATTGCAGTGGGCGCCATTATGTACGGTCCCGCAGTCGGAGCAATTTTGGGTGCAGTGTTCGGCCTTGTAAGCTTTATACAATGTGTTATATCGTATGACCCTTTGGGCGCGTTTTTGCTTTCGGTAAATCCGTATTATACATTTATAACCTGTATGACAAGGGTGCTTGCAGGTCTTTTAACCGGGCTTATCTTTAAAGGATTGAGCAAACTATGCAAAGGCGATGCGTTTCCCATTATAACAGCCGGAATATCCGCCGCTTTGCTTAACACCGTGTTCTTTATGTCATCATTGGTGATTTGCTTTATTTACGGCACGGATTCGGCGCTTTTGGGATTTTTACAAAACAACGGACTTACAAGTCTTGCCGACATAATAAAGGGCGGAAATATTCTGTTATTCGTCATAACATTTGTGGGAATTAACGGTTTGGTTGAAATTCTCGCCGGAGGATTTTTAACTCCGCCTATAGCCAAAGCTCTGCTGGTGTTCAAGAAGAAATTGGAGCATAGCAGTAAAAATTAAAAAGCAATACTGTAACACTATCAGAGTGTTGTGATTTAATACAAATAACAGCCTGTGAAAATTCATTTTCACAGGCTGTTAACTTTATTTTTTATATAGCATTATGCAAAAAAGCTGAAATGAGTAAATTGTAATTATAAAAGCTGCAGAAAAAAGGACATTAATAAAAAATCATTAATAAAATAAAAAGCTGCAACCTTCACAAACAAGGTTACAGTTATAAATGGTGCGCCGGAAGGGATTCGAACCCCCGACCTTTTGGTTCGTAGCCAAACACTCTATCCAGCTGAGCTACCGGCGCAAATAAAAGTGGTGACCCGGACGGGAATCGAACCCGTGTTACCGCCGTGAAAGGGCGGTGTCTTAACCGCTTGACCACCGGGCC
>CAKSDA010000061.1 GCA_934444895.1 uncultured Eubacteriales bacterium | reverse complement strand
TCCCAGCCCGGTCAATACCGACATGGTTCTGCTTTTATAAGTAAGTCCGCCGTTTGATTGAAACTTTTCAGTAAGATAGGTTTGTTTCTCAATAAGATCGGAATCCGGTTTAACTGTGAGTTCATGATTTATTTTATTAATTAAGTTTTCGGTTTCAATAAGGTCACAAAACACCGAAAGAGTTTCTTCGTATGCGGTTTTTTCACTGCTTTTGCAAACAAACTGATCCAAATATCCGATGTTTTTACCAAAAGCTCTTACAACACTGCCGCCGCTTGGTTCTTCACTTCCTATTATTATTTTGAACAGCGTTGTCTTTCCGCATCCGTTTGCGCCTATAAGACCTATAATATCTCCCTTTTCCACAGAAAAGTTTGCGTTTTCGAATAACAGCCGATCGGCAAATTCTTTTTTTAAACCGACGGCAGAAATAATAGACATATGCTTTCCCCATAAATTATATATTTATTATATTTTATCACATTTGCCTGTTTTTTCAAGTAGACACTTACTTTTTTACCTTTATACACTTGTAAAATCTTATGAAAATTGTTATACTATTTTTGTATATAAAGTGAAAAATTTTTATGTCGGTGAGACTCTGATACCATATGGCTTTGCTCGCTTATTTTTTTACCGTATTATTTGTAGGCGTGGCAGGTTCAACGATCAAGAGCCTATCCACAATTCGGAGGTTTACTAATGGAAAAAGAAAAATTCTATATCACAACGGCAATTGCATACACTTCCAGAAAACCGCATATCGGAAACACATATGATATTGTTCTTGCCGATATGATAGCAAGATATAAAAGAATGAGCGGATATGATGTTTATTTTCTTACCGGATCTGATGAACACGGACAAAAAATAGAAGAATACGCAACAAAAAAAGGCATAAGCCCTAAGGAATATGTTGACGAAGTTTCATCCGAAATCAAAAAAGTTTGGGACTGCATGAACACAACATACGACAGATTTATTCGCACTACCGACAGTGACCATGAGCAAGCAGTTAAAAAAATATTTAAAAAGCTTTATGATCAGGGGGACATATATAAAAGCACTTATGAGGGAAAATACTGTGTTCCCTGCGAATCATTCTTTACTCCTTCTCAACTTGTCGACGGCAAGTGTCCCGACTGCGGACGCGATGTTACCGACGCAAAAGAGGAAGCCTACTTTTTAAAGCTTTCAAAATACAGCGACCGACTTCTTGACTATTATGAAAAGAATCCTGATTTTATTAAACCTGACTCAAGACGGAATGAAATGATTAACAACTTTTTAAAGCCCGGGCTTGAGGACCTTTGTGTATCCAGATCGTCCTTTAAATGGGGTATTCCGGTTGATTTTGACAAAAAACATGTTATATATGTTTGGATCGACGCACTTTCAAACTACATTACCGGAATCGGATATTCTCCGGACAACAAAAGTGAAAAGTATAATAAATACTGGCCGGCTGATCTTCATGTTATAGGGAAGGATATTGTTCGCTTCCACACAATATATTGGCCAATTATATTAATGGCACTGGGCGAGCCGCTTCCAAAACATGTTTTGGGCCATCCGTGGATTTTATTCGGTGAAGATAAAATGAGCAAGTCAAAAGGCAATGTAATATATGCCGACGATCTTGCAAAACGCTTTAGCGTTGACGCAGTGCGTTATTATCTGTTAAGCGAAGTTCCTTTTGCGCAGGACGGAACCATTACCTACGAATCCTTTATAAATGCCTATAACAGCGATTTGGCAAATAATTTAGGCAATCTTGTAAACCGCAGCATTGCAATGACAAATAAGTATTTCGGCGGCAAAGTTGCAAAACAACCCTTAAGCAGTGATTTTGACAACGATTTGGTAAGCACCGCGAACAAATGTATAGAAAAATATAAGTTGCTTATGGAGTGTTATCATAATGCAGAAGCAGTTCATGAAATAATGACCCTTGCAAAGCGCTGCAACAAGTATATTGATGAAACTACTCCTTGGGTTCTGGCAAAAGACGAGACGGCGCAAAAAAGGCTGGAAGGCGTTCTGTATAATTTGCTTGAATGTATAAGACTTTTGAGCATAATGTTATTCCCCGTTATTCCTTCCACCTCTGAAAAAATTGCAAGACAGGAAGGTTTGGACGAAGAAATAGATGCATCAAACCTTGTTTATGGACTTACGGAATCATTTAGCGTAAATGAAGCCGAACCGCTTTTTGCAAGACTTGATATGCAAAAGGAAATAGCGGAAATTACTGCTGAAAATGAAAAAGCCGCAAAAGCCGAAAGTGCAAAAGAGGACAATAACAAAGAAGAAAATAGCAACAAAGACAATAATAAAGAAAACAGCAACATTGTCACCGTTGAGCAAATATCAATAGACGATTTTGCAAAAGTAGAACTGAGAGCCGCAAAAATCACTGCCTGCGAACCTGTAAAAAGATCTAAAAAATTGCTTAAGCTCACCCTTGATGATGGAAGCGGTACTCCGCGTACTGTAGCGTCCGGAATTTCACCTTGGTATTCTCCTGAACAACTTACCGGCAAAACAATTATCCTGGTTTCGAATCTTAAACCGGCAAAACTTTGCGGCGTGGAAAGCAATGGCATGATTCTTGCTGCCGATGCCGGCGAAAACGATGTTAAGGTGGTATTTCTTGACGGAGTTCCCGCCGGGAGCAAAATCAGATAATGGAAAATTATAATTTACCGGGATTTAATATTTTCGACGGCCACGCTCATTATGACGACGACGCATTTAAAGACGATCTAAGCGAAGTTATTACTTCCATTAAAGAAAACGGTGTTATAGGCGTTATAAATGCCGGTATTGACTATTCATCAAGCGAAACACTTATAGCCCTTTCAAAAAAATATGATATTTTTTATACTGCTGTCGGCGTGCATCCTGAAAATCTGTATCCGGATAAAAGCCTTGACACAGAAAAAATGCAATCCCTTATTAACTGCAATAAGGTGGTTGCAATAGGAGAAATAGGTCTGGATTACCATTGGAATCTGTTTGATCCGGAAATTCAAAAAAAATGGTTTGTTGATCAAATTGATTTTGCAAATAGCGTTTGTTTGCCGGTAATAGTGCATGACAGAGACGCGCATTTTGACACAATGAATATTTTGAAGCAAACAAAGCCTAAAGGCATAATACACTGCTTTTCAGGCAGCGCAGAAATGGCTGCGGAAGCTTTAAAACTAGGGCTTTATATAGGTGTCGGCGGTGTTGTAACATTCAAAAATGCAAAAAAATCGGTAGAAGTGGTTAAAACGGTCCCCATAAACCGCATAATATTTGAAACCGACGCACCATATCTTTCTCCTCAGCCGCAAAGAGGCAAACGCTGCCGTTCGGATTATATCTATTACACCGCCGCAAAGGTTGCCGAAATTAAGGGTATGCCAACCGACGAGGTTCTTAAAGCTTCAAGAGAAAATATAAAAGAGCTTTACGGAATATAGTCCTGTTTTTTCAAAGCTTTTTTAAAGTTTTTGAAAAATACTTTAAATTACAACAGCCTTTTTTATATTTAAAAGTCATATTAATCATTTGACCGATTAATAATTTAAACAATTAATGATTTAGATAATTTATATTTTTAGGCTCATTACAGCCGAACAAAAAAGAGGTTCCTTTTTTCAAGGAGCCTCTTAATTTATCTCTTAATTTATTTTTTAATCTATCTCTTAATCTATATATAATATACAGTATTAATTTTAGCATTCTTTGTATTTTTATTTAAGTTCTAACTAAACGCTGCTGCCGGTTAAACCTGCCGAGGTTTCACCCGCCGCCTTTTAGATTGCGGCTTTGCGTTCATTTTTGCAGTTCTTAAAGTTTATTACTCCACTATTTGAACCTTTAAAAGATTTGTGGTGCCCTCAATATTAAGCGGTACGCCTGCGGTTATTACAGTAATATCGCCTGCTTTTACAAGACCCAGCTTTCTTGCGCAGCAAGCCGCATGCCTGAATAACTCATCGGAGTTATTCTGATTCAGTGCCAAAACGGGGCAAACTCCCCATGAAAGTGAAAGCTGATGAAAAGTTTTAAGGTTAGGTGTGGCGGCAATTATTGCCTCATATGGTCTGAATTTTGAAACACGCCTTGCAGTGTGTCCTGATTTTGTTACAGCAATAATAGCCTTTGCATGAATATCTCTTGCGGTAGTACATGCCGCGTCGCATATGGCTTCTGTAATTTCATTTGTATCGTTATCATATAGAATGCCGCCGTAAATGCTCATATTAAAAGCGTCTTTTTCTGCCTGAGTTGCTATTTTTGACATTACCTTTACAACATGCGCAGGATTAACACCCATTGCGGTTTCACCTGAAAGCATTATTGCGGATGTTCCGTCGAATACGGCGTTTGCAACATCGGTAATCTCGGCCCTTGTAGGCATTGTATTATTAATCATCGATTCAAGCATTTGGGTTGCGGTAATTACCATTTTGCCGGACTGATAACATTTTTTAATAAAGGATTTTTGTATGCCCGGCAGGCGTTCGTATTTAATTTCAACGCCCATATCTCCACGAGCTATCATAATTCCGTCAGAATACTTTAATATTTCGTCAAAATTGTTTACGCCCTCAATATTTTCAATTTTAGATATAATTTTAATATCCTGTCCGCCGTAATAGTCAACAAAATTTCTAAGAGCTATAACATCTTCCTTATTTCTGACAAAGGAAGCGGCAATAAAATCGACTTTGTTTTCAACGCCGAAAATTATATCTTCCTTATCCTTTTTGCTTAAATACTCCATATCAATGTGAATATTTGGGATATTAACGCCCTTATGATTTCCAATCTTTCCTCCGGCAACAACCGTGCAGTTTATATCCGTATCGGTGGACGATTCAACAGAAAGTGCAATTTTACCGTCATCTATAAGCACGGTATCTCCCTTTTTAAGCTGAGACGGCAAATTTGAATAGGATACCGAAGCAATTTTTTCGTTACCTATAACATCTCTGGAAGTCAGTGTAAACGAATCACCGCTTTTTATTTCCGCAAAGCCGTTTTCAAAATTTTTAAGCCTGATTTCCGGTCCCTTTGTGTCAAGCAAAACTGCGGCGGAAACTCCCATTTTATCACGAACACTTCGAAAAAGCTCAATGTTTTTCTTATGATACTCATGGTCTCCGTGAGAAAAATTAAATCTTGCCACATTCATACCGTTTTGCAGCATGTGTCTTATTGTTTTTTCATCATTACTGGACGGTCCCAGCGTACAAATGATTTTTGTTCTTCGCATATAAATATCCCCTAATTAAACCTACATTAATTATAAAATTAATAATTATAAATCCAATTTCATATCTCCGCTTTTTATCCAACCGGCCTTACGCATAAGCTTGCTTATACCATATGCCATTACTGCCGGCAGAACAAAATGCATTACAAGCATTTCAAGCAAAACCGTAACCGGCGCTGTGCCTTGGGCAGTCATAGTCTGATAGGTCATTATCTGTCCCACAAATCCGCATGTTCCCATTCCGGACCCGGTTGCATTATTTGTCATTTTTAAAAGACATGTGGAAACCGGACCCAGTACAGCGCTTGTAACAATTGCAGGCAGCCATATTACAGGTTTTTTAACAATATTCGGAACCTGCAGCATGCTTGTGCCTATTCCCTGAGCGAACACGCCGCCCAATTTATTTTCTTCATAACTTGCAAATGCAAAACCAATCATATTAGCACAGCAACCTATTGTTGCCGCTCCCGCCGCAATACCGCTTAAATTAAGTATTACACCTATGGCGGCTGAACTTATCGGAAGTGTTAAAACCATTCCCATAATTACCGAAACCACTATTCCCATTAAAAATGGTTGCTGTTCTGTTCCCCAGTTTATAACATTTCCAAGCTGGGTCATAAGGGAAGATATGGGAGGACCGAGCAAAATTCCTACAGCCGCTCCTGAAGAAATAGAAACAAGCGGAGTAAGTATAATATCTATTTTAGTTTTTCCGGAAACCAAATGGCCGATTTCAATTGCGGCATACGCTGCAAGGAATGCTCCGAGGGGCTCTCCGGGACCGGCAAATGTTATTACTCCGTTTGAAAAAACCGCTCCGGCGAGTATTTTTGTAGCAAATGCTCCTACCATTCCGGCAGATGCGGCAGAGATTGCAACCGCGGGGGCTTCTTTAAACTTTATTGCAACCCCAACACCTATACCGGCGCCGGTTAAAGCCATTGCTATTTTTCCTACCGATATAATCATATTGCCCGGAACGCTTCCCAAATATCCACCTAAGAAGGTTCCTATTTGCACAATTATTGTTCCGATAATAAGCGTAGAAAACAGACCTATGGCCATTCCGCTTAAACCGTCTATAAAAAACCTGTTAAGCCACTTTTTAAACATTCCCATTAACATATCCCCCAATTAATATTTTCAGAAAATATAAAGCGCAAATTTAAATAGGTGTTTTGAATTTTGTTTTTCTAAATTACCTTGCCGTCCACAATAATTTTTGCTTTTCGGTCAAACAAAGCTCTTGCAAGTTCATGTCCGTTTGATATTTTAAAATCGAGAGCTATTCCGGCCTTTCCGCAAAGCGAAGAATCATGGGTATCCGATCCGGATGTTGGAATTAAATCTTCTTTTGCGCAGAGCAAAACCGCTTTTTGATTTTCTTTAGAATTGTTGCAGTGGTTATATACTTCGATTCCGTCCAAAATTCCGGTGTTAATTGCAATCCCCGGTTCTATGTAACCCCTTTCTCTAAAAGGATGAGCCTGCGAAACAAACCAGCCTAAACTATGGCACAGGGCGCAAAACTCTTTTATATTCATTGTTTCAATTTCAGGATGCGCTGCCAAATCCTCAAATGTTATATTTCCATATACCAAAACTTCTTTTCCATGTCCGTAATGGTGTTCTATTCCCGGTATTACCAAAAAATCGTTTTTTCTGCCGAATTCTTCGGCTTCTTTATATGAATCAAATATCATCTTCATACGATCTTCCCATTTGCCGCTATGCGGTATATTGGTATTACCGTATATAAAATGGTCCGTAAAAACCATGCCGCTGTAACCTACGCTTTTAAACGCCTTTGCCATTTCCAATGCCGTAGAGCGTCCGCATCTGCTAACCTCACTGCAATGCGCATGCAATTCATATTTAAACATACCAACCACCCTTTACTTTTTACAGGTGCTGCGCCTGCAAGAACAAAATGAAAATATATAAAAACCTTAAAAAATATATAAACCTTAATTTTAAACTAAATTCAAAATTCTGTTTAAAATCAAATGCAAAATTTTAACAATTTAATTTTATAATTACATATCACAATTATCCAGTTATCTGTCTAAATATCTTAAATAATCTTCTAAAATCATAGTTGCGGCAACTGCGTCAACCACCGCTTTTCTTTTCTTTCCCCTTGTGTTGGTAACATTAAGCGCCTTATGAGCCGATACCGTTGTGCAGCGTTCATCCCACATAACTACTTCGCCCCAAAAACTTTCTTTTATTTTTTCTGCGGCGGCGGTACAATCGTTTGCTTTAAATCCCAGAGAACCATCCATATTTCTAGGCAATCCCACAACAATTTTTTCTGCCGAAACTTTCTTTGCGGCTTCAATAATTTTAGATATAAGCTGTTCCTTATTTTTTTCATGAATAACGCATTTTGGGAAGGCAAATTTTTCGCCTTTATCGCTAACGGCAATTCCCGTGCGCGCATCTCCCAAATCAACAGACATTATTATCATGGTGCCGTCCCCTTTGATTATATTCAGCCGTCAGCTGCACCGGCTATTAAGCTTATATAAATTAAATATTTAAACATTAAGCCTCTGTTATTCGGCTGCTTCAGGCTTTTTTAAAAATATTCTTCCTATTCTGTTTTGCACCGGTAAACAGTCTTCGGTCAGGTGAGAAATATCATTGAAAAGTTTTATTTCAGGAAGACTTTTGTCATCAAAAAATCTTAAAAGAAATACGCCGGTGTTATCAGCCCAGTCAACTGTGTTAAGCTTCTCAATAGGCTTTCCTTCGGCATGACATAAAATATTTCTTATTGTGCAGCCGTGCGATGCTATTGCCACTGTTTTTCCTTTATTTTCGCCTATAATTTTTTGAACCGCTTCCCATGAGCGTTTGTAAACGCTTTGCATTGATTCTCCGTCTTTCGGATGGAATTTATGCGGTTCCATATTCCAGTTATATTCAAGAACCGGGCGCGTTTTCGGGAAATCCACCCAGCAAATTCCTTCAATTTCTCCGCCGTTGATTTCAATCAGTTTTTCTTCGGTAACAATTTCAAGATTATGATATTTATTTATTGCCTCGGCGGTTGCTTTTGCCCTTTTAAGCGGACTTGAATATATTGCGTCAAGTTTTATATCTTTAAACCTTTCCGACAAAAGCGCAAGTTGCCTGCGGCCGCAATCGGTAATATCGCAGTCACTGATACCCTGAAATATTCTCTTGCTGTTTCCAAGTGCCTCGCAATGCCTGACAATATACAAATCCGTCAAAAATATCACCTCAATAAAATACCAGATTAATTATATATTACCTTGGTTATAAAATCAATGTGCTTTTTTGCCGTATTTTACATAAAAAAATACTATATAATTATTTATTTTATCATTTGGCAGATGCCAGGAAAAGATGACAAGACTAAAAATGCCTAAAGCTTACTGTTTTGGGCAGGTTCGGCGATAATTAACCTAAACGGTAATTTCCCCTATCGAGCGCAGCACAAGGGTTCTAAAATTGCACAAAAAAGCCCGCTTAAAAGCGGGCTTTAAATATTGCTGTCTTTTTTAAAATTTCAACACAAATATATTTTTATGCATTGTTTTCGTTTGAAATATATGCTCCGACAATGTTGTATCCGAAAGAAGATTCTTTATTTTCCACAAAAATTGTTTTCACCTTGACAGTGTATGCATCGCCGTCATGAGGAGAAACCGTCATATCTGAAGAAACAACATATCTTCCCTCTTCAAATACTGCCGAAATGTTGCTGTGCTTTACCTGGCTGTAACCGCAGGCAATAACCGCAAATTTCCCGGCACCGGCAGGAGCGAAACTGTAAACCGCAGAATTTTCATCGACACTCAGACCATACATGTTTTTTATAAATCCAAGTACAACCGACTTGTCAATTTCGTTATTATCATCAACATAACTGTTAAGTGAAATTATTGATTTTTCAATAACATCTCTGTCAGAAGAAAATTCATCTTCAAACAGGTAATTATGGTTAAGCATATTTTCAAAACGCGCAATTTGGCGGCCGCCGATTTCCGCAGTCTGTGCAGCCTCCGGCTTCAGCCGCGGGTATCTCCGCGTATCCGCTGTAGGTCGTGCCGGTATACCCGGTAGGCGAGTACGCGCTCACTTCTTCCGC
>CAKSDA010000060.1 GCA_934444895.1 uncultured Eubacteriales bacterium | reverse complement strand
GACCCAAAACGGATGAAATTTAAGGCAGTTTTGGGTGCGGAGGATGCCGCAAGGCTAACGCCTCGCAAAGACGACAAACCTAAAAATGCCTAAAGATCGCTGTTTTGGGCAGGTTCGGCTTATCCCTGTTTGCCTAGTGTTACAGGACTTGAACCTGTCACGCCTACGAAACAAAATTTTGAATAATACATTGCCTCAAAACTTGAAATACGGCAGTATTCCTGCGTTTTATCGGCTTCGTCTTATAACAAAATTTTTAGTTTCGATAGGTTAAAAGTTTCTGCCGCCGAATTTTTTATTCGGCGAAGCGAGAAATTTGCAGCAAGGCTGGCGCCTTGCAAGAATGAACGCAAAGCCGCAATCTAAAAGGCGGCGAGCGAAACCGCGACCGATTCGAGTCCTGTAACACTAAGCTTTGTTTGTAAGTTCCTTATATATTTTAAGATATTCGCCGGACGAGCGTTTCCAGCTATTGTCACAGTTCATTGCGACTTCAACAATGCTATTCCACTTTTCTTTATCCATGTATGTTCCTACAGCGCGCCATACTGCCTCTTCCATATCATGAGCATTATAAGTGACAAAGGTAAATCCGTTTCCGTTTAAATCGCCGCAATCGGTTATTGTATCCTTCAGTCCTCCGGTTGAGCGGACAATCGGAATTGCACCGTATCTTAAGGCCACCATTTGAGAAAGACCGCAAGGCTCGCTTTTAGACGGCATTAAAAACATATCCGCAGCTGCATAAACCTTGTGTGCCAGTGTAGGAATAAATCCCAGCCTGAATGCAACCTTTTCAGGATATTTTTTGCTCATTTCGTGAAAAAATGTTTCATACACCCATTCGCCGGATCCTACAATTACAAACTGCAAATCCGCTTTAAGAAGTTCTTCAAAGACGCATTTAACAAGGTCCAGTCCCTTATGTCCTACCAGTCGGCTTACTATGCCTATAACGGGAATACTGCCGCTTACAGGAAGCCCGAGTTCTTTTTGCAGGGATGTTTTATTTTCAAGTTTCCCTGAAATATCATTTACGGAATAATTCTTATAAATTGCCGGATCTGTCATGGGATTATATACATCAACATCAATTCCGTTAACAATACCGCTCAGTTTATACTGTCTTTCCCTTAAAATTCCATCCAACCCATACGAAAACCACGGATCGAGTATTTCTTCGGCATAGGTTTTGCTTACCGTTGTTACTCTATCCGCACATTCAATTCCGCCTTTCATCAGGTTAACGCAGTCTTCGTATTCCAAAATATCCGACCTATCGTCAGGGACGCCCAAAACATCCGAAAGCAGCTCCTTGCCGTACTTTCCCTGATACTGAATATTGTGAATTGTGAAAACCGTCTTCATATTGCTGTAAATATCACCGTTATAAAACAATGTTTTATAAACCGGCACCATTGCGGTCTGCCAGTCATTGCAGTGTATAACATCCGGAATAAAATCTATATGCGGAATTATTTCAAGAACCGCGCGTGAAAAAAAAGCAAATCTTTCGGCATCGTCATAATGCCCATACAAATTTGGGCGTTTAAAATAATACTGATTATCAATTAAATAGTAAATGACACCGTCGACATGCGCTTCGAAAATTCCGCAATACTGCCTGCGCCATGCAACCGGCACAGTGATATGCGTTATAAATTTCATTTTGCTTCGCATCTCGTCGCTTACTGCCTCGTAAAGGGGCATTACCACCCTACAGCCTACAAATCTTTTACGCAGAGCTTTAGGAAGAGCGCCTGAAACATCGGCCAATCCGCCGGACATTGCAAAAGGATACGCTTCGCTTGTTGCAAATAATACTTTCATTTATGATTTCCTCCTTTAAACTTCGGCAAATTTATGAATTATCATAAACTGCTTAGGAGCACCGCACATTTTAAGGCCGTCGCTTATCGTTGCATTTTTATCCGAAATAACATATTTAATATCGGCATTTTTACCTACGACGGTATCTTGCATTATTATGCAGTTTTCAAGCTTAGCTCCTTCAAGGATCTTTACACCCCTGAAAATAATGCAGTTTTTTACATTGCCCTCTATTATGCATCCGTCCGCAATAAGGCTGTTTTTAACGCATGAATTAAGTCCGTATTTTGTGGGGAAATCATCCCTTGTTTTAGTATATATGGGCCTTTCACTGTTAAAAATATCTTTTCTGATTTCAGGATTAAGCAAATCAAAACTTGCTTTGGCATAGGACTCTGCTCCGTCAACAACGATTGCATATTCCTTAACTTCATATCCGAAAAACTTATATTTTTCAAGGGATGGCATAAACACATCGCGCCACAGTGACAAAAGATTTTTTTCATTTGCCGATTTTGCCATATCCATAATAAGTTTTCTTTCAATAATGACAACATCGAGGCTGAAATTACATTCCGAACCTGAATTTTGCGGCATTCTTATTTCGCTTATTCTGTTGTCGCCGTCTAATTCAAAAGTCATGATATCCCCATGGCTTTTAGGAAGCCTGCCGTTTTTGTAGGCGACGGTAATATCCGCTCCCCTATCAAAATGAAACTCAAGCATTTTTTCTATATTTATATTGCCTATAACATCCGCATCGCACATTACAACATATTTTTCTTTGCTGCGATCTAAATAATTCATTATACTGTTAATGGAGTTTATATGTCCGGCGCCAACGGATATTTCAGGAGTTATATAAGGCGGAAGAATTGAAAGGCCTCCGCTTTTTCTATCCAGATCCCACGGTTTTCCGGATCCCAGATGATCCATAAGAGAATGGTAATTAAACCTCGGAATAACCCCTACCTTTGTTATTCCCGCGTTTACAAGATTTGAAAGAGAAAAATCTATAAGCCTGTATCTACCGCCAAAAGGTACGGAAGCCATTGAGCGGGCACTGGTAAGTTCACTTATAAGATCGTCGTGAACATTTGCAAAAACAACCCCCATTACATTGTTGCTTTTCATATTTTCTCCCCCTCTGCCACATCTTCTTTTATCATTTTTTTAGGAGATATTACGGCATTTTTACCTATATTGAGATCCGCTCCTATTACGGTAATGCCCCAATTTTCAAGATTTTTAAGGTTTTCCGGCCGCTCTCCGATAACAGCTCCGCTTCCTACAACGGTGTTTTCCGCAACAATTGCATATTGTACCGAAGCGCCGCGGCATATTCTGGCTCCGGGCATTATTAAACTGTCCCTGACCACTGCGCCTTCCTCTATTGTAACATTGTCAAAAAGAATAGAAAAATCTACCTTTCCGAAAACATTGCACCCTTCGGTTATCATTGAATTTTGAGTAACCGCATTTTCGCCAATGTATTGCGGAGGGGCCGACGGTGTTCTTGAATATATTCTCCAATTGGGGTCCGACAGATCAAGTTCAACCTTGGGATTAAGCAGATCTAAATTTGCTTCCCAAAGCGAGTCGATTGTTCCGACATCCTTCCAATAATCGGTAAAATGGTATGCCACGAGTTTTTGATTTTCGCTGAGCATTTTCGGAATGATGTTTTTTCCAAAATCGTTTGAAGAGTTTTTGTCCTGCTCATCGCGGATAAGATATTTCTTAAGCACCGGCCAATTGAAAACATATATTCCCATTGAGGCAAGATTGCTTTTGGGATTTTTCGGTTTTTCTTCAAATTCATAAATATTGTCATCTTCGTCTGTATTCATAATTCCAAACCTTGGCGCCTCTTCCATCGGAACCTCTAAAACCGCTATGGTACAGTCGGCATTCTTTTGTTTATGGAAAAGGATCATGTCGGAATAATCCATTTTATAAATATGATCCCCTGAAAGAATCAAAACATATTCAGGATTATATCTTTCAATAAACGCAAGATTTTGATATATTGCGTTTGCGGTGCCCTTATACCAATCTCCCCCTTCACTTTTTTGATATGGAGGAAGCACATGAACACCGCCGCTTAATCTGTCAAGGTTCCATGGTTTTCCGGAGCCTATATAATCGTTAAGCTCCAGCGGTTGATATTGAGTAAGCACGCCGACGGTTTCGATTCCCGAATTAATGCAATTTGAAAGCGGAAAGTCAATTATTCTGTATTTTCCGCCGTAAGGAACTGCCGGTTTTGCGATTTTTTGGGTTAAAATACCCAGTCTGCTTCCCTGCCCGCCGGCAAGAAGCATTGCAACACACTCTGCCTTTTTCAAAAAACCATCTCCAGATATAGTATTATTCTGACTTTTTACACTTGCTAGTTTTGTTTTTTCCCTTTTTTACCGGAATTTTTCTTGTACATTTAAAATACATTACCGACATAGGAGGAATTTGAAGTTCAATTGAATTTTCATATCCATGAATCGGTATTCTTTTTGAGGTAACCTTTTCGCTGCCGGAGCCGCTTCCGCCATACTTTGCGTCGTCGCTTGAAAATACCCTTGTGTATACTCCGCTAAACGGAACCCCGATGCGGTAAAAGTTTCGTTCTACCGGCACAAAATTGCATACTGCAATAATTTCTTTTTTATTATTATCTATCCTTCTGAAAGCAATTATGCTCTGATCGCAGTCGTCGTTTGCTATCCAGGAGAACCCTTCCCACGAAAAATCATCCTCCCAAAACGCTGCGTTTTTAAGATAAAAATTATTTAGTTCTTTTACATAATTTTGCATTTGTAAATGCTTTTCAAATCCCAAAAGTTGCCAGTCAAGCGCCTCGTAATATCTCCACTCTATAAACTGGGCAAATTCCTGACCCATAAAAATCAGTTTTTTACCGGGATGTGCAGTCATATATGCATAAAACGCCCTTAAAGAAGCAAATTTTTGCTCATAATCCCCTGACATTTTTTCAATCATGGAGCACTTGCCATGCACTACCTCATCGTGCGATATCGGAAGCACAAAATTTTCACTGAAAGCATAGAAAAACGAAAATGTCAGCGCGTTGTGATTGTATTTTCTTCCCAGCGGATCCATAGACATATACCTAAGCATATCGTTCATCCAACCCATGTTCCACTTAAAATTAAATCCCAATCCGCCGTCGTACCCGGGTTTTGTCACCATAGGCCATGAGGTTGATTCTTCTGCTATTAAAAGAAGTGAAGTAGAAACGGAAAAAACATATTTGCTTAAAGTTCTGAAAAACTCAACCGCCTCAAGATTCTCGTTGCCGCCGTTTTTGTTTGGAGCCCATTCGCCCGGATTCCTTCCGTAATCCAAATAGAGCATTGAAGCAACCGCGTCCACCCTAAGCCCGTCAATATGATATTCTTTAACCCAAAAATACGCGCTTGAGACAAGAAAGCTTATGACCTCATTTTTTCCGTAATCAAAAACCGCTGTGCCCCATTCCTTATGCTCTCCTTTTCTGCTGTCGGCATATTCAAAGCACGCCGTGCCGTCAAAGCGATAAAGGCCAAACTCATCTTTCGGAAAATGTGCCGGCACCCAATCAAGAATAACGCCTATTCCTTCTCTGTGCATTATTTCAACAAACTCTTTAAAATCTTCAGGAGTTCCGTACCTTGATGTAGGGGCAAAATATCCTGTAACCTGATATCCCCAGGATCCTTCAAAAGGGTATTCGGTTATCGGCATAAGTTCAATATGAGTATACCCCATTTTTTTAACATAGCTTGCAAGTTTTTCGGCAATTGTTTTATAATTCAGAAAAGTTCCGTCGTCGTTTTTAATCCATGAGCCCAAATGCACCTCATATATATTTACGGGAGATTTATAAATATTACTGTTGTCCCTGCTTTTTATCCATGCGGCGTCGTTCCAGTTATAATTATCAATTCCGTATATTTTTGAAGCGGTGCCCGGAGCTGTTTCTGCGTGGAAAGCATACGGATCGGCCTTAAAAACAATACTTCCGTCTTGTTTTTCAACTGCATATTTATAGTTTTCAAATGTGCAAAGTCCTTTTATGAAAATTTCAAAAACATTACCGCACTTTTTCATAACATGCGTTGAGGGATCCCAATTGTTAAAATCCCCCACTACCGAAACCGATAACGCGTTCGGCGCCCATACGCGGAAAATATATCCTTTGGTTTTCCCCTTATTTACCCGATGCGCACCAAAAAAAGTATATGCGTCGCAGAAAATTTTATTTCCCCAATTTTCATAATATTCTGCCTGTCGGTCTGCCACCGGAATTCCTCCTTTCCATATTTATAATAAATACAAGTATATTATACAATTTCTACCTTTGAATTTCAACAGTTTTTTTGTTGATATAGCTCTGATTTAAATATCTAAAGTGTGAATTTTTTATTAAAAATATACAAATTATACAAAAATCAGGTTTCTGAATAGAACATATAGCAAGCGGGAGATGTTTAATGATTTCAATGATACCAATGATCGATTTACAAAACCTTTTCGGTTTTTATTGTAACCTCTCCGGATGATAGGTGTTTGATTTTTCCGTTATTTTCAACCACAAGACCGCAGTTTTCATCTATATCAACAACTTTTCCGCATTGTTTTTCTCCGCAGATTTCATATTCAATATTCCGTCCGATAAGAATCGAACTCTCTTTATATTCTTTAACAAAATCCCCCGTTTTAACATCATCAAAAATATCAAAAACTTTTTCTATCACCTTTGATGCTATTAAATTTATATCACACTCTTCAGTGCTTTCAAACAAACTGCCGGCAACCTCTTTGATTTCAGGCGGATATCCGTTTAAGGGTAAAAATGCGTTTATTCCGATACCTACAACCGCATATTCGATTTTTTTATTTTCGGCGTTCACTACGCCCTCTGTTAAAATTCCGCAAACCTTTTTATTATTTATTATTATGTCATTAACCCATTTAATCAAAGGATTTATACCGGTTAGTTCTTTTATTGCTCTGCATACCGCAACCGCAGCAGCGGCGGTTATTCTTTGAAAGTTTTCGGTATCATTGTCCGGGCGAAAAACAATACTTAAATAAACTCCGCATCCGGATGGTGAAAAAAAGTTTCTTCCCAGCCTGCCGCGTCCACAGGTTTGATTGCCCGCAACAAAAACACTTTTATTTAAAGCTCCGCTTTTTGCGGCCTCCTTTGCAACTTTATTTGTAGAATCCACCGTTTTAAAACAATATATATTTAAATCTCTGTATTTAGGATTTATAAACGCTCTGATGTCGTTTTCATTTAAAATATTAATCATATTATGCTCCTTAAAAACGATTTTTTATTGCAGCCGTAAAATCATCAGACAAAGCCAAACACAAGGATTAATTGCAAAAAAAAGCGCCGCCCTATTAAAGCTTTCTCTATACAATGATAATTATAATATTAAATCTAAATTGCTTCAATCCTAAATTAAGTATTTTTTCAAAAATATAGATTTTATTTTTCCAATATGTTATTATATATTAAACATTGCGCTAAACAGATAAAAACCGACTTTATCAAGTGCGGCACAAAGGCTATAATCAACCTGCAAAATCAACTTCTGCCACACTACTATACGGATTTTAAATTAAGGTCTGCCGGGCAGCAATTATACAGCAGGAGAAAATGTTATGACCGATTATGATAATCTTTCAATATGCTATGATGATTTTACAACCGATGTTGATTATGCCGCGCGTGGAAAATATCTGTTGTCGCTTTTTAACAGATTCGGCAAAAAGCCGAAGCTCATGCTGGATTTAGCGTGCGGCACAGGGAATTTTTCATATATATTCAAGAAAATGGGAATTGAAGTAATCGGTGTGGATCGTTCGGAAGGAATGCTTTCCGCGGCTATCGAAAAAAATCATACCGGTGATGACAATCCGTTATTTTTAAACCAATCGGCGGAAAATCTGGATCTGTTCGGAACCGTTGACGGTGCAGTTTGTCTGCTTGACAGCCTTAATCACATTACAGACGAATCCACCCTTAACAAAGCAATAAGCCGCGTTTCTTTATTTTTGGAAAAGGACTGCCTTTTCATATTTGACCTGAATACCCTTTATAAGCATAAAACAGTTTTGGGTAATAATTGTTTCATGAGAGAAAATAAAGAATCGGTTTGCATATGGCAAAGCAGATATCATAAAGGCGGTGTTGTAAATATAACGGCGGATATTTTTACAACATTCGATAAAAAGAATTATAAAAGGTTTAAAGAAAGCTTTTCTGAAAAGGCATATAATCACTCATGTATCGAAAAATTGCTCTTAAACAACTCGCTTGAGATTGCGGCAGTGTATGATGATATGAGTTACAATCCGCCTAATGAAAAAAGCGAACGCATAATTTATGTTGCAAGGAAGGTTTAAAATGGGAAAACTGGTAAGATGTATTACCTCCGACGGTCTTGTTATGGCCACTGCGGTTGATACTACAGACATTGTAAAAAAAGCGGAAGAAATTCATTCGACATCTGCGGTTGTAACCGCTGCACTCGGCAGACTGCTTACAGCTGCCAGCATGATGGGAAATATGCTTAAAAGTGAAGGCAACAGCCTCACCCTACGGCTAAGCGGAAACGGTCCGGTGGGATCGGTTATTGCAGTTTCCGATTATAAAGGAAATGTACGCGGATATGTTTCAAATCCGGTTGTTGAAATACCTCTTAACCAAAAAGGGAAACTGGATGTTGCCGGAGCAGTCGGCAGAGAGGGTAATTTATATGTAATAAAAGACCTTGGCCTTAAAGGGCCGTATAACGGATGTATTCCCATTGTTTCAGGTGAAATTGCCGAAGACATAACATCTTACTATGCAACAAGCGAACAAATTCCCACCGTATGTGCGCTTGGCGTGCTTGTTAATCCGGATCTCAGTGTAAAGGCAGCAGGCGGATATATAATACAACTTTTACCGGCTGCAGGAGACGACACAATAGATCTCATTGAAAAAAGCATGAAGGATATAAAACCGGTGTCTTCTATGATTGCTGATGGCATGTCTCCCTTTGATATAATAAAGTCGGCTTTAAAGGAATTTGAAGTTGAAGAGCTTTATGAGGAGAATGTAGAATACCGCTGCACCTGTTCGAAAAAGCGTATAGAAAACGCGCTTATAACACTCGGTAAAGAGGAACTTAATAAAATGGCAAATGAGCTGCCGAAAATAGAGGTAAAATGTCATTTTTGCGATAAAGTCTACAATTTCACTCCGCTCGAAATTAAAAAACTGAGCGAGCAAAAATAAAAGCAGAAATAAAGTGTTTTTAACATGTTGACAAAGCGATTTCAATGTGTTATAATACCAAAGCACTTTGTAAAAAGGTGCTTTGCGGAGAGATGTCCGAGCGGTTTAAGGAGCTGGTCTTGAAAACCAGTGACTCGCAAGAGCCAAGGGTTCGAATCCCTTTCTCTCCGCCATTTTTTCAATTTAAAACGGCTGTTTAACAGTTACCATGGAGAAGTACTCAAGTTGGTGACGAGGCGCCCCTGCTAAGGGCGTAGGTCGGGTAACCGGCGCGGGAGTTCGAG
>CAKSDA010000059.1 GCA_934444895.1 uncultured Eubacteriales bacterium | reverse complement strand
CGTTAAGGTCTTCCATAAAGCTTATAATATCTATATCCAGCTGGTTGCTTATAAATATTTTCTTATTATATGTCTCTTTAAGATTTTCTTCTGCCATAAGCAGCTCCTCAAAAAGCTTCTCGCCCTTTCTGAGTCCGCTGAATTCAATAAGCATATCCACATACGGCTCGTAGCCGTACATTCTTATAAGGTTTTCGGCAAGTGTAAGTATTTTTACCGGCTCTCCCATATCAAGCACAAAAGTCTCCCCGCTTTGAGACATCGTTCCTGCCTCAAGAACCAGTGAAACCGCCTCAGGTATGGTCATAAAATATCTTATTATGTCAGGATGGGTTACCGTAACCGGACCGCCTGTTTCTATTTGTTTTACGAAAAGGGGAATAACGCTGCCATTGGACCCCAAAACATTTCCAAACCTAACCGCTGCAAACTTTGTTCCTTTATGCTTATGAGCCATGTAACTCATAACCATTTCGCATACCCGTTTGCTGGCTCCCATAACATTCGTGGGATTAACCGCCTTGTCGGTAGAGATAAGTATCATTTTTTCAGCACCGAACTTCTGTGCCATATGCGCGACATTATATGTTCCGACCACATTATTTTTTACAGCCTCTTCCGGCGAGGTTTCCATAAGCGGAACATGCTTATGCGCGGCAGCGTGAAAAATTACATCAAATCTATATTTTTCAAACAATACACGAATTTTGTCCGCGTCTCTGACCGACGCAATTTCAACAATAACTTTGTCCTCGCCGTATCCGGCAATTTTGAGCTCTTGTTGAATTTCATATGCATTATTTTCATATATATCAAGAATAACAAGTTTTTCAGGGTTCATTTTAACAATCTGCCTGCAAAGTTCCGAGCCTATTGAGCCCCCTCCGCCCGTAACAAGGCAGACCTTACCGTTTATAAATGTTTGAACCTTGTTGTTTTCAATATTTATTTCATCCCTGCCCAGCAACTTTTCAATGTTGATTGAATTTGACTGAAGGAAGAATTCCCTATTGCTGGTAAGCTCGCTTAAAGAAGGTACTATTCTTACATCGCAGTCTATGTCAACGCAGTTTGAAAGAATTTGTGACCGCCTTTCTTCCGAGCAGGAAGGAATTGCAAAAACTATAAGACCTACATTATATTTTTTGCAAAGCTGCGGAATTAAAATTGTGGGACTGTAAACATTAAGACCGCACACTTGCTGCGCAACAAGCTCTTTATTATCATCAACAAAGCAAACCGGAACATATTCGCTGTCCTGTGATTCGGTAAGCTCCCTGTAAACCATTTTACCCGTAAATCCCGCTCCGATTATAAGGGTGTGAATTTTACCCTCAACAGAGTATTTATAAATATATTCTTTGTACAAAATCTTTTGAACGGTCCTGCTTATAATTATCAGGAAACAACTTATAGCTCCGGAAACAACAATTCCATACAAAAAGGTAAAATCAAGCAGTTTAAAAATAATATAGCATATGACATGCGAAATCATAGCCGAAGAAATTGTTATTATTACACTCTTTGAAAGCCGGCTTAAGTTTTTCTTTAAATAACCACCCAGAAGACATATAGATGCAAAAAACAAAATAACATATATTGCTACG
Source organism: uncultured Eubacteriales bacterium (assembly GCA_934444895.1). Classification (GTDB taxonomy): domain Bacteria; phylum Bacillota; class Clostridia; order Oscillospirales; family Acutalibacteraceae; genus UMGS1279. The sequence continues at coordinate 7,804 of CAKSDA010000059.1, read as the reverse complement.
CTTAAATAAACCTGACCGGCGCTTTTCCCCAAATGCTCATAAGTGTTTACAAACAGATATGTAAGAAAAAAAGAAACTGCCATTAGCAGCATATCCATTATCGCAATAAGAGATACGCGAACAGACGATAGAAAAAATACATTCCTTTTCTTGTCCTTAATAATTGACAACTTCAAACCTCCTCAAAGAATATTATTCTAATTTTCACAAAATTTACCATTAATATAATTATAATACCCTAGTCCGGGTATTGAAGTATGCTTTGTGCATTAAAAATTAATTTATATTTTAAATTTGCACCAAATTTTTTTTCTATAACCTTATATGCTCTTGTAAGTTTCGGAGGCCTTTTGTCAACCGAATGCATATCCGAAGCTACCGTAAATACAAGGCCTTCTCTTAAAAGCCGTAATGCCGTTCGCTGGTATCCTCCTGACAAAACAGAAGATGCATTTATATGCGCGACTGCGGCTTCTTCTTCTATAAGGGTTTTTATTTTTCTATAACCGTCGAATTTATGGTATCGCTCTATATGAGCCAGAATTACATTATATCCATTATAACTGAGCTCCCTGATTTCATCCGCGATTTTGTCGGTTATATCATCATACGATAATTCAATCAGTATGTTTCTTGTGTTTTTTAAACATAGCTTTTCAAGGTGTTCGCTTTTGGATATTCCGTTAAAAAACCTGACCTCATAACCAAGGCTCAGTTCTTTTATGCCGATTTTTTCCTCTTCTATTTTTCCCTTAAGAAGCCTAAACTGTTGTTCAACATATGCCGTTCGTTCTTCAAGACTGTGATCTAAAGCATAAAAATGGGGTGTTGCGATAAGTCTGTCTGTTCCGTCATTCACTGCTGCTGTCACTAGTTCCAAGGCAGATTTCATATCATCCGGTCCGTCGTCAACCGCCGGTATAATGTGAGAGTGTATGTCGGTAAACATATTAGTACTGGTACATCTTTTTTGTGGAATAATACTTTTTCCCTTTTTCGGCACTGCTGTTAAGTATTACACCCAAAAGCTTTGCATTTGCGAACCCCAAACTTGAAACGGCCTTTTTAAATTGTTCATGAGTAGTTCCTCTGTCCTGAACCACCATAACGATTCCCTCTGTTCGCGGAGCCAAAACAACCGCGTCGGACACCACATTTATAGGCGGAGTATCTATTATTATATATTCGTAATTGTTCTTTACCCTTTCAAGCAATTCAGCCATTTTTTCAGAACCCAAAAGTTCCGATGGGTTTGGCGGAGTAGGTCCTGATGTCATAACATCAATATTTTCATTAACGCTTATAACCGCCTCATCAAAACTGCAGAAGTCAACCAAAACGGAACTAAGCCCATTTGTATTCTGCAAATGCAGCTTTCTGTGAATTGAGGGCTTTCTTAAATCTGCATCTATCAGAAGAACCTTGCTTCCGAGCTGAGAAAATGCAATTGCAAGATTAACGGCACAGGAAGATTTCCCCTCTCCGGGCAGGGAAGAGGAAATTTCAAAGACACGGCTTTTAGACTGCGACAGTATAAACATAAGATTTGTTCTTACTGCTTTATAGGCTTCTATAATTGCAAAGGGAACCGTGTTTGAGTTAGCTTGGGTATTGTCATACTCATGCTTTATTTTTGAGCCTGAATTGTATTTCATTTGTTACCCTCCTCACCTTTTGCCGCCAGCTTAAAGTTAGGGATATTTCCGAGAATCGGTATATCATACGAGTTGGCAAAATCCTCCTCGCCCTTGATTGTGTTATCTGTAATTGTAATTATAAATGATATTCCGAATACCAATATAAAGGCAACCAAAGCGGACAGCACGGTGGACCTTACGGTATTGGGATAATTTTTCCACGAACGAGAGCTCTTTTCAATTCCTCTTACATATGAATTGGGCATTTTATCCGAAACATATTTAGAGCCGACATCCAAAAACGCATTTGCTATAACCATTGAATTTTGAGGATTGTCGCTTGTAACATAAACATCTATAAGCAGCATTTCCTCGGACCTCATTTTAACCGATACCATACTTTTCAGCTGTGTCGGCGAATAACCGAGGTTGGTATTCTGGGCTAAGATGCTGTAAACATCGTCGTTCTGCAAAATTCCCACATAAGTATTAATAAGTGAAATAGAAGCGGCAATATCAGAACTCTTAATTGTGGAGGCAGTATTGTCCAACTTGTCGCCTATGCCGCCGTTGGTGGCAATAAGCGAAGACTTTGCCTGATAAGTCGGTTTCGCAACATAAGAACAGTATCCGTATGTAACTGCGGAAAACACAAACATTGTTATTAAAAAATACAAAAAATTCTTGCGAAGAATTCCTAAAATTAATGAAATAGACAAATCGTTCATACTATCCTTCATACTATCCTCCGAAAAACAAATACTTGCTAGCACCATTTATTTTACCACTACATAAATGTTATTGCAAGTATTTTTTAAACCGCAAAACCTATTGATTACCGATTTCAAGCGCCGAAACAGCTTAAAATCGGTTTTTCGGCGGCAAATTTTTTCACAATTTTTTTATTGCCGAAAAATTTGGTGAATAAATTGCCTGTAGAATTTTAGGGAAAACCGTATTTTTTTCTGCTGCTCTGCCGCACCCACACAAAGTCAAACCGCAGTGCATATAATCTTTATTCGCAAAACAAAAAAATATGCCACTTAAAACCGATATTCGTTCTACGGTTATTTTGGAATTTGCATATTATTTCTTATAATATATGAATATTTTTCCTTATTACAGTCGATATTTAATATATAGGTTATTGTAAATTTGGTATAGAATTTTATATAACTGATTTTTATATATAACCGGTTTTTATTTTTAATTCATTCTGTTTTATTGTTGATAACACTCTGCCCAGAAAAAATTTTCAAAAAAAACAAAAAAATTTTAATTTTTTTGCTACGAGTCCCATTTATGGGACACTAAGGTTGTTATATTTATATTGTCGAAAAGAAAATTGCCTTAAAAAAGGGCAAAATAAAAAATTTTTGACAAATTTAAAAAATATGCTTGACAAAATTAAAATGGTGTATTATAATGAAAATACAGCAAAAGAACATTTGTTCTTTTCGCAAAAAACATAATATCACCACCTTTTGTAAAGCAACAGGAGGATAAAAAAATGAGTATAGGTTCAATCATCACAACAACTTTGGAAATTGCTTTCGGCCTGGTTATAATATGGGGTTTCTGGCATGAAGATAAATTTGTCGAATTTGAGGACAAACTGTTTTCTCTTTTAAAATCCCGTCGCAGGCATGGTAAAAAAGCAGTTATAACACCCTTTCCCAAAGGCAGCGAAAAAACCTACAAAAGCTGCTGATGTTTTAGACTTTTGATATTAAATAATCGGATTAAATAATAGACCCAAACTTTATAAATAAATGCCAAATTCCGGTTTCCATTGTATCAAAAACCTGAAGCACAAAAATGGGCTTAAATTTAAAGGTTTCAATTTTGCCGCCCTATACGGCGCAAAACAAAAACAACTGAAACCAAATAAATATTCTCCCCCGGTCTGCTGCGCTTATTACTACTTGCGCGGCAGATTTTTATATATTGTAATGTTTTAAATAATCTGTTATACTTGTTTTATTAAATGTTTTTTGATTTTTATTGTTACAGGGATAAGCCGAATCTGTCCAAAACAGCAATCTTTAGACTTTTTCAGGCTTGTCGTATTTGCAGGGTTTTGCCGTGTTACAAGCGAGAAGACAATAAAAGACAAAAAATTATTATTTATAGGCGTGCGGAGTTTGAATCTTGCCGGCCTATGCGTGGGGTGATCTTTTGAAAAAAATTGGTTTTGGAACTCAACTTTTCGGTTTTAACAAATCGGATGTTGCCGAATATGTTGAATCTCTAAGCAAAAGCTTTACCGAAAAGGACCTTAAAAATAAGGAAAGAATTAAATCTCTTGAAGATGAACTTAAGGCATTGCAAAAAAAGTGTTCAGAGCTTGAGTCGGTACTGAACGACGCAAACTCTCGTCTTGACTACTATCATGCCCAGGAAACAAAAATAGAAAAAATGAGCGTTAGCATCGGCACAATGTACCTTGTTGCAAAGCAAAACGCTTCCGATATTATTTCATCGGCCAAAAAATGTGCGGAAAGCATAAAAGCCGAAGCCATGAAGCAGCTTTCGGTTACCGAACAAACCGAAATACAGCTTTCTAAAGTTAAGGCAAATGTTACCGAAACCGCTGAAAAACTCGCAAGCAATATTTCCGATCTTACAAATTCTCTTTCCTCTATTAAAGAACGCTTAGAAAACGAATTCAGGCAGCTTGAATACCCTGAAAACGAGGTTGAACTTTTATGCGGAGACATTGAGAATGAAAATACATAGACTAAATACATCCGAACTGGTTGAAAAAACACCGCTTTTAAAATCCGGCGACGAGGTTTTTCTTTCCGGCACCGTTTACACTGCAAGAGACGCCGCGCATATGAGGCTTATTAAAATGATAAAGAACAACGAGCCATTGCCGTTTGAGTTAAACGGCGCCTGCATATATTACGCCGGACCTACAGAGGCCCCGTCTGATCTGGCAGTGGGAAGCTGCGGGCCGACAACATCCTGCCGCATGGATTCCTTTACGCCTTTGCTGCTTGACATGGGCCTTGCCGCAACCATAGGCAAGGGGGAAAGAAGCCGCGAGGTTGTTGATTCGATTGTTAAAAACCGTTCGGTATATTTTTGTGCAATAGGCGGTGCGGGAGCAATTGCTTCAAAATGCATTACCTCTTGCGAAGTAATTGCGTTTGAGGATTTAGGCTGCGAAAGCATTAAAAAATTAACCTTTTGTGATTTTCCTCTTTTTGTGGGAATTGACTGCTTAGGAAATTCAGTTTTTGAAACACATTAAGACAGCATTTTTCTGCAAAATCAATACTCCTTTTAAAGCAGGCGGTTTGCACAAGTACTGCAATAGGCAGGAATGAACTGCCGGAGGGTATCCGGGGGTAAACGGCCATAACAATACCATAAAAAATAATATAAATTCATAATAACCAAAAAGCACCGTAAATTACAAAGAAGTAATTTACGGTGCTTTAAAAATTGTCTTTATCTTTCTTCCCTGAAATAGGAAAGTCCCAAATGTGCCGGAGGTTGATTTTCACGCTTCTTGCGCGCGCTTACAACAACAAGCACAAGTATTGTAACAACATATGGAAGCATATTTATAAGTTCCTTGGTACTGCTTGAAAGACCCGGTATATATACGCAAAGAATATAAAGGCCGCCAAACAAAGCAGAGCTGAATATGGCTGTTACCGGTTTCCATATTGCAAAAATTACAATGGCTATTGCAAGCCAGCCACGGTCTCCGAATCCGTTATTGGTCCATGCGCCCGCTGTGTAATCCATAACAAAATAAAGTCCTCCGAGACCGGCTATCATGCCGCCTATGCATGTCGCGAAGTATTTATATCTTGTTACATTTATTCCGGCTGCGTCTGCGGTTGCGGGATTTTCGCCCACAGCCTTCAAATTGAGTCCCTTTCTTGTATGGTTTAAAAACCACGAAGCGGCAATTGCAATGATAATTGCCAGATAGGCTAAAAATCCAAATGACAGAAATGTCTTTCCGAAAAGTCCGAGTTTATCAGCAAATGGAAGTGCCGCCTTGTAATATTTCCCGGTATTAAAAAGCGAAATTGAACCGGTCTCACCGAAAAAGCTTAAAAGCGATCCTCCAAAAAAGTTTCCGATTCCCACACCGAAGGTTGTAAGGGCAAGTCCGGTAACATTTTGATTTGCGCGGAGAGTAACGGTTAAAAAACTGTAAATAAGTGCCAGCAGCAAAGAGCCTAAAAGGCATGACAAAAGCGGAATAATAATGCAAAGAGCTGCGTTTGGATTTTCGGTGGAATGTTCGTAAATATATCCGCCGACTATTCCTGATATGCCGCCCATATACATAATTCCGGGAATTCCCAGATTAAGGTTTCCGCTTTTCTCCGTAATTATTTCACCGGTTGCGCCGTAAAGCAACGGAATACCCTGAATAATTGCGGCGTTTATGAACGCAAAAATCGTATTCAGCATTATTTAACCTCCTTTTGCTTTGAACGCTTATTAATTTTGTAATTTATGAAAAATTCGCATCCGATTATAAAGAAAATGATAATGCCTGTAAGTATATCCGAAACGCTTTCGTTAAGCCTGAAAGTTGTGGCAATTTCTCCGGCTCCCTTTTGGAGAAAGACTATTAAGAAAGAAGTAACTACCATGGTAACAGGATTAAATTTTGCAAGCCATGAAACCATAATAGCCGTGAATCCCATTCCTCCGGCAAGATCCTTTGAAACGGTATGGTTGGTTCCGGATACAAGCAAAAATCCTGCAAGTCCGCAAATTGCGCCTGAAATTATCATTGTGCGGATAATAACCTTTTTTACATTAATTCCAATATACCTTGCGGTGTTGGTGCTTTCACCCACAACCGAAATCTCATAGCCTTGCTTGCTGTATTTCAAATATACATACATAAACGCCGTAACAAGAGCAACAACCAAAATATTTATAAGATACTTTTGCCCGAAAAGGTTCGGAAGCCAACCGGCTTCGGTATTCTGATTTATAACGCCCATAACATTTGAACCGCTCGGAACCCAAACCATAATGGCAAATGCGACAAGTTGCATTGCAACATAATTCATCATAAGGGTAAACAAGCTTTCGTTTGTGCCCCACTTAGCCTTGCAAAAAGCAGGAATAACTCCCCATATAATTCCGGCTGCTATGCTGCTAACAAGCATTATTAAAACAAGCAGCACATTCGGAATACTATCTTTAAAGTAAAACATGCACGCCGCAGAAGCAAGTCCGCCAACTAATGTCTGGCCCTCAGCTCCGAGATTCCAGAACTTCATTTTAAATGCCGGGGTAACTGCAATTGCAATGCATAAAAGCATTGCAAGATTTTGCAAAAGCACAAAAATCTTTCTCTTGCTGCCGAAATTCCCCTTAAACATTGTTGCGTAAACCTGTATGGGATTGTATTCGGTGATCATAACAATAACAAACGCGCAAACCACAAGAGCCGCGAATATAGCCGCCGCCCTTATAAGCCATGCTTTCCACCATATTATGTCGGAACGCTTTGTTATGTGGAAAAGCGGCTCTTTTACATGTCTATCGGTATTATTCATTTGCCTCACCTCCGCCGGATTTTGTCATAAGAAGTCCTATCTCATCCTTTTTGGCGGTGCGTCCGTCAACCGTGCCGGTTATTCTGCCGCCGCCGATAACCATAATTCTGTCGCAAAGCTCAATAAGAACATCCAAATCTTCGCCTACAAATATTACAGCTACACCGTTTTCTTTTTGCTTGTTAAGCAGATTATAAATCATATATGAAGAATTTATATCCAGTCCTCTTACCGGATAAGCCGCCATAAACACGGTTGGAGAAGACGCAATTTCGCGTCCTACAAGAACCTTTTGAACATTACCGCCGGAAAGCTTTCTTACCGGAGTATTTGCGCTGGGTGTTACCACTTCGAGCTGATCTATAATTTCGTCGGCCAGATTTTTAGGAGCCTTGCGTTCAAGGAAAACCGAATGTCCTTTTCTGTAACTTCTAAGCATCATGTTATCAATTATATCCATATTGCCTACGAGGCCCATTCCAAGGCGGTCTTCCGGAACAAACGAAAGTCTGACGCCCAAATCTCTTATTTGTATCGGAGTTTTATCCCTCAAATTGTCCTGACTGCCGGTTTTGGGATTGTTGTATATGATTTTACCCTCTTCAACATGCTGCAGTC
>CAKSDA010000058.1 GCA_934444895.1 uncultured Eubacteriales bacterium | reverse complement strand
CCCTTATACTCCTCATAATCATAAAACACATGATTCATGATTCCGTTTCCGTTAGTATCGGTTAAAAACTGCGATCTGTAACCCAAAAGTCCTCTTGCAGGAATTAAAAACTCAAGATGCGATGTGCCGCCGTCTCTGGTTCCCATATTTCTGATTTCCGCCTTACGCGTGCCAAGGCGTTCCATAACGGCGCCAACATATTCCTCCGGAACCTCGATCATCAAAAGCTCAATCGGTTCCAAAAGCTTTCCGTTTTCGTCCCTTTTATAGATAACCGAAGGGGGTGAAACCTGGAATTCATAGCCTTCTCTGCGCATTGTTTCAATTAATATTGAAAGATGCAGTTCTCCCCTGCCGGACACCTTGAATGTGTCTGCCGAGTCGGTTTCCTCTACACGGAGACTAACATTTGTTTGAACTTCTTTAAACAAACGGTCGCGAAGGTTTCTGGAAGTAACATACTTGCCCTCTCTGCCGGCAAAAGGAGAATTATTAACCATAAAATTCATTGCAAGTGTAGGTTCATCGATTTTAATAAACGGCAGCGGTTCAACACAAGAAACATCGCAAACCGTTTCTCCTATATTTAAATCCGAAATACCGGCAACGGCAACTATTTCACCTACTCCGGCTTCAGTCACCTCGGAGCGATGAAGCCCTTCATATACAAAAAGTTTTGCAATTTTAACATTGTGACTTGTGCCGTCGCGGTGAGACAATGTTACGGTTTGCCCAAGTTTCACGCAGCCGCGTTCAACCCTGCCGATACCGATTCTTCCGAGATAATCATCATAATCTATGTTTGAAAAAAGCAGTTGCAGCGGTGCGTTAACATCACCCTTCGGAGGTTCAATTTCTTTAATTATAATGTCAAATAAAGGCTTAAGATTTTCGGTAGGATGATCAGGAGAAAGTGTGGCATACCCTGCTTTTCCTGAAGCAAAAATGACCGGAAATTCAATTTGGTCATCATCAGCGCCGAGCTCGATAAATAAGTCCAAAACTTCGTCAACAACCTCGTTTGGGCGCGCCATAGGCCTATCTATCTTATTTACAACAACAATAACTTTTTTACCCAGGCCCAAAGCCTTTTTTAATACAAAACGCGTTTGCGGCATGCAGCCCTCAAAGGCATCAACAAGCAACAAAACACCGTCTACCATCATTAATATACGCTCAACTTCACCGCCGAAGTCAGCATGTCCGGGAGTATCAACAATATTTATTTTGTAATCTTCATAATGAACGCTTGTTGTTTTTGAAAGAATTGTAATTCCTCTTTCCCTTTCAAGGTCATTAGAATCCATTACCCTTTCCTGTACCTGCTCATTGCTTCTGAAGGTTCCGCTTTGTTTAAGCAGTTCATCAACCAAAGTTGTCTTTCCGTGGTCAACATGGGCAATAATCGCAATATTTCTTAGTTTGTTTTGGTAAGTCATTAAATTTTCACACTTTTCATAAAATATTTTGTGGGCGTTTTTACCTCACAAGTCCCATAAAACAAAGATACACTAACTAAATAATTATACTGATTTTGCTATAAAAAGTCAATTACTATTTGTTTTAATGCGGGCAACACCACAGGCAACTGCAGAATTGCGAACAGCCTTTGCAACCGCCGGACCTATTCTTTTATCAAATGCCGGGGGAAGAATATATTCATTATTCAGCTCGCAATCCGAAACAAGTTCTGCAATGGCATAGGAAGCAGCCAATTTCATATCATCATTTATTTCTCTGGCGCGCACATCCAAAGCTCCTCTAAAAACTCCGGGAAAAGCGCAAACATTATTTATCTGATTGGGAAAATCAGATCTTCCCGTTCCTACAACTGCGGCTCCTGCGGATTTTGCCAGATCCGGCATGATTTCCGGAACCGGATTTGCCATCGGAAAAACTATACTGTTTTTTGCCATGCTTTTAATCATACTTTCGGATACAATTCCGGGAGCCGAAACGCCTATAAAAACATCGGCATTTTTCATAACATCTGCCAAATTACCCTTTTCATTGTTTGGGTTTGTGATTTTCGAAAGCTCGGTATGGGATTTTGAAAGTCCGGACATTCCGCTGTAAATGGCACCAAATTTATCACACATAACAATATTTTTAAATCCCATTTTTATGAGATGTTTTGCTATTGCTGTGCCTGCGGAACCGGCTCCGTTTATAACGCATTTAACATTTTCGGCTTGCTTTTTTACAACCTTCAACGCGTTAATAAGAGCCGCGCCTACAACAATTGCGGTTCCGTGCTGATCATCATGAAAAACCGGAATATCGCATATTTCCTTTAATTTTCTTTCAATTTCAAAGCAGCGCGGTGCTGATATATCTTCCAAATTTATTCCTCCAAAGCTGCCGGAAATCAAAAATATGGTTTTTACAATTTCATCAACATCTTTAGAGCGCACACAAATCGGCACTGCGTCTACATCTGCAAACTCCTTAAAAAGTACGCATTTTCCTTCCATTACCGGCATTCCTGCCTCAGGTCCGATATCTCCAAGTCCCAAAACCGCAGTACCATCTGTAACTACCGCAATCGTATTGTTCCTTACTGTAAGGTCAAACGATTTGCTGTAATCATCATGTATTTCCATGCAAGGAGCCGCTACACCCGGGGTATATACAACCGACAGATCATCGGCGCTTTGAACTTTGACTTTAGGTACGGTTTCCAGTTTTCCTTTTAACTTATAATGTAAATCTAAAGCTTTCTCTTTTATGTCCATAAAATCTTCCTTCAATAAAATATGAATATATCCGAAAAGCGGATATATTCATATTCTGATTTGTTATTATTTTGAAACAAGCTCAAGCGTATCGCGGGCAATAACCATTTCTTCGTCGGTTGAAATTGCAAAAACCGCAACCTTTGAATTTTCGGTTGAAATTTTAAGATTTTCGCCCTTAATATGTGAATGTTCTTTATTATATTCCTTATCAATTTCAAGGCCTATATACTTGAAGTTGTCGCAAACGGCTTCGCGAATATCGTAATTATTTTCACCGATTCCGCCTGTAAACGCTATTGCGTCTACACCGTTCATAGCGGCTATATATCCGCCTATATATTTAATAATCTGATAGTTTTGCATATCAATTGCAAGTTTTGCTCTTTTGTTTCCTTCTACGGCAGCTTCGCAAACATCACGGTTATCATTTGAAACGCCTGATATACCGAGAACACCGGATTTTTTATTGAGAATATCAGACATTTCTTTTGGTGAAACGCCCTCGTTTTCTGCAATAAAAGTAACAACAGAAGGATCAAGCGATCCGCTTCTGGTTCCCATAATAAATCCGTCCAGCGGAGTAAATCCCATAGTGGTGTCAACCGATTTTCCGCCGTTTACCGCAGTGATTGAAGCACCGTTGCCTAAATGGCAGGATATAATTTTAAGATCTTTAGGATCTATGTTCATAAGCTCTGCAACCTTTTGGGTTACAAAACGGTGAGAAGTTCCGTGAAATCCGTATCTTCTTATTCCATACTTTTCAAAGTATTCATACGGAACACCGTACATATATGCTTTTTCAGGCATTGTAAAATGGAAAGAAGTATCAAATACAGCAACCTGAGGAATATCTTTGCCGAGAGCTTTTGTGCATGCCTTGATGCCTAAAATGTTAGCGGGGTTATGAAGCGGTGCCAAAGGAGTAAGTCTTTCAACTTCAGCTATAACCTCATCATTTATAATTGTAGAATTTGAGAATATTGTTCCGCCCTGAACGACGCGGTGTCCGACAGCAGAAATCTCCGAAAGCGAATCTATAACAGCTCCCTCTCCTTTTGTGAGAACGCTTAACAGTTCTTCAAAAGCTTCGCTGTGTGTTGGCATTGGATTGTTATAAACAAACTTTTTGCCATCGGCGGTTTTATGTGTGAGAACGGTATCTCCGCCGATTCTTTCACAGTTTCCTTTGGCAAGGACATGTTCATTTTCCATGTTAATAAGCTGATATTTAAGTGATGAACTTCCGGCATTAACTACTAAAATTTTCATACAATACTCCATTCTGTCTTTTTTGACTGATTTTAATTTGTATTATCTTTGTGTTTTTTACTCGGATATTACTACTTTTAGGATACAAATTTTTTTCAAAAAAATTCCTAATAAATTTATGATACAATATTTTTTGCTTATTTTCAAGCAAATTTATGGTTTTTTATGCCAGTTAGACAGAACTTAACTATGACATTGTGCTTTCTGCGGTTTTCTTAAATTTATTTGCCCTTTCATTCCACACTGAATAAACCGTTTTTGGCAAAATAAATTTGCAGGCAGAAGGTATTATTTCAAAATCAATATCTTTTGCATAAACAATTTCGCCGTCCATATTAAAAGGAAGCGGTTTTTCAGCACTTATTGAAATCTTTCTGCATTCGCCATGACGGCAAAAATCATAATTTATATGTGTTCCGAGGCGATATTTTTTTAACAGAGAAACTATCCTCGGCCTTGATACCGGAGTTATAACGGAATAATTAAGTTTTCCGTCATAAGGCATTGCGCCCGGAGTAGGATAAAATCCGCCGCCGTAATACGGAGCGTTTGCAACAACCGCCAAAAGTATTTTCTCATTAATTATTTTTAAGCCGTTATCAATTTTGATTTTCAGATTATTGCTTATCTTGCCGAACAAGGTATAAACAACCCCTAAAACATAAGCCATACTTCCTGTAACAAGGGGCCATTTTTTGAATTTTGTCATATTATCGGCAGACATTGCGTCTAATCCGACCGAGCAAGAATTAAGAGCGTAAAAATCCCCGGCTTTTATAATATCAAGATTTATCGTTTCTCCGTCAACCTGAGAAGCAATATCCAAAAACAGCTCTTTATCCGCAAAATATGTTATAAAATCATTTGCCGAACCACAGGGTATCACACCTAAGCTGACATTATCATATCCGTGTACTCCGTTTAATACTTCAAATGATGTTCCCTCGCCTCCGCAGGCATAAATCCTAACATTTTCTCCTGACATTGCAAGGCTTCTGGAATATGCTTTAGCATCACCGCGGCATGTTGTATAATGAATGATATACTCGTCGTCCTTGCCCTCAAAGTATTGCCTTATTTCTTTTGCGACTATTTCCTGATACAGGCGTTTACCGGAGGTAGGATTTATAATAAAAACATATTTCAAAAAATCACATCCGTCTTAGTTGTTTTTAAAATACATGTACAACTGGCATTTTATCATACCGTTATACAGTTTGCGTTTTTTGTCTGCTATGCGGCCGAATATGCTTTCAAATTCCTCGCATGGGCTTATAATAAAATACTTTTTGCCTTGTTCTTTAGGCATTTTTTTGCCCATGATTTTATATAATTCTTCTGCCCCTTTAAGGTCAGATAAACGCTCTCCGTATGGAGGATTGGTGATTAAAAGCATGCGGCCGTCAGGAAGGTTAAGGTCTCTTATATCGCATCTGTTTGCTTTGATAAGATCAAACACTCCGGCTTTTTTTGAATTTTCCTTTGTAAGCGCAACAGATGCCTCATCAATATCGCTACCAAAACCGCAAAAATCGATTTTTGGCTTTATTTCGTTTAAAAACCTGTTTCTTTCGGATTTAAATGCATTTTCGAAATCTGTTGAAAACCTTTCAGCGGCAAAATTTCTCTTAAGACCGGGAGCCATATTTTTTGCTATAAGCGCAGCTTCAATTAATATTGTTCCGGAACCGCAAAACGGATCATAAAGTTTGGTGTCGTCATATATTCTTGCAAGAAGACACATTGCCGCCGCAAGAGTTTCCTTTATCGGCGCAACCATAGAATGGGCACGGTAGCCCCTTTTGTGCAATCCTTCACCTGAAGTATCAAGTCCGATTAAAACCTTATTTTTAAGAATTGAAAATCGTATTTTATGTATTGAACCGGTTTCTTCAAACCAGGAAATATTGTATTTTTGCTTTAGCCTTTCAACAATCGCTTTTTTTATTATAGATTGACAGTCAGGTATACTGTGCAACTGTGAAGATATTGAATATCCGGTTACCGGAAAAGCATCCTTTGATGAAACAAAATTCTCAAATGGGATATTCTTTACTCCCTCAAACAGTTCATCAAAGGTTGTTGCGTTAAACTCACCTAAAACAATTAAAACCCTTTCTGCTGTTCTAAGTCCCAAATTTGCAGCAGCAACGGTATTTATGTCGCCACTGAAAAAAACACGACCGTTTTCGCTTTTTATATTATCAGCGCCGAGGCGTTTAAGCTCCTCCGCTAAAATGCCTTCAACTCCGAACATACACGGCGCCATTATTTTAATATTTTGCATATCCTTCTCCCGACTTTATAAAATCACGCTTTTATGCCTTGTAACATGGCAGCTTATATTTACTGCGACAGGCAGCCCGGCAATATGTGTAGGAGCGTATTCAACATTAACACCTAAGGCGGTTTGTTTACCCCCGAACCCCTGAGCGCCGATATTAAGGTTGTTTATTTTTTCTAAAAGTTCATCTTCTAAATTTTTGTAGTTGTCATTTATATTTGAACTGTCAATAGGGCGGCACAGCGCCTTTTTTGCAAGTATTGCACACTGTTCAAATGTTCCGCCGATACCGACTCCCACAACAATAGGCGGGCAAGGTCTGCTTCCGGCATTTTTTACGGTGTTAATAACAAAATCAACTACGCCTTTTTTTCCATCTGCCGGAATAAGCATTTTAAGAGCGCTCATATTCTCGCTGCCAAAGCCTTTTGGCAAGGCAGTGATTTTAACATTTTCTCCTTCGGTAATTTCATAATGAATAACTGCCGGAGTATTGTCGTTTGTATTTATTCTTTCAAGCGGATCCGCAACAACCGATTTGCGCAGCAATCCCTTTTCATAGGCTTCCCTTACACCTTCATTAACAGCAATTTCAATGCTGCCGCCGGTTATATGTACATTTCTGCCTATCTCCAAAAAAACAACTGCCATGCCGGTATCCTGACAAATGGGGACATTTAGTTTATTTGCTGCGTCAATATTTTCTTTAATAATATCAAGCGCTTTTTTTGCCGTTTCGGCTGTTTCGCAGTCGCGGCATTTATCGATACCTTTTACTATATCGCAAGGTAAGGTATAATTTGCGTCAATAAACAGCTTCTTAACAGCTTCTTTTATACGCTTTGAAGCAACTTCTCTCAACCGTATCACCCCTGAAAACAATATCGACAAAAAAATATAATTATAAACATTTTTCGCAGTTATTTTAAAAAAATAAAACAACATGGCAGGCAGCAAAAAATGTTGCCTACCATAGTTATTTAAAAATTATCAGGTCGGCCGCCGCGCTTAACCCTTTTTACTTCGAAATTTTTCTTTTTAAGGTCTGAAAATTTTTCGTCGCTTGCCTGCTTGAATTTATTCATCATTTCTTCAAAGGAAGAACTTTCATTTTTTGAAGCGGTCCATACAAATGAATTATCCGGCTTCGGAGGGGTAAATGTACGATTTCCACGGCGGGGTTTATCCTTGTTGTCTTCCTGAGCCTTTTTTATGCTTAAGCTGATCTTTCCATCTTCTGCTATAGATAAAACTTTGCATTTAACGGTATCCCCTTCTTTAACAAAATCTCTTATTTCGTTTACAAAGGTGTGTGCAACTTCTGAAATATGTACCATACCGGTATTATTATCACCGATATCCACAAAAACACCGAATTTGGTTATTCCGGTTATTTTACCCTCAACTATATCTCCGACTTTTGGCTGCATACTAAGAAAGATCCTCCTTAAAATTTTAGGTGTTTTGCTTAATAGATTGAGCTGTGATAAAAAATTATTTCCCTGACAGATCAACATATATCTGCTCGTCCGGATATACATAACCCAAACGTTCCCTTGCCGTTTTTTCAATAAGTTCGGATTCGGATCCGTTATCAAGCAAACGCACAAGTTCATCGATCTGCATGTTTTTTGATTCCAAAACTGCCTCTCCGCTTTTAAGTTCTTTTTTTCGGTTTAAAAGCTGGATCTGCAGATTTGAAAGAGAAATAATAATATATATTGAAAAAATGAGTAATAAAACCCTTAATATTATGCTTTTACGGCCGTTAGAAACTCTTGCCACATGTAACATTCCAATCAAATATAATATGTTGATATTATACACAAAGATTTTGCTACATGCAAGTGCTTTGAGAATTATTTTTTAGCTTTTTCGGTCTTTTTTTTGTTATTAAATTTGATTTTCTTGATTTTTTTCGTAAACGGTGGTAATTTTTTCAAAAAAATCATTGTTGCGTTAAACAATTTTTTATATTTTTCCAGAAAAAACCGTTTAATTTTTTTAAGTATTCCCCCTAAAAAAACCGTTGGCTTATTAAGGGCTATTTTGCCTATTAAAAAACCTAAAAAAATGCCAAACAGAACAAATCCGCGGATTTGCCCGTTTGTTTTAAGAAGCATAAAATTGAAACTTAAAAATGCCGATAAAACAAAAAACAAAATATCTGAAAACGCAACAAATATTTTATTTCGTTTGTTTACAATCCTATCCAGCTTAAAAATGCAATATATTGCAGAAAGCAAAATACCTAAAATCAGTGAATAGCCAAAGGTAAACCACTGATCATTGTTATGTATTTCCCACATTATTTAAATATACGGCTGAAAAAGCCTTCCTTTCCTGCTGAATCATTAGTATATACAATGGCAAATATATTCCCTCCGATTTCAAGATCATATGTTGTGGAATTATATGAGTCCATTCGCATATCGCTTCCTTTTATACAAAGATTTCCCATTGTAGTTTTAAGGGCAACATTGTCGGTTTCAAAAGTAACTACTTCGGTTACGCCTGAAAGAATCAGTTTGCTCCTTTGCTCCATAACAATATTATGCGGTATTTTAATTTCTTCTTTTTCCTGTTTAACCATAAAATATCACCTATTATAAGTATTATGAAAGAGTCATATTCGATATTCCTTTCAAAGCTTTTCAGATTTGAATTTATTAAATAGTTTTTGCAAAGCCTTTTTTTCAAGTCTTGAAACATAGGAACGAGAAATATTAAGCTTTTTTGCAACTTCCCTTTGTGTGTTTTCCTTACCTCCTATAAGACCGTATCTAAGGGAAATAATAATTCTTTCTCTGGGTGATAAAACTTCATCTATGTATTTTTTAAGGTTTTCGATTTTAATTTTTAAATCAATGTCATCTATTATATTTTTATCATCCGCTATAACATCTATAAGCGTAAGATCATTTCCGTCTTTATCAGTATCTATAGGATCATTAATTGAAACATCCTGCGCAGTTTTTTTAAGACTTCTGAAATGCATAAGAATTTCATTTTCTATGCATCTTGCCGCATATGTCGCAAGGTGTATTCCCTTGTTTGATTTAAAGGTGGAAATGCCCTTTATAAGACCTATTGTTCCGATCGAAATAAGATCATCCTGATCGGTTTTTTCCGAAT
>CAKSDA010000057.1 GCA_934444895.1 uncultured Eubacteriales bacterium | reverse complement strand
GACCTTGCGATCATTAGAACCTGAATCTAACGCGTCTGCCTATTCCGCCATACCCGCATATTAAGTTTTCATCCTCTAAATTTTACACGGCGAGGACAACCGAGGCGGAGCGTTTTTCTTGATCCGCAATAATAAAAACGCATTTCTGCGGTTTTACCGAATTTACACCGAGATGGCGTTACCTGAATCTAGCGCGTCTGCCTATTCCGCCATATCCGCATATACTTAAAATATACTTAAATTTTGCAAATTGCAGGCATACCTTTAATTTTTAGTCTACAAATGCCAAGCAAATTTAAATGCCTATAAAGTATATCACAGTTTTTTAAAATAATCAATGTTTAATATATGTTTTTTTAGTATTTTTTAGACTGGCGGTAAGTGAAGCCATTAAAAGTTCGACTATCAAGTGCCTAGTGTCACAGGCAAAAAGCAAAAAATGACCAATTAATATATTTTCTCATTCAAATATTCCGTTGGAATTTTATAAATTTTATGCTATAATTATTGTATTATAATGCCGCTGCAAAACAGTTTTATAATATTTAAAAATATATAGTCTTAAAAAGTTTGCAAAATAAAATAAGGAGGGGAAACCGAATTGATATATTTAGATAATGCAGCTACAACAAAAACTTCCGCTGCGGTAACCGAAAAAATGCTCCCATGGTTTTCTGAAAATTACGGCAATCCCTCTTCCATTTATAAACTAGGTCAAAAAAGCAAAGAAGCCGTCACAAAGGCGCGAGATCAGGTTTCAAAGGTTATAAACTGCCATGCAAACGAGGTTTTTTTTACTTCCGGAGGCAGCGAGGCTAACAACTGGGCAATTATTTCGGCATTTGAGGCCTTTAAATTAAAAGGAAATCATATTATAACTACTAAAATTGAACATCCTTCGGTGCTTAATACCTGCAAATATCTTGAAAGAGAGCGCGGCGCCGACATTACCTATCTTGATGTTGATGAATTCGGCAGCGTTTCCCCTGCTGATATTGAAAATGCTGTTAAACAAAATACAATTTTAGTTTCGGTTATGACTGCCAACAATGAAATAGGAACAATTCAACCTATAAAAAGAATCGGCAGTATATGCCGCAAAAACGGTATAATTTTTCATACTGATGCAGTACAGGCTTTCGGACATATTCCGCTGAATGTTCTTGAAATGAACATTGACATGTTAAGCGCAAGCGGACATAAATTTAACGGTCCGAAGGGCGTCGGATTTTTATATATAAGGAAGGATATTAAGGTGCCTGCGCTTATTCGCGGCGGCGCGCAGGAGCATAATCGCCGTGCGGGAACGGAAAATGTTCCGGCGATTGTCGGCATGGGCTATGCGGCAGAGTTTGCAAATCAGGATATTGAAAAAAGGGCGTTTGTTGAGCGAGATTTACAAAAATATTTTATTACTGCGTTAAAAGCGAAAATTCCGGACATAAAGCTAAACGGTCCGCAAAATTTAAACAACCGACTTTCAAACAACATAAACATAAGCTTTTGTTCTGCGGACGGTGAGTCCATAATCATAATGCTTGATATGCAGGACATATATGTTTCAAGCGGATCGGCATGTTCGTCAGGTTCACTGGATCCGTCGCATGTGCTAAAAGCGATTGGCCTTTCAGACGATCTGGCACGCAGCGCTGTAAGATTCACTCTGTCTTATGAAAACACAAAGGAAGAGCTTAATATTGCGGCAGACGCCGTTGCAAAAGCAGTAAGCAAACTTAGAACCTGTGAATTTTGAATTTAAAAGTTCGGCAAGTTTCAAGGAGAAAACAGCCATATGAGTTTTGAAAATAAAAAAGGGAAAACTGTTGTTGTGGGAATGTCCGGCGGAGTAGATTCTTCGGTGGCAGCGTATCTTTTAAAACAACAGGGTTATAATGTTATTGGTGTTACCATGCAAATCTGGCAGGACGAAAGCGAATGTCATTTAGAAAACGAGGGCGGATGTTGCGGTGTTTCTGCGGTTGAGGACGCACGGCGGGTAGCGCAAATACTTGATATTCCCTACTATGTAATGAACTTTAAAAAAGAGTTTAAGGAGACCGTTATCGACTACTTTGTATCGGAATATTTAAGCGGAAGGACTCCTAACCCGTGCATTGCCTGCAATAAATATGTCAAATGGGAATCTCTTTTTAAAAAGAGTATTGCCATCGGAGCGGACTACATTGCAACCGGGCATTATGCAAAGATAGTAAAAACTAAAGATGACAGATATGCAATAGCCGTATCTGCAACTGCCGAAAAAGATCAGTCATATGCTCTATACGGACTTACTCAACATCAGCTTGAGCATACCCTGATGCCTCTTGGAGACCTTACTAAACCGGAAGTCAGGAAAATCGCAGAACAGGCAAATCTTCCGGTAGCTCACAAACATGACAGTCAGGAAATCTGCTTTGTCCCGGACGGAGACTATGCGTCGTTTATTGAGCAGGAGACCGAAAAAAAACTGCCAAAAGGCAATTTCGTCACAAAAAGCGGTGAAATTCTTGGTCAGCACAATGGTATTGCGTGCTATACCATAGGTCAGCGCAGAGGGCTAAACCTGCCTATGGGGCACCGTGTATTTGTAACAAAAATTAATCCAAAAACAAATGAAGTAACTGTTGGAGATTCGAAAGATCTTTGGCTTAACACCCTGAAGGCTGACCGTTTGAATTTTATGGGAATTTCTGATCTGCCTTACGGAAAGCCGGAAAGATTTATGGCAAAAATAAGATATAATCACAAGGGTGCGCCCTGTTTAATAGAGCGCACCGGGCCTGATGAAATAACATGTACTTTTGATGAGCCTGTAAGGGCGATTACCCCCGGTCAATCTCTTGTGTTTTACCATGACGGATTTGTAGCCGGCGGCGGAATTATAATTTAGGTGATATTTATTAGTTTTACAGTATAGACACATATAGGTTTTAAGGAGGATTTTAATGAATATTTGGCATGATGTTGCTCCGGAGCGTATTACCGCAGAAAATTTTTTATCGGTTATCGAAATTAAAAAAGGAAGCAAAAAGAAATATGAATTAGACAAGGCTACAGGCTGCATAATTCTGGACAGAATTCTTTATACTTCTATGCAATATCCCGCTAATTACGGATTTATTCCGCGCACACTGTCAGAGGACGGCGATCCTTTGGATGTTTTGGTTTTGTGTAATGAACCTATTGATCCGCTGGTTCTTGTAAAATGTTATCCCATAGGTGTTTTAACAATGCTCGACGGCGGCGAGCATGATGAAAAGGTTATTGCAATTCCGTTCAACGATCCCACATATAACACCTACCACAGCATTGAGGAGCTCCCCCGCCATTTGTTTGATGAAATGCGCCATTTCTTTTCGGTTTATAAGCAACTGGAAGGAAAGACAACAGCGGTTGATGAGATAATGGGAAGAGACGCTGCAATTAAAATAATAAACGACAGCATTGAAAAATATAACGCCGAATATAAATAATATTTTTAACTATATTCTAAAATATTTAAATTTACAAGCCTCCAAAAGTTTAAAACTTTTGGAGGCTTGTTAGTAAAGTGTTGCAATCAGTATGGACAACTGCCCTATAAAAGGCAATTTTCCTATTAAGAGCCTAACACAAGGCAAACAGTGATAAATCCAAACCTGTTTGCCCTTTTATTTTGCAGACATAGAAAATGCAGCATGAAACAGAGAAAAGCTGCAAAACAAAAAACAAATGCAGCAAAAATTTCATTATGATTCGCTATAACATATTGTGCTTTTTAATAAAAGGTAGCAACCTCATTTTCAGGAGGCGGCACAATTTCAGCGCTTTTTTTGTAAAGCACCGGTCCTCTTCTTCCGTAAAGAGTATTATACTCCAATTTTATTGTTGCGGTAAGGATAATCCAGTCTTTGTTTTTCAGTTCTTTTAAATTTTCGCCTTCCATTATAAATCCGGCAAAGGTTATATCCTCTACGCAGCATGTCATAATGCTTCGCCCTACAACAATTTCGTTTTCTTTCAGTTCCCCATTTTTAGCGCAAATAGCTTTAAATTTTACTGATTTTCCATTGTAATCCTCAAGATTTTCTGAAAGATCGCGATAAAAATAGGCATAGTCCTTATCTTCAACTTCTATTAAATCGGCCTGTTTGTCAAAAGGAAGCGGATCTTCTATTTCATCATACTCAACACTTCCGTTTGGATATTCATATGCAATATCCGCCCGAGTATTTACCGCCCGCACAATTTTATGAAGTTCCTCTTGCGGCACACTCTTATCATATCTGTTAAATACAACCAATTCGCAACCGGTGAGTTTGTCGGTTACCAGACCTCTCATATTTCGGTTGAAATTCAAAAATGTTTTTGTTTCGGCAAACATAAATTCCTGTGCTATGACCCAATTTTCAGGTAATGCTTCAAACAAAGTTTTAAGCATCCACATACCATTATATTCAATAAGCACCCTGCGAGCTGAATGTTTTTTTAAAAGGGCCTTTAAATTTTGTTCGTTCAGTTCTTCTTCATCATCAATTATTTCAATATAAACCTTACCGCTGCAAAATTTGCTTGTATCATATTCATAAAGTCCTTCTTCACACTGCAAAATGAGTGTTTTTTCACCGGTATCAAACCTTGGATCCTCCATTGTTTCCTGTATAAATTTTGTCTTGCCGGCCTCCAAAAAACCGGTAAAAAGATAAACCGGTATATCCATAAAAAACACCTTCTTATACTAATACAACTATATAACCTTTAATTATAAACAGGCTTTATTATTTTTTAAAAAGTTTTTCAAGCTTTTCTTCGTTTATGCCCGTGCCTATTACGCATATTCTTCCTATAACTGCAGGCGATCCGTCTCTTAAATCCACCTGACCCGGAACATAATCAAAATATATCCATCCGTTTTCGGACTTAACATATCCCTTTGCGCGAAGTATTGTACCATATTCCGCAGGATTTTCAAAAGCATTAAGCGCCGAGGCAATTTCCTCTTTTTCAAATGATTTTGCAGTTTCAAGTCCCCAACTTGTAAACACCTCATCGGCATGATGGTGGTGGTGATCATGGTCGTGATGTTCATGATCGTGGTCATGGTGGTCATGACATTCATGTTCATGGTGGTCATGACATTCATGTTCGTGGTGGTCATGCTCATGGTGATCATGCTCATGGTGATCGTGGTCGTGGTGGTCATGGTCGTGTTCACATTCACCATGATGATGGTGGTGATGACCGCATTCAGGACATACATCCTCTTCTTTGTTTAGTTCCTCAATAATAGATGCCATACTGTCCCTATTTTCCATTGATTTTAAAATGTCCGCTCCGTCGAGCTGCTCAAGCGGTGTGGCTATAATATTTGCATTAGGATTTTTACTTTTTATAAGTTCTATAGCCTCGGAAACCTTTTTTTCGTCCGCAACATCGGTTCTGCTTAAAACAACGCAGCCGGCGCTTTCCACCTGATTATTGAAAAATTCTCCGAAATTTTTCATATATACTTTGCACTTTGTTGCGTCTACAACAGTCGTTGTACTGTTAAGCACAACTTCATTGCCGAGAACCGAGCTTACGGCTCTTACAACATCACTTAACTTTCCAACCCCTGAAGGTTCAATAATAATACGATCCGGAGCAAATTTTTCGAGCACTTCATTCAGAGCTTTTCCGAAATCGCCAACAAGGCTGCAACAAATGCAACCTGAATTCATCTCGGTTATTTCTATTCCGGAATCGTTTAAAAATCCTCCGTCTATTCCTATTTCTCCAAATTCATTTTCAATAAGCACAATTTTCTGACCCTTATAAGCAGATCCTATAAGTTTTTTTATAAGGGTTGTTTTACCTGCTCCCAAAAATCCTGAAAAAATGTCAATTTTCGTCATAATATCACACTTTCATATTAAATGATCTTTATTAATTATACTCTGTTTATATTATTTTGCAAGTTCCTTTTTCATATATTATTGTGCCGGTCCGTGCAGAACAATCAAGTTGAAACGGCTTATAAAACAACCTATCACTCTTAATGTACCGATATTTCTGCGTTTCCCGCTTCAAAAGTAAAAAAAATTTAAATTTTTTATAAAAATTATAAAATCTATTGAAAACTATACTAAAATGGTATACAATAAGAATGAAATAAAAAATGAATGGAAGTTTTTTATGATGGATAGGTTAATTTATGCTGATAATGCTGCTACAACCGCTATTTCCAAGCCGGTTTTGGAGGCTATGATGCCGTATCTCACAACCGAATACGGCAATGCGTCCAGTCTTTATGATTTAGGATCGCGCGCAAAAACAGCCGTTGAGCACGCAAGAGAACAAATTGCAAACGCCCTGGGAGCAGAAGCCGGAGAGATTTACTTTACCGCCGGCGGAAGCGAATCGGATAACTGGGCGCTTAAAGGCGTTGCTGCCATTATGGCGAAAAAAGGCAAAAAACATATCATTTCCTCGGCTTTTGAACATCACGCCATATTACACAGTTTGAACCGTCTTGAAAAGATGGGATTCGAAGTAACCCTTCTTCCGGTTCACGAAAACGGAATTGTTCGAACAGACGAGCTTGAATCCGCAATAAGAGAAGATACCGCTCTTGTAACCATAATGTATGCCAATAATGAAATCGGCACAATTCAACCGATTAAAGAAATAGGCGAAATATGCCATAAGCATAACATTATTTTCCATACCGACGCAGTTCAGGCAGCAGGCAATGTTAAAATAAATGTTAAGGATCAGAACATTGATCTTCTTTCTATTTCGTCGCACAAATTTCACGGTCCGAAGGGCGTCGGAGCGCTTTATTGCCGTAAAGGAATAGTTCTTCCGAATCTTATTGACGGCGGTGCTCAGGAGAAAGGACGCAGAGCCGGCACAGAAAACACTGCCGGAATAGTCGGTATGGGTTTTGCCCTTGAAACTGCCGTAAAAACCATGGATGAGCGTAACGCTCGCCTTAAGGAAATACGCGACTATGTTATTGACAATGCTCTTAAAATTGAGCGCAGCCGTGTAAACGGAGACAGGGTTAAAAGACTGCCCGGCAATGCAAGTCTTTGCTTTGAAGGGGTTGAGGGTGAATCTCTCCTTTTGATGCTTGATCAAAAAGGAATATGCGCCTCATCCGGTTCGGCATGCACTTCCGGATCGCTCGATCCCAGCCATGTTCTTTTAAGCTTGGGCCTTCCGCACGAAATTGCCCACGGATCGCTGCGGCTCAGTTTCAGCGATGTTAACACCATGGAAGACGCCAAATATATAATTTCGGTTTTAGAGCCGATTATTAAAAGACTCAGAGACATGTCCCCTCTTTGGGACAGGATTAAACAATCTGAAAAAGAAAGAAAGGATGATTAATTATGTATACTGAACAGGTTATGGAACACTTTACACATCCCAGAAATGTCGGAGAAATTCCGGACGCCGACGGTATCGGTGAAGTCGGAAACGCAAAATGCGGCGATATAATGAAGATGTATTTAAAAATAAAAGACGGAATCATTACCGATGTAAAATTCAAAACCTATGGTTGCGCTTCGGCTATAGCTACCAGCTCAATAGCAACCGAAATGATTAAAGGTCACACCGTTGAAGAAGCTGTCGGCCTTTCCAACAAAGCGGTTGTTGAGGCATTGGGAGGTCTTCCGGCACACAAAATACATTGCTCGGTTCTTGCGGAACAGGCAATTAAAGCCGCTCTTTGGGATTACTATACAAAGCAAGGGGTTGACCCTGAACCGATTTTAGGAAAATCCTGCTCGAATTGTGAGCATTGTGACAGTTGCAATTAAAGCACTTTTCATATATAATGGTAATATTACCATATAGAGGAGAGATATAATTGGATTTTCTGTCATCACTTTTTTCCACTCTTTTCGGCAGTGCGGTAGATGGATTTCACTGGCAACAAATTATAATGTGGATTGTCGGCGGAGTTCTTATATACCTGGCCATTAAAAAAGATATGGAACCGTCTTTGTTGCTTCCAATAGGCTTTGGAGCAATACTTGTAAATCTTCCGTTTTCAGGGGCTATAGACCAGATATACAACGGAAAGACCGAACACGGCGTTATTGACCTGCTTTTTAATTCAGGTATTTCGAACGAGCTTTTTCCGCTGCTTTTGTTTGTGGGAATCGGAGCGATGATTGATTTCGGTCCGCTGCTTTCCAATCCTAAGCTAATGCTTTTCGGAGCTGCAGCTCAATTCGGAATATTCTTTACCTTCAGCATGGCTGCCCTTTTGGGATTTGATTTTAAAGATGCGGCGTCAATTGCAATTATCGGAGCAGCCGACGGCCCTACTTCAATTTTTGTGGCAAATTACTTTAATTCAAATTACCTGGGCGCAATAATAGTTGCGGCATATTCATATATGGCGCTTGTGCCTATTGTTCAGCCGCCTGTAATAAAACTTATAACAACTAAAAAAGAGCGTCTTATACGCATGCCTTATGAGGCGAAAAACATTTCAAAAACAACCCGCATACTTTTCCCTATAATAATTACGGTTATTACAGGAATTGTGGCTCCCAGAAGTCTTGCACTTATCGGATTTTTAATGTTTGGAAATCTTATCCGCGAATGCGGCGTTTTGGATTCCCTCTCGGAAACCGCGCAAAAGGTTCTTGCAAATCTTGTTACACTTTTCCTGGGTATTACAATAGCCGCGCGCATGACATATGATCAGTTTTTGAATTTAAACACCCTTTTAATTTTGGGTCTGGGCCTTGTAGCGTTTATCTTTGATACTGTAGGCGGAGTTATGTTTGCAAAATTCCTCAATTTGTTCTTAAAGAACAAAATCAACCCAATGATAGGTGCTGCCGGTATTTCCGCATTCCCAATGTCGGCAAGGGTAGTTCATAAAATGGGTCTTGCAGAAGACAATCAAAACTTTTTGCTCATGCATACAATAGGTGTTAATGTTTCCGGACAGATTGCTTCGGTTATTGCCGGCGGTCTTATAATTAACCTTGTCAGTGCAATGATTTAAGGAGGACGCTATGTTTAATGTAGGTGCATTTTTAAAAACTCTTCCCGTAATGCTTGAAGGGTTACTCGGAATTTTTATTGTAACCGCAATAATAATTGTATCCATGGTGCTTTTAAATTCTCTAACCAAGGACACAAAAGATAAAAAACAATAGTATATATTAAAATTTTCGCCCTATATTTCAAATAAAATGAAATATAGGGCGATTTTTATTAAAAAATGATTTAATATATAAATAGGTTTTACTTTAAAAATAAAATTCCATTTTAAATTCCCTTGTATTTTTTTCTGGTAGCAAGACCTCCTCTGATATGTCTTTCCCTTTTGTTAATTTCCAAAACCTTTTTAACCTCTGTATATAAAACGGGATCTCTGACTTTCAGCCTCTCGGTAACATCCTTATGTACGGCTGTTACAAATACGAACGGTTTCGTCAAGCCCTAACTCTCTAAAGAGTTTGAGGAAGACCTCAACGT
>CAKSDA010000056.1 GCA_934444895.1 uncultured Eubacteriales bacterium | reverse complement strand
ATTTTCACCTAACGCATTTCTGTTTTTAAAGGTTGTAATGCCGTTATCATCAAGATTCCACCAGAATATTCCCTCTGTCCCCTTGTTTGAAAATGCCACCTTATAGAGCTGTTTCACTGCCATTGCCTGAAGTTCTTCTCCGATATCGCTGGGTATGCTTATTTCGGAAATTACGGTTTTTCTTCCGAGGTCTTTGTAGATTGAAAGCAGACTGTCAAGTCTGTCTGCAAAGAACACATTTTTAAAGCAATCGTCGTCATAGGTATGGCACTGCAGCCCTATCCTGTCTACGCGGCGTCCGGCGGAGATCAGTTTTTCCAAAAGCTGATAATACCCTCCGTAAATTCCCCTGAAATCCGTAAAAGAAGCGCCTACGGTGTCATTTAAAATAAGCGTATTGTTTGAAAAATATTTTTCTCCCAAATCAAAAATATCATCAATATATCCTTTTGGGGGAACGACCATTTTATATCCGTCATTTTTATGTTCAAATGTCATGTCCCATATACGCGATGGCTCATTAAGCAAATCAAAGGTTTGAATTTCCTTACTGTATCTTTCGGAAATTTCCGAAAATCTTTTTTCTATAAGCGGCAGAAGCTTATCCCACTCGGACGGAAGCCAGTTAGGTATAAATTCATGCCAAAAAAGCGGATGGCCTTTGGGCTTTATTTTATTCTCTTTTAAATATTTTAATACTTTATCGGCGCATGGTCTGCGATAAACATCCATGCCGTTATTATCACTGTAGCGAAGAAGTCCCTGCTTAGGCTCTGTTCCCTCCCAGTAAAAGGGCACAACGGCGGTATTAAATATCTTTTTCCAAAGATCCAGATACCGTTTGTTTTCCTCCTCACTGTCATACTGATCCAGCATAAATATATTGCAGCCAAAGTCAAAATCATTGCGAATCAGGCGATATTCAACCTCAAAGTTTTCAGGCAAATTTCCCTCAAACTCCAAATTAAATTCACCTATTCTGTTTTCCTTTATTTTTGAATCGGTAACTTTTTCATAATCCTTACTTAAACGCAAAGCGGTTTCTATCATACAGCGCCTCCGAATTTTAATATTTTTATTAAGCAATAATCTGCGGTCTTAAAGCCGTCAGCTCCAGATTCTGTCATTTGAAAATTCCTTATTCCATTCATCTGTGGGCTCGAAATATCCCGGAATTTCCGAATTAATATGCGCCTTCAACACTTCCTCGTTTATATCGTCAAATCCAAGACCCGGTTTATCAGGAACCTTAATAAACCCTTTTTCAAATATCGGATTTTTAATCCCGGTAACCATATCTGCCCACCAGGGAACATCTACCGAATGGAATTCAAGCGCAAGAACATTGTGCATGGCGGCTGCAACCTGAACCGCAGCAAGGCATGCAACAGGACTTTCAGCCATATGAATAGCCACGGCCACACCGTTTTCATCTGCAATATCCGATATTTTTTTAAGTTCCAAAGCGCCGCCGCATGTTAAAATATCCGGATGAATAACCGAAACGCCGCCGGCCTTTATTAAGTTTTCAAATCCCTCTTTTAAATAAATGTCCTCACCGGTGCATATTGGAGTGCAGGTGCTGTTTTTAAGCCTTACATACTGATCGGTGTAAATCCAGGGAACCATATCTTCAATCCAGGCAAGGTTGTAAGGTTCCATTCTTCTTGCAAAGCGTATACAATCCTCAACGCAGACATGACCGAAATGATCGATTGCAAGCGGCACTTCGTATCCTATAACGCTGCGTACTTCCTTAACATAGTTTTCAAGATAATCCAAACCTTTTTCGGTAATATGTATGCCGGTAAACGGGTGGGCGGTGGTTACAATTGAATAGCTCTTTTGGTTTCGAACCATATCCGAAGTTACGCTTCCGCCCTGAACATTCAAAATGTGGTTTGCATATTTTTTCATATCATCAATAAAACCTATAGGGGCATTAAGCGTACCCGGCTCATCAAGAAGAAGCCCTATGCCCAAATCCATTTTAAGAAATGTAAATCCCATTTCCATACGCTTTTTAAGAGCAAGCCCCATATCATGTCCCGTATGTTTACCGTCAACATCGGTATCGCAATAAACGCGGACCTCGTCGCGGAATTTACCTCCGAGCATAGCATAAAGCGGAACCCCGTAAGCCTTTCCGGCAAGATCCCATAATGCGATTTCGATTCCTGAAACGCCACCGCCCTGTCTTGAAGGGCCGCCAAACTGCTTGATTTTATGAAAAATACGGTCGACATTGCAGGGGTTTTCTCCTATAATTCTGCTTTTCAGCATAAGCGCATAGGTTTTGCTGGAAGCGTCTCTGACCTCACCGTAACCGGTTATTCCCTGATTGGTCATAATTTTAAGTATTGTGCAGCGCTTTGGTGCGCCGTCAATATCCACAAAACGAATATCGGTAATTTTAAGATCCGAAGGGTTGGAACATCTGTTAAATGACATGTTGATTCTCCTTTTCGTATAATGCCTGTTTAGCCCGGCCTACTTGTTTTATACTATGGCAAAACGATATGCCCGTTTTTTACAGGCATAGTCACTATGCCTAGACTATGCCTAGGCAAATAGTAGCACTATATTTGTCCAAAGTAAACCTACTTTTCAACATAAAAGGTTGAAAAAACGAAACTAATTTATTATAATGATATTTAAGTAAATTTTGTGTTCTGTTTGTGTTCTGTAAGTAGTAATAAATCCGAATCTGTTTTTATAGATTAACACATCCCTATTCCGGCACAAAATTACGGCAAAGCTCAATAGAATCAGCACAATAATTGTTTTTAAGGGTGCGTATTATGATATTTTCCAGGCCTAATCTTACCTTCCGTGTTTTGGATGTTCTTTCGATAAATCAAAAAAATGTTAAGAATTTTAATAAAGACCGTCACTTTTGCGCCATTTCATTCAGAAAAAATACAAACGCTGTTATAAGTTGCAACGGTAAAGAATTTAAAATGAGCAGGGGGTCGGTTTCTTTTTTCCCTGCCGATGTTGATTACTACCGTACCGCCGGCGTTGATGATATGATTGTTGTACATTTGGAAGTTATGAATTATTATGCCGGTCAAATCGAAACGGTTATTGCGCCGGATTATGATAAAGTCGAAAAAATTTTTACAGAAATGTACAGCGAATGGTCTAAGAACAAAAAGACTAAATACTACACCGTGACCTCTCTTTTATACATTGCCTTTTCGGATATATTCGAATACTACATGAACAAATACGACGCAGCCCTTTTGCCGGCTGCATCTGCCGCCGAGTATATAAGCCTTAATTTTAAAAATCCCACGCTTACAGTCCCCCAAATTGCAAAGGCGGTAAATGTAAGCGAAGTATATTTAAGAAGAATTTTTAAGGAAAAATACAAGATGTCACCGAAAAAATATATAACCGATATGCGTATTAAACACGCTGCATCGCTTTTGGCAAGCGGTTACTTCAGCGTTTCTGAGGCCGCGCATATTGCAGGTTTCGAGGACGAAAAGTATTTCTCATCGGTTTTTAAAAAAAATATGGGCTGCTCCCCTTCAAAATATGTATACAGTTATACCCCCTGATTACGATATTTACAGTTAATACTTAAAATTTACATAAGGTGCAAAATACAAAACAAATAAAAATATATAAATCGATTAGATTATAAAGTATAAAGCCGAAAAGCAAATCGGCATTGAAATAACGGATAGAAAATGATATAATCGGTTAGGCAAAGATGGCAATCCTAAAAATGCACTATGTTCATATATTTAAAAATTCGAAACTTTCGGAGGGAAAGTAAGTGAATGACAAGTGGCTGGATTTTGCAATCCGCATTCAAAGTATTGCCCAGGCAGGGCTTCAATACGGAAAAGATAAATTTGATAAAGAAAGATATGAAGAACTGAGAAAAATATCAGCGGAGATGGTAAGTGCCAAAACCGATATTCCGACAGGCAAAATTTATGATTTATTCTGCAACGAAACGGGGTATCAAACACCGAAAGTCGACACAAGGGCGGCTGTTTTTGTAAACGGAAAAATTCTGCTTGTTCATGAAAACAACGGCACATGGTCTATGCCGGGCGGTTGGTGCGATGTAGATCAGTCGGTCGCTTCGAATACCGAAAAAGAGGTTAAAGAGGAAACCGGTTTTACCGTTTCATCAAAGCGACTTATTGCCGTTTTGGACTGGCGAAAGCACAATGTAACAAACTATGCTTACGGTGTTGTAAAGACTTTTATGCTCTGTGAATATGAACACGGAGAATTTGAAAAAAATATTGAAACTACCGAAATAGGTTTTTTCGGCAGGGATGAGATACCGAGCCTGCTTGCTGTAGAAAAATGCACCAAGGAGCAAATACTTATGTGCTTCGAAGCATATGAAAACCCTGATCTTCCCACATTATTTGACTAATGCAACACAAATGCAACACAAATTTAAAACAATAAAAATCATTATTTTGGCAGGTTTGATTTACATTTAAATTTTGATTTACATTTAGATGTTATGATATATGGCTGATTGCCGAATTTATAATAAATTTATAAAATTAAAATTTATTAGAGGAGACGCTTATGATTGTTATCCGCGACGCTGTGCTTGAAGACGCAGAACGAATACTTGAAATATACGATTATTATGTAAAAAATACGGCAATAACTTTTGAATACAAAACTCCGTCTTTGGAGGAGTTTAAGGATAGAATGAAAAGAATAATGCGGCGTTATCCTTATCTTGTTATTTTAAAAGACGGTGTTATTGAAGGATATGCATATGCCGGTCCTTTTGTCGGCAGGGCCGCTTATGACTGGTCATGCGAAGCGACAATATATCTTGAGCATAACGCGCAAAGGTGCGGAATGGGAAGAATGCTTTACGAATCTTTAAAAAATGCACTTAAACGCATGAATATTCTGAATATGTACGCCTGCATAGGTTATCCTGAAAAAAACGATGAATATCTTACAAAAAACAGCGCTGATTTTCATGAACATTTAGGATTTGTTAAAGCGGGCGAGTTTTACAAATGCGGATACAAATTCGGCAGATGGTATAATATGATCTGGATGGAAAAAATAATCGGAGAACATAAAAATAATCAGCCGCCGATTATAGAATATCCTGAAATCAAAAAAATTGAGGCTTTAAAAAGCGGTCCTGTAAAAAATCGGATACCTTGACCTCTTTGTCTAATCAAACGCCTTGCCCGTTTTGCCTTTCCACTTTTTGAATATTAAAATAGAAATCAAAAATCCAATAATTAATAATAAAATCCCCGGTCCGTGCTGTTTTAAACAGTTTATGACCGGGGATCTTTAGTTGATTTTTGTAGACTTTAGGTTAATTTTAGGTTGATTATAAGTCAGTTTTCAATTGATTTTCAGCTATTTTTTAATTTGTTTCTATTGTTTCTTGTGTTGCACTTGATAGGAACAAATTGGTTTTGGTGCCTTACAAATACGACAAGCCCAAAATATAAATCATTTAATAAGTTTAAAACCCATAATAGCAATGCCGAGCACTACAAGCACAATACCGGTAGCGCGGTTAAGGGTTTTAGGTTGTGCTTTGTTGGCAAACAAGGCGGCAATTTGTGCCCATACAAGAGTAAAAATCACACAAAGCACCCATGTTAAAATATCCGGAATGCCTCCTATGGCAAAATGAGAAACGGCGCCGGTCAGGGCGGTAAAGGTCATAATAAACACACTGGTACCTACGGCCGTTTTCAGTTCGTATCCCAAAACGCTCGTCAAAATTAAAAGCATCATCATACCGCCGCCTGCTCCTATAAAACCACATATAAAACCAATTAATATGCCGCAAAGCAGCGACTGTATTGCGCGTTTTTTTGCAGATGTTTTAAGCATGGATTCTTTTGTGGTCATTACAGGACGCAGAATAAATTTTATACCTAGCAAAAATGTCATAAACACAGAAAATCCACCCATTGTGGCTGAAGGCAGAAGACTTGCCGTAAAACTGCCCACTACTGTGAAAATCAGCACGCTTGCCATCATAATAAGTCCGTTTTTTACATCCAGATTTTTGTTTTTATGATAGGTGTAGGCGGAAGCTGCGCTGGCCAAAACATCAGAAGAAAGAGCTATACCGACTGCCATATACGGATCGACCCCTAAAAAAGTTATAAGCATTGGGCTTATGACCGCGGCCGCGCTCATTCCGGCAAATCCTGTGCCAAGGCCTGCTCCCATACCTGCAAAAAAGGTTACTAAAACAGTTAATAGAATTTTCATATATTATATCTCGGCCTTTAAAATTGAGTCTAAATTTTTTTCAATCATTTGCATTGCTTCATGAAAAGCCCTGCGTGTTTCTTCGCTTGTGTCGGCAAACAGTTTTTCAAAAAAAGAATTTTGAATCTGCCGGCCGCGTTTAATAATCGGTTGCGCCTTCTCAGTGCAAATCAATTCGGTTTTGCGGTGATCTTCCTCCAGCCTGTGTTTTAAAAGATAACCTTCGTCAACAAGACGGTTTACATTTATGCAAACAAGGTTGGCCTTCAGGTGCCGCAGTTTTACAATTTCACCGGCAGTTTTGTAACAAGGATTGTTGCCCAGAAACATTAGTATATCGAATGCGGTTTGCGTAAGTCCCAGTTCCCTGCAAAGAGGTTTGCAGAATGTGTTATACGCAAGCGCAATTTTTTTCGGAAATTCAATACCATATATCATTTTTATCACACCTCTTAGGTTCTTAATTGCCGAAACCACAGCGGTTTCGCTCGCTGCCTTTTACCGCCCTGCCAAAGACGCCATTCCTAGAAATGCCTAAAGATCGCCATTTTGGGCAGGTTCATATTATCCCTGCTTGCCTAAATAAAATTAGTTCATTTTTGAAGTATTTTAGCACAAAGCTAACCGCATGTCAATATCCTAAATATTAAAATAGAATTAAAAAATTATTAAATCTAAAATCGCATTAAAATTTTAAGCGTTGAAGAAAAAATAGGAATATGTTATAATAATTCGGTAGCATTAGCGGCTGTAAAATGCCATTGCTTTGGCGGACGATAGTCGAAACCGTAGCGGGTTCGACTATCAAAATCCTTACCGCTGCTTTTAGAACACCTAATTACAAATAGAATACTTAATTACAAAAATGAATTCCGGCGAATTTTAAACAGCTTTGCAGTTTTCCAGAGCTTGGTGCTCTGCTTTGTAATACAATTAAATTAATAATAATCTGGATTGCGGAGGAATATCAATGAACAAAAAAAATATAATTCTTACCGGAGACCGTCCGACCGGGCGGCTGCATCTGGGGCATTATGTAGGCTCGCTTAAAAGAAGGGTGGAGCTTCAAAACTCCGGCCAGTTTGATGAAATAAATATTTTAATTGCCGATGACCAAGCGCTTACGGACAATGCAGATAATCCCGGTAAAATAAGGGAAAACATTATAAATGTGGTTTTGGATTATCTTTCGGTCGGAATTGATCCCGCAAAGTCAACAATATGCGTTCAATCAGCATTGCCGGCGCTCCATGCTCTAACATTTTATTATCTGAATCTTGTAACAACTGCAAGGCTCGCAAGAAATCCAACAGTGAAATCCGAAATTCAAATGCGCGGTTTTGCCGACGAAGGACTTCCGGTAGGTTTCTTTACATATCCTATCTCTCAGGCGGCGGATATTACTGCGTTTGACGCAACTGTTGTGCCGGTCGGTGAAGACCAGCTTCCAATGCTTGAACAAACCAGAGAAATTGTTGAAAAGTTCAACAGAATATATGGAGAGACTTTGGTAATGCCAAAAGCTATGATACCTGAAAACGAAACCCAGCGCAGGCTTCCGGGTGTGGACGGCAAGGCGAAAATGAGCAAGTCTCTCGGCAACTGCATTTACCTTTCCGATACATCTGCGGTTTTGAAAAAGCAAATTAACGGAAAGATGTATACCGATCCGCTTCATCTTCAGATAAGCGATCCCGGACATATTGAAGGTAATGTTGTTTTCACCTATCTGGATGCGTTTTGCACCGATGCACATTTTGCGGAATATCTGCCTGAATATGCAAATCTTGATGAAATGAAAGAGCATTATAAAAGAGGCGGCCTTGGCGACGGAACCTGTAAAAAGTTCCTTTTCAATGTTCTTGAGGAAACTTTAAGCCCAATAAGGAATGAACGCGCAAAATGGGAAAAAGATATAGATTCGGTATATGATATTATTGCAAGCAGTACTGCAAAGGCTGTTGAAACAACAAACGGGACCCTGGCACGCGTGAGAAAGGCAATGAAGATTGATTATTTTGCCGACCGAGGTATTATTAAGGAATGGGAGACCCTTCTTAAAAAGGCTAATGTGTAAGCTGGTGAGAGCCGAATATAAAAAAGAATAAAAACTAATTATATACTAATTATATATAATAAAAAAACAGCGGTCTGCTTATTACAAAGCAGACCGCTTTAATCATTAAAATCAGAAATTATTTTGATTTACAAAAAGCATTGATTTCATCAAATGCGTCTTCAATTTCCCTTTCGGGTTTTTTAGTTAAAAGACTTACAACAATGATTACAAGCGTTCC
Source organism: uncultured Eubacteriales bacterium (assembly GCA_934444895.1). Lineage (GTDB taxonomy): Bacteria > Bacillota > Clostridia > Oscillospirales > Acutalibacteraceae > UMGS1279. The sequence continues at coordinate 1,284 of CAKSDA010000056.1, read as the reverse complement.
CAATACGAATGCCGGTAAAAGCTCATATATATCAAATATGGTTCCGTCAATATATCCTCCGGTGCCGCCTAAACCATCACGCAACCATTTATAAATAAATACGGTTACGCCGCCGGTAATCATACCGGAAATTGCGCCGGCATTTGTTGTGCGTTTCCAGAAAAGGGCAGCCAGAACCACCGGACCGAAAGCGGCGCCGAAACCGGCCCACGCAAATGAAACGATTCTGAATACCGAGCTGTCAGGGTTCCAGGCAAGCAAAACAGCAATGCCGGATATTACAACAACTGAAATTCTTGCAAGCCACATTGAAGTTTTTTGCGACATCTTAATTCCGAATGTTTCCTGCAAAAGATTTTGAGATACGCTTGAAGCCGCCGCAAGCAGCTGAGAATCGGCGGTTGACATTGTAGATGCCAATATTCCTGCCAATATAATTCCTGCGGTAAGAGCCGGAATATATCCGTATCTGCTCAGGAATTTAGATATATCAACTATTATTGTTTCGGCAGCGGAGGCATTTGCGTATTGAGGCAAAACACCGTTTTTCATAAGAGAGTATCCAACAACGCCTATAACAACCGAAACGCCCATAGAAATTACAACCCATGTTGTAGCCACGCGGCGCGAAAGCTTAAGCTTTTTTTCATCCTCAATTGCCATAAAGCGAAGCAAAATATGCGGCATACCGAAATATCCGAGGCCCCATGCAAGGGTTGAGATAACCGGCAGAGCCTTATAGCTTAAGGTTTTATTTGCAACAACATCAAAGCCTTTAAAAAGGTCCAGATATCCATTAAGAGAGGTTACATTACTGAATACCTTATCAAATCCGCCGGCTATTCCTTCGCCGAATCCGATAACAACAAACAGGGCTATTGTCATTATAATGCTTTGAACAAAGTCGGTTGTGGACGCTGCAAAAAATCCGCCCAATGTACAATAGACAATAATTACAATGGCGCTTATTATCATTGCACTGTGATAATTCATTCCGAAAAGCGAAGCAAAAAGCTTACCGCATGCTGAAAAGCCGGAAGCTGTATACGGAACAAAGAATATTATTATAAGCAATGCCGAAACGGTTGTTAAGATTTTGGTTTTATCGCCAAAACGCTTTGTAAAGAAATCAGGCAGTGTAAAAGCGTCTATTTTTTGGCTGTAAATTCTTAATCGCTTTGCAACAAAAAGCCAGTTAAGATATGTACCTATTGCAAGACCGATTGCCGTCCAGCTTGCTTCGGCGATTCCGCCCATCATTGCGACCGCAGGCAGACCCATAAG
>CAKSDA010000055.1 GCA_934444895.1 uncultured Eubacteriales bacterium | reverse complement strand
ACTTATTGTCGCCGCTCAAGCTTTTTAAATCGGTATTATCGGAATAGCTTTCAAAGCTTCCGTCGCTGATATGATTTTCTCCTATACTGCCGCGTTTTTCATTAGCCGTATATGCAGAACCCGTTATGCTGATTCCGTAAAAGGAACCCGCAAAAATGCATATTGCCATTAAGACCGACAGTATTTTTTTAAAATTCACCTTTTCCAATATTTATTCCCCCCAAAATGCATAATACTTCATTTAAGCTTACATGGTTCATACTATCATATTTTTATTTTATATGCAATTAATTTTTGTACAAATTAAATAAAAATTACGCATATTTTCGATATTACATAAAAACTTTGTCGAATTTTAGTGTATTTTCCACAAAAAATAATGCATACTTTCCCATTAAAAAGCAAAAAAGGCTGATTTGTGATTGCAGGTTACGATATTATTATTTGACATTATTATAAAGTTGTATTATTTATATTGTTTAATAGTTCATTTTTACTTATATAATGTTCAATGTTTTACATTGACAATTTATGTGTTTGGATATATAATAACAAATGTTATATAACGATTGTTATATAATATAAAATTGTTATATAAAAAGCCCAATCAGCAAGAATGTTTTAAGATACAATATAATGAAAGAAGGCGCCGACCGTGCCACCAAAAGCAAAAATCACAAAAGACATAATCCTTGACGCCGCTATAAGCATTGTGCGGGAAAAGGGAGAAAATGCGGTAAATTCCCGCAGCATTGCTTCTGTTCTTAATTGCTCAACGCAACCGTTATTCAGTCATTTTGACAGTATGGAAGAACTCAAAAAAGCAGTTTCACTTAAAGCTGCCATGATATTTACCGACTATATTTTAAATTTCACAAAAAACAACAAATACCCAAAATACAAAGCCAGCGGTATCGGATATATTATGTTTGCCAAAGAAGAACCTGAGCTTTTTAAAATGTTATTTTATAAAAACAACGGTGCTCACATTCTAGAGCAAAATAAATCATTCGAAAACGAAATATTGGGGTTAGTTAAAAACAGTACCGGGCTCAGCGATGAAGTTTCTAAAAGGTTTCACCTTAATATGTGGCTTTTTGTGCACGGCATTGCTTCTACGGTATCCTCATCTTATATAAAACTGGATAATGATATTATTGATAAAACAGTAACCGAGGCCTTTAAGGCTTTCAGTATGTTATACGGAGGTAAAAACAAATGAATTCTGTGTTATCTGTTAAAAATTTATGCAAAGAATATCCTTCATTCAAACTTAAGAATATAAGTTTTGAAGTTTCAAAAGGACGCATAATGGGATTTATAGGCCGCAACGGTGCCGGTAAAACAACCACATTAAAATCTCTTTTGAATCTTGTGCATCCGCAAAGCGGAGATATTATGTTTTTCGGCATGAATTTAAAGGATAATGAAAGAGAAATAAAACAAAAAATCGGCTATGCCGCAGGCGGAATAAATTATTACGAGCGCAAAACTCTTAGGGAAATTACGAATACCACAAAACAGTTTTTTGATTCTTGGGACGATGATCTTTACAATCATTATTTAAAAAGCTTTAATTTGGACGAAAACAAAAAACCGTATGAGCTTTCGGAAGGAATGAAGGTTAAATACAATTTGGTCCTTGCTCTCTCCCACCACGCCGAACTTCTGATTCTTGACGAGCCCACAAGCGGACTGGACCCCGTTTCAAGAGATGATTTGTTGGATGTGTTTTTGGATCTTGCGAAAAAAGGTGTGTCGATTCTTTTTTCCACTCATATCACTTCGGATCTTGAAAAATGCGCGGATGACATAACATACATAAAAAACGGTGAAATACTTGATTCAGACGAAAACCGCAACTTTGAACAGAAATATCGCATAATAAATCTCGGCGGCGATATTTCAGAAAATCAGAAAGGTTTGATTTTGGGCCAATGCCGAACTAAATCAGGTGACACCGCAATAATAAAAGCCGCTGACATTGCATCTTTCGGTGATTTTAGTCAGCATGTTCCGAGTCTTGAAGAAATTATGGTTCATTTGGAAAAGGAGAATATATAATGAAAAAATTATTTAAAAAAGAAAGCCGGCTCACCGCATCTTTGCTTACATATATCTTTATTTTATTTTCCTTAATGACCGTAATACCGGGATATCCGATACTTGTAGGTTCTTTTTTTGCATGCCTGGGAATTTTTTATACATTTCAAACCGCAAGAGAATGTAATGATATTCTTTATACCGCCCTTTTACCGGTAAAAAAGAGTGATGTTGTAATGTCAAAGTTTTTATTTGTCGCGGTAATTCAGGCTTTATTCTTTGTTTTGTGTCTTGTTCTTACAGTTGTGCGAATGACTGTCTTAAAAAATGCTGCAGCATATACATCCAACCCGCTTATGAATGCCAACTTATATTATCTTGGATATATTCTTATAATTTTTGCAATGTATAACCTGATTTTTGTAAGAGGATTTTTTAAAACCGGTTACTTTATAGGAAAGCCGTTTATACTTTTCGGCATTGCCGGATTTTTGATTGTCGGTGTTGCAGAAACGCTTCATCACATACCGGGGCTCTCTTTTTTAAACACCACTTGCTTTGAAAAGCCTTTACTTCAAACAATGTTTTTGATTATTTCATTTGTTATATATCTTTCTGCTACGGCAATAGGAATTAAAAAATCCGTAAAAACATTTAACTCTATTGATCTTTAAAGGTTGACTTTTTGTTAAACGGGCTTTAATATAAAAATGTTAGGAAGTGTTTTTATGGAAAGCAAAAACAGCCCGGAACTTATATCCGAATATCATGCTCTTTGCAAAAAAATATCGGAGCACAAACTTCCCCGTTGGGATTCTTTGCCGGATATTGACCTTTACATGGATCAGGTTATTTCGGTTATGGAAAAATTTTTAAATGTGTATAACATAGGCGATTCAGATGATTGTTCAAAAATTATTACGCCGTCGATAATAAACAATTATGTTAAGCTTAAGGTTTTGCCCTCTCCGGTTAAGAAAAGGTATTCAAGAATTCATCTTGCTTATTTGATTATAATATGTATTCTAAAGCAAACCCTTTCAATTTCTTCTATTAACCGAATTATAGAGCGCAGGCTTAAATGCAAAACAATTGACTTAATATATAACGAGTTTTGCGATATGTACGAGAAGATATTGTCCGATGTTCAGTCCGACGGAGATTTTCAGTTTGGAAATATAGATGAAGATATAAATTCATTTCTTTTAAGCTCAGCAATTTCCTCATCGGCAAACAAAACGGTTTGTGAAGGTATGATTTCTGTAATTGAGCATCACGAGAGCAATTCTGTAAATCAGCAAAAGGACAAGCAAACCGAAAAAAACAAGCAAACCGATAAGGACAGTAAAAAGGAAACCGGAAAAGAAAAAAATAAAGCAAAAGAAAAGGAAACCGAAAAGTAAAACAACAAAAAAGCAAAAGAGAATGAAAGATAAACTTTCATTCTCTTTTGCTTTGTGAGGTAAGTATTTTATTGAAATGTTTATAACTGTTTTACTTTTTTATTATTCTCTGCCCGTCGTCTTTTTATAGCCGAACCTGCTTAATACAAATCCCGCTATGCCCAAAGCAGTTACAATTATAAATGCAACAAGGTTTATTCTTGTAATACCGGTAATATCAAATACGCCTGTTTTGGCATCCTGCAACTTTGAAAAAATCAAAACCGTATCCGTAATAACTGCTGCGGCGGCAATACCAAGTCCCAACACTTTAAAAACATAGCTTTTTGTTTTTTCTTCCGATGTGATTTTTCTTGTATATTGCTTGCCTGAAAAATCCACCGCATTTGAAAGATATACAGCTACGAAAACCGTTATGATAAGTTCCGGCAGCATATATGTTGCATTATAAACTATAGAATACAAAAACGCCTGTTTTGTGGGTATTGAAAGTCCTGCCCAAACGGTACAGCCTGATATAACATGGCATACATATCTCAAAAAGACCGCAATTAAGGTTCCGAGTGTTATTGCGCTTGTTTGATCTTTAATTTTATTTCTGAAAATTCCTGCCAAACCTATTACCGAAAATGCCAGCAAATAATCAAGCACAACAATTGCCGCTGCCGCCATTGGAGAGGTTGCGTATGACAGTATATTTGTATCGGTAAGCAGTTGTAAAATTCCGCTTACAAATCCGCAAAAAGTACCGAACAAAGCGCCGTATCTGTAAGACAAAATAATTATAGGCAGCATGCTGCAGGCAGTAACGCTTCCGCCATACGGAAGGGAGATTACTTTTACATAACTCAGCACAAAAGACAGTGCCAGCATTACTGCCCCTTCTGTAATTTTATAGGTTGTGAACATTTTCTCTTTATTTTTTCCCATATGTATTCCTCCAAAGCAAAAAACGCGCCGAAAACTCGGCGCGTAAAATAACCACAGCAAAAGTGCCGCAAAACGGCAAGCTTATTATTTACATCCCTACGCCGGTATTATCCGTATCAGGTTAGAGGGTTGAATAAAAATTCTCTCAGCCTGCGCAAACACGCCAGCACCCCTTGCTATTTTTTAATATTATAAAGATATTTATATCGTTTGTCAAGGACTTAGTTCTTGTATTTTTTTAATTTCTGGCATATAATAGTATTTTAAGAAGAATTTTTAAATATTTTATTTAACGCTTTAAATGAATATTTGAATATTTAAGACCATTATTTAAAAATTCAAAGAAACTGCGAAAGGCGGTATCCGTATGGATCTTTCGGTCGGTGATACAATTATTATGAAAAAAAAACATCCCTGCGGATCAGACAGTTTTAGTGTTTTAAGAGTAGGCATGGATCTTAAAATCAAATGCAATGGTTGCGGTCATGAGGTAATGGCACCTCGCCGTAAAATTGAAAAAAGCATTAAAACCGTACAGTCCGCTTTATAGCTGTTTAAAGATTTATAACTTTAAAAAAGATTCGTATTTATCACTGTTTGCCTAGTGTTACAGTACTTGAACCTACCGCATGAAACGAAAGGAATGTATTTTATTAATGCTGGAAAAATTAAAAGCAGTTGAACAAAAATATAACGAAATAAGCGAAGAACTTATTAATCCTGATATTATTTCGGATAACAATACCTACAGAAAACTTATGAAGGAGCACAAATACCTAACCCCTATTGTTGAAAAATACCGCGAATATCGCAAAGCGGAAGAAAATGTTAACGAGGCTCGCGCTCTTCTTGATGAAGGCGGGCTGGATAAAGATTTTAAGGAGCTTGCCGAAGAGGAACTTACCACATCAAAAAAAATTATGGAGCAAACGGCAGAAGAACTTAAAATTCTTCTGCTTCCACACGATCCGAATGATGAGAAAAATGTTATCATTGAAATACGCGGAGGTGCCGGAGGAGAAGAAGCCGCTTTGTTTGCTTCATCTCTTATGAGAATGTATACAATGTATGCGGAATCTCACCACTGGAAAACCGAGATTATGAATATTAATGAAACCGAACTCGGCGGAATTAAAGAAGTAAGTATACTTATTGAGGGCGAGGGCGCATATTCAAGATTTAAATACGAAAGCGGAGTACACAGGGTTCAAAGGGTTCCGGAAACCGAAACCTCAGGGCGAATTCACACTTCAACCGTTACGGTTGCGGTTCTGCCTGAAGCGGAAGAAGTTGAGTTTGAAATTAATCCGGCAGATTTGCAAATTGACACATACCGTTCCGGCGGTGCCGGCGGTCAGCATGTTAACAAAACAGAATCCGCTATAAGAATCACCCATATTCCAACCGGTGTTGTTGTTGAATGTCAGGACGAAAGAAGCCAGTATAAAAACAAAGATAAGGCTATGAAGGTTCTCAGAAGCCGTTTGTATGAAGCTAAAATGAAGGAACACAATGACGCCATTGCAAGCGACAGAAAAAATCAGGTCGGCACCGGCGACAGAAGCGAAAGAATCAGAACTTACAATTATCCTCAAGGCCGTGTAACAGATCACCGAATCGGTCTTACCCTTTATAAAATTGAGCAGATTTTAAACGGAGATCTTGATGAAATTATTGACGCGCTTACAACCTATTACCGCGCCGAAATGCTCAAATCCTCCGATTATGAAGTTTAAAGAAGTGATTTTTACATATGAACACGAAATTACTCAAAGCTAAAAGCCCTGATGATATATCGGCAATTAATGAAGCCGGTGAGATTCTTAGAAACGGCGGACTTGTTGCAATTCCTACCGAAACGGTATACGGACTTGCAGCTTCGGCATTTAACTGCAAATCGGTTCACAATGTATTCAAAGCAAAAGGCCGTCCCGGAGATAATCCGCTTATTGTTCATATTTCCGATATTTCGGAGCTTAAAGAAATTACATGCAATGTAAGCGAAAAGGCAAAAATGTGCATGAAGGCCTTTTGGCCCGGACCTTTTACCGCCATTGTAGAAAAAACAGATAAAATTCCATCGGCAGTATCAGGAGGACTTAATACTGTGGCAGTCAGAATGCCGTCTAATGATGTTGCAAGAGCAATTATCCACGCTGCCGGAGTTCCTCTTGCAGCCCCTTCGGCCAACATTTCAGGCTCTCCGAGTCCCACAACCGCAAAGCATGTCATTAATGATCTTTTCGGCAAAATAGACGCCATTGTTGTTTCAAACGATTGCAGCGTTGGGGTTGAATCCACAGTTGTTTCATTCTGCGGCGAAGCGCCTAAACTTCTTCGTCCGGGCGGAATTACACCTGAACAGCTAAGAAAAATTGTTCCGGATCTTATTATTGACCCCGCCGTAACCGAAAAAATAAATCCGAACGCTGTTGTTTCCTCTCCCGGTATGAAATATCGTCATTATGCTCCGAATTCCGATGTAACCATGGTTATTGGCAGCAGCGAAAAATTCTGTGAGTTTTGTAGCAAAAACAAAGAAAAGTTTGAGCTTGCTATTTGTTATGATCAAGACGCAAAAAATACGGTTTTAAAGACCTTATCGCTCGGAGATATAAAAGATCATGCCGCACAGGCAGAAAGGTTGTTTTCGGCGCTCAGAACAGTTGATGAAATGAAAACAAAAACGGTTGTTGTTCACGCTCCGAGCACCGACGGCATAGGCCTTGCAGTGTATAATCGCTTAATAAGGGCAGCCGGATTCAAGGTGATAAAATTATGAAAATAATCGGACTTACCGGACCCAGCGGCACCGGAAAAAGCACACTTGCAAACTGGGCAAAAGAAGCAGGTTTTTTCGTTGTTGACTGTGACGCTCTTGCAAGGGAAGCTTCTAATAACGAAGATACTCTTCAAAGGCTTGAAAAAGCCTTTCCGGAGGCTTTTGAAAATCATCTTTTAAACAGAAAGCGTTTGGCGCAAACTGCATTTTCTTCTAAAAGCAAAACGGAAATTTTAAACGGCATTATGCTTCCTGCCGTGGTAAAGTTGGTTTTAAAAAAAATTGAAGACGCTTCTTTAGTAAGTGACAAAATACTCATTGACGCTCCTACGCTTTTTGAAAGCGGACTTGACCGCGAATGTGATTTTGTTATTGCGGTGTTAGCTGATGAAAGCTTTCGAAGGTCGCGGATCAAAAACCGTGACGGTTTAAACGAATCCCAATTATCGGCTCGCCTCAATGCGGCAAAACCGGATTCATTTTATACCGACCGCACAGAGCATATTATTCGCAATAACGGAGATCTTAATAGTTATAAAGAGCAAGCCCTTGTATTCTTAAAAGGTTAAATCAAAAAAGTATTGCAGAAAAATATTACAAAAAAGTTTTGCAGAAAGATTAAAAATAATTAACAATTAAAAGCTATAATTATCTTCGTAATTAATAAAAAGCAAAAATCATATTAAGCACAGGGAGGAAATTATTATGAAAGAAAAATCGAAAGCAGCTCTTTTGAAGGAAAAACTATTTTTAAAAAATAAGAACGGCCTTAAGGAGTCGGATGACAAAACAATTGAGCTGTCCTTTGACTTTGCAGAAGGATACAAAGACTTTCTTAATTCGGCAAAAACTGAAAGAGAGGCTACAGAGGTATCCGTAAACATGGCAAAAAAAGCCGGGTTTGTTGAATTTGATCCCAAAAAAGCATACAAACCTGGAGACAAAATGTATATAAACAATCACAAAAAATCAGCAATTTTCATTGTAATGGGTACCGACGATATTGAAAACGGGGCAAACATTTCAGCGGCTCACATTGATTCTCCGCGTTTGGATTTAAAACCAAATCCGCTTTACGAGGATATTGAACTTTCTCTTTTAAAAACCCACTATTACGGAGGAATACGCAAATATCAGTGGACAGCCATTCCGCTTGCGCTTCACGGAGTTTTTGTTAAAAAAGACGGAAGCGTTATAAATGTTTGTATCGGGGAAAAGGACGACGAACCGATTTTTGTTGTGAACGATCTGCTTCCGCATCTTGCGGCAGAGCAAAGCAAAAGGCCGCTTTCAAAAGGCATAAAGGGCGAAGAACTGAATGTTCTGGTAGGCAGCATGCCTTTCAGAGATGATAGTGAAAGTGAGCTTGTAAAGCTTAATATTTTAAATATTCTTTTTGAAAAATACGGTGTATGTGAAGATGACTTTTTATCTGCTGAGCTTGAGTGCGTACCGGCATTCAAGGCCAGAGATTTGGGACTTGATCGTTCAATGATAGGATCGTACGGACACGACGACCGTGTTTGCGCCTATCCTTCCCTTTCGGCTGTACTTGAAGTTTCAAATCCCAGAAGAACATCAATATGTGTTCTTGCCGATAAGGAGGAAATAGGATCAGACGGAAACACCGGGCTTAATTCCGACATGCTTTACCATGTTGTTGACGACCTATGCAGAGCCGCTGGCAAAAGCACTACGCTTGCTCTTCGAAACAGTTATTGTCTTTCAGCCGATGTTAATGCCGGAACAGATCCGACCTTTAAAGATGTTATGGATCCGCTTAATGCAGCATATTTAAATCATGGCGTTGTAATCACAAAATATACCGGTGCCGGCGGAAAAAGCGGAACATCAGACGCTTCTGCCGAATATGTAGGCAAGGTTCGCGCAATGATTGAAAACGAGAATATAATATGGCAGATCGGCGAACTTGGTAAAGTTGATATTGGCGGCGGCGGAACGGTTGCAAAGTATATTGCGAATTTAGGGGTTAATGTTGTTGATCTCGGCGTTCCTGTTTTATCAATGCACGCTCCTTTTGAAACCATTGCAAAGTTTGATCTTTACATGGCATATCTTACAATGAAAGCGTTTTTTGAAAAAATGAATTAATATTTTTCTATGCGTTTTTTAAAGATGTAACACCTTTGCATTTTGGCATTTACTTTGTTTAGCTTTTACTGCTTTTAAATTTAATATTTATTTCGGCTGCATGTTTTATACAAGATTTTATATTTATTTTATAATGAGAAACATAAAAATTATTATAAAACAGTAATAAAATCCTAGTGATTAATGCAGCCGACTTTTTCAAAAACATTGTTAAAAAAATAACAATGTTTTTGTCGTTTTTTGCTTTTTTAAGTTTTTTAAAAAATATCTTTGTTAAATATTTAACAATCTCCTTGACAAATATCTTTTTGCGGAATATAATAGCATATACATGTATAAAAAGTTTTAAAGCTTAATTTTGGAGGTATATTTATGTCAAGAGTTTATAATTTCAGCGCCGGCCCTTCTATGTTGCCGTTAGAGGTTTTGGAAGAAGCCGCAAAAGAAATGTGTGAATATGGCACAAGCGGCCAATCGGTTATGGAAATGTCCCACCGTTCAAAGGATTTTCAGGCTATAATCGATGATGCCGAAGCATCCATTCGCGAACTTATGAATATTCCGGACAACTATAAGGTTCTTTTCCTTCAGGGCGGTGCTTCGTCACAGTTTTGTATGGTACCTATGAATCTTATGACAAAAAACAAAAAAGCAGATTACATTATTACCGGCCAG
>CAKSDA010000054.1 GCA_934444895.1 uncultured Eubacteriales bacterium | reverse complement strand
TATAGTTCTGCGATACCGTTTCTTACACCACCCTGTACGAAAAAATTACACTACCGAAATAACTTGACCGTGTAGGCGTTGCTTGTGTTCGATCCGTCCTGCCTGCGGCGCTTTTTCTTTTTTACAAGCCCTGCTTTTTCAAGACTTTGAATCGCTGCGTCCACTGTCTTTTTATCAACACAGCATTCCTCGGCAATCAGCCGCCGTGACGGAAAGCAGACACCGTTTTTATCGCTGTGTTTTACAAGGCAGCAGTAGACGGCGTAATCCCTCGGCTTTAATCGGTAGTCGCTTATGCGGTTTGAGATGATTGAAAATTTTTCTGTCACTTTTTCCTCCTTGAAATTTTCTTTTTGCATGGCTGCAATCATATCTGAACCAACTCCTTTCAAACGGTTATGTAATTTTGCCCTCTACTTTTCATGCCGATTCAACTACATAGGTGACATAATTTTGTCACAATACATATTCACAGCCTGTAATTTGTCCCTCTATTCCTTATTCGGTAAACCACTGGTTTTTTGACATAATTTTGACATAATAATTTGGGTGCAAAAAAAGCACCTGCCTTTTCAGCAGATGCTAAATGTATTTGTTATGCTGTTTACTTTTTACTCAGTCGGCATACGCCGTCCGAATCGTCCCGAGCTTTCAGTGCCGCCGCAAGCTCGGAAATAAATTTTTTGTTGATGTAGTCTGCACTGCCGCGGTTCATTCCGTGTTCTTCCGCATATTTCCGAATCGACATTCCGTTTATATATCTTTCCTTAAAATATGCGGCATAGCTTTTGAGCACGGTTTTAAGACAGTCATTTAAAAAAGTTATATCTTCTTTCATTATATTAAAATCCGTTTTGCCCGAAACGCCGATATACCGTTTTTGCGTAACACACAAATTATATTTACGCACATCCGATTTATAGTTTTTGCAGATATCCTTTGCATAATCGGTATATGTTTCGGCACTGCGGTAAGTGCGGTTCTCATAAAGCAGTTTTTCCGCATCCTTTGATTGTTTTTTACGAATGGGGCCGGGAAAGCCTGCTTCTTCCAAATTTGAAATATGCGTATCGGTGATTTTCACCTGCGGCTGACGGGTGAACTTGTCTACCCATTCTCCGTTTACCTCTACCTGCTCACAAAAAGATTTTTTCGTTATTGTGTAATACTTGCAACCGCAGGCTTCGGTTCCGTAATGAAAAATAACGATTTTTTCATCGGTGTCAGCGTCGGGGACAACCGCCACAACATAAATATACTTGCCGTCATACCGTCTGTAAAATCCGGCAAATATTCTCCTGTTCCGTTGCCTGCCCATACGCTCACTCCTTAATGATTCTGTGAGAGTATTTTATCATATTTCAACGGATTTTACAACTTTTCTAAAAAACAGATTATTTTTCAACCACCAGCAGGAACCCCTCCGGACCGATTTTTTGTTGAGGCTCTGTTAACAGGTTTTCGGCAATGCACTTTTCAATCAGATCGTTCAAAAGGTTAATGCCTGCAACCAATGCTCTTTTGTCCTTTCTATATTGATTTTGCATGAGAATATAACGGACACCCGTTAATTGCTCTTTATACATTATATATTGAACAGAATTTTTTTACAAGCACTATTCACATTTTTATGCATATATGAGTACATATTCGAACAAAAAGGTCTATAACTAAACGATTTCGGGCAAGGAATCAAGATTCCTAAATAATTATAATGGTTGACACAAACAACCAAAAAGACTATAATAATACATAATAATCAACAATAAATGGACGCCCGAAATCAATTATAATAAAAAAACGTGAGACCTATTAAAATTATAAAAGAATACGTGAAAAAACGTGTGAGAATTATGAGAAAGATGTGGGACTTTTTTGACGAGTGAGAGAGTGAATGAGAATGAGATAAAACGTTTCATTCCATTCTATTAACATAAGTTTCTTCGAAACAGAAAGGATTGAGAGATTATGAAGAAGAGAAAAATTGTGATGAGTATTCTCATCGTTACCATGCTTGTATCTTGCATGGCATGTGGTAAAATCCACAACCATAAGGTTGATGACCTTAAGCCACTTGCTGACGCTGGTGTCATCACTGGTGTGAAAGATATCACTGTAGCAGAAGGCACTGACGTGAAACTTAACGACCTTGTCTATGCTGACAAGAATATCGTAAAGAGTGTCGATATCGACGACAGTGCAGTTGATTACAGCAAAGCTGGCACTTACGAAGTTATCTACACTATCACCTTCGACGGTGACAAACTTCGCGACTATGTCAAAGATAACAACCTTAACGTAAACTTTGACACAGACGGTGATACTATCGTCGTAAAGACTACGGTAACTGTCACTGTAGCAACGAAAGAAGACGCTGACAAAGCTATCGCAGCTGGTAATACCGACGTCGTTACGACAGAAACGAAAGAGTCTGTTGCTGAAAGCAACAAGGCGAAAGCCAACGATAACGCTGTAGCAAGCAAGCCTGCTGAAAAGCCTGCTGGCAACACTGGTAACAGCAATGCTGGTAAGAACAACAGCAGTAATACCACTGCTAACGCTGGTGACAGCAGTAAGCCTGCTGAGTCTAAGCCTAGCGGTGGCAATAACAGTTCTACTGAAAAGCCACACGAGCATAATTGGAAAACCAATTACAAAACTGTCACTCACGACGCTGAGTATAAAGACGAACCAATCTATGAAGACCAGCCTGTGTACGAAGACCAGCCTGTCTATGAAGACAGACCCGTTTACAAGTGGGTAGGATACTACAAATGCCGTATCTGTGGTTTCGAAACCGAAGACATTGGTACTATGATGGACCACTGTATGGATGTCTGTGACTCCACTTACACTGCTAAGAAAAAGCAAGTTCAGACTGGTACGGAACGAGTTCAGACCGGTACGAACAAAGTGCAAACAGGTACGAAACGAGTTCAGACTGGTACGAACCATGTCAAAGTGAAAGATGCTTGGACAGAACAGGTTCCAGATGGTCAGGTTTGCACTATCTGCGGTGCTACGAAAGGCGATACGAAATAAGCCCCATCTCCTACCTATAAGCCCGTCCCTGCCGGGGCGGGCTTTTCTTTTTACAGACACTTCACACGAAAAGAGTGCCTATACAAAGAAAAAAATTATAAAAACGTGAGAAACATAAGAAAAAGCGGCTCTGCGAGCCGCCGGGTGAACATACGATGAACAAAAATGGACAAAATGGACTATATAAAATCATATTTGAGAAGGATATAAAATATAGTTATCAACATGAGTTTAGATTTTATATTGCTTGTGACAATCAAAATGAATATCTGGAAATAAAAAATATTGATTTGACAGACATATTATACACAAGATTTGAATTAAATCCAAACGGTCTAAAATCTTTAAAAATATAATTTTTAATAAAATCGGACTATCAAATAAAGAATTATATTTTGCATTGATTAAGTTTATTTCTATAATTGCTGTTGCATTTTACGAAGAATTAGGGTATAATATTTACAGCAGAAAGGGCGGTGGCTTTTATGCCGAATATTAAACCTGTATCGGATTTAAGAAATTATAATGAGGTCTTGCGTGATATTGCCGTCGGCGAGCCAGTATTTCTTACCAAAAACGGCAGAGGGAAATACGCCATTGTAGATATGGAAGAATACGAAAAAACGCAGGCTGTATTAAAGCTTATGGGTGAATTGGCACGGGGTGAACAGTCCGGAAAAGATAAGGGCTGGGCAGATATTGCAGAGGTTGAAAGTCTTTTAGGTGCATCAAATGGCTGAAATAAAATTTTCACCCGAAGCCGTAAAGGATTTACAACAAACTAAAGCCTACATTACAGATGAGCTTTTAAGCGAGCAGGCAGCAAACAACACGGTAAGCAAAATCCTTAAAAATATTCGTATGTTGGCGGAATTTCCGAATTCCGGCGCTCCGCTTTCGGGAGCGGTGGGCATAGAAACGGATTACCGCTATCTTGTATGCGGCAATTATACCGCATTTTACCGCGTGGAGAATGAAACTGTGTATATTGTTCGTATACTTTACGGCAGGCGTGATTTTATGCGAATTTTATTTGGAACGAAATAAAACTAAATTTGAATTACTTGTAATTCAAATTTCACCGAGGTGGCGTTACCATCAGGTTCTAGTCGGGGCAACTCGGTGCAGGTTCAACTCCTGTTATCCGCACCAAACAGTACAAATCCGAACCCAACACCTACCGGTGAAGGGTTCGGATTTTTTTAAAGTCAAACTGAAAAAACGGTAGAAATTCTCATATTTTTACGCTACAATTATTATTTGTGGCGTGTCGGGGTCAACTATCGCCAGCCTACCTAAATCAAAAATTTTTCCTCTATCCTATAGGTGCGGAGTGAAAAGTTTGGTTTCGGTTTTGCCGATAAATGTTTGAAATAATTCGTTATATTCAATATGAATAGCGGATTGTTTGATTGTGCCAAACAAGAATACAATAATTCTCTTATGTGTTCTCAAAATTGAAAATTTCCTGCCGATTATTTGAATGCCCTTTATTCAGTGGTGAAGTTTTCTGATTTTTGTAGCACATAATTGAAAAACCTACTCTTAAAACATAGATTATTTTTCAACCACCAGCAATACACCCTCCGGACCGATTCTTTGTTGAGGCTCTGTTAACAGATTTTCGGCAATGCACCTTTCAATCAGATCATTTAAAAGGTTGATGCCTGCAACCAATAGGTTATATGATTTGTATTCGTTTAAAAGGTGCTTTTGAATATGCGAAACCATGTAAGCGTGCAGTTCGGCGGCAATCTCTTTTGCAATATCCTCAGTAGAATCATAGTACCCACGAAGAAGATTGCGGAAATTCTCCCAGTTCTTTTGTTCAATCGCAACGATTCGCGGCTCTAAAAACTCTCCGCTTTTTCTTAAAAAACCGCATTCAATCGATTTCGCGGCGATTTCCTTTTGCGTTTTGTCAAGCGTATTTATATCCATTCCACCGATTGCTTTTAGGGTCAAACGGAGCCTTTCTTCATTGGCAATCTTCTCTCCGCAATAAAAATGTCGATCCATTCTTCTGCCGTAAATATTGCGGATAAAAACATAAGAATAGCCACAGAAATCGTGCGTTTCGTTGCCGTCGCAGCCGTAAAAGCGAGCACTGCAAGATGTGCCATACGGGGCGGCAATGGCAACGGTCGTGAATTTCCGATGGGGTAACTCAATCCCCTTGAAAAACTCTGTTTCAAGAATTTCGTTCACACGCTCTTTAAGGTGCCAGACCGATTCACTGATCAGCGTCCAAAGAATAAACCGTAAATCGGTCTGGCGGCTTAAATAGGGAAAATTCAAAAATTCCTCGCGGTGCGATTGCAAGTGATTTTTCAGCTTTTCACACAGCTCGTCTAAATGCTTCGTATAGATTTTTCCTGCCTCGTCAAACTCACTGTTTTCTACAATAATCACATTGGAAATATACTTGTCGCCCATTTTGCGCAAAAGCCCGTAACTGCCGTTTTCGCCTTTTAACTGAATTTCCAGTTCATCCTCAATATATGGCATAGGCACGCAAAGCTCATCGGAAAGTTCCTTGGCACTTTTTGCTTTATCCTTACAGGCGTAAACAAGATTTTGCGATAAGATTCGCTCTGCTTTTGTTCTTGGATCGTTGCCGCTGGGATTTCCCGTTCCGATAAACGCCAACGACACCGGTTTTAAGGATAAATTTCTTTCATTCATAGTTTCAACCTCTTTTCTGACGGTATTTCGTGCAAAAAACAAACGCTGTTTTACGGTGGTTTCGCTGATACCGAGCTTTTTTGCTATATATTTTACCTTCATTTCATCAAGATAGTAAAGTACCATGACCTCTCGGTAATCTTTGGACAGAAAAGAAATTTCCGCGAAAATTTTCTTTATTTGTTCCTGCTCGGCTGTTTCTTCGATAAAACTATCAATTTCATTCTCTTTTGCCGCGATTGCATAATCACCGTTTTCCATGCTGATTGTTTGCCGTACACTGTTTCTATTTTCGCAGTAATCGGCATAAACTCTGCGCGCAACAGTCCATACAAAAGCATAAAAATTCTCAATGCGTTCTTGTTTATGTACGGCGGATATTACAGCGAGAATGATATCCGAGCATAGATCCTCCGCCTCATAAGAAGTGTTACATCTTCGGTAAGAGAATTGATAAATTTTATCAAGAAACTCTTTATCACCAATCAGCTTTAGTATTTCGTTTGTTTTCATTTCGCACCTTAAATTTCATAATGATCATTACGCCTATATAGTCGGAAAGTTTTGAGGTTGGTTAGGTATGAATTTGCATTTTATTTATAAATAATGTCGCCATGACATTCAACATTGCCTTTAATTTCCTTGCATTCAACCTTGCCGCCGCAGTCCACATCGCCTTCAATGCTTTTTCCGCAAGTCACATTATTTCCGCAGCTGACATTGCCAGAAATATTATCTCCACAAGTCACATTATTCCCGCAACTCACTTTGCCATTTATATCTCCCGCACAGGAAACATTACCGCGGCACTCTTTGACATCGCCGTTGATGTCGTTGCATTCAATGTTTTTATGACAAACAACATCTCCATTAATGCTCGTGTCACAGTTTAAATTGCCCATAACTTCAACCTTAAAAAAACGTCCGTCGGTTTTATAACAGTCCTTCGGAAAGGCGACATTGATCCAACCGTTTTCGTCGGTAGATTCTAAAATTTTCTTTCCCAAAGTCCTGAAAACCCGAATGGTATTATCATCACTCCAAGGGAGCTCGGAGCAAAGGTCATAGTGAATTTCTTTTTCGTTTTTGCGTCCGAACAGCTCGTCAATGCTTATTTCAAAAATATCGGCAAGTGCCGGCAATAGTCCAATATCCGGACAACACTGCGCCGACTCCCATTTTGATACCGATTGATTGGTCACGCCTAATTTTTTTGCCAATTCCTCCTGCGTGAGCCCCTGTCTTTTTCTGTAAAACGAAATGGTATCATAAAGCTTTAAACTTTCCATATTTCGCCCTCCTAAAAATTTTTTCTTGTAGCTACACTTATATTGTAAATACCGCTATGCCTTTAATCAATAACGCAGATATTGGATCTTTCCAACCTGCGATTGGAAAGATCCTTGCCTTTCTGCCGCCTGCAGAAAACAGGCGGCATTTGAATCATTTTAACGGGCGGGATTCCCGCCAGAATAAGGAATGGCTCTTGATTTCATATCTTCGAGCAGTGCTACAAAGTCAGAGTCATTTTTCAGCCAATCATACGAACGCCTTTGGGAAATTATTTGAATATAGCCTTCTGTTGCAGAAATAGGCGCATAGTACTCCATTTTTTCCTTGTTAAAAATTTCTCCTTTAAGCAATGGCGAGGTATAGTGGTAGTCACCATTATAAGTGATATAATCAAGCGATAAATACTCTTCGAATGCTTTTTTGACATTTGTAATAACATTTTCTTTATCTTTTAGTTTGGCATATGAATTTGCAAGGTCGCTATACACTTCTGCAGAATAACCGATCAAAAAGCCTTCATTACCGACTGTGTTTATAATGTTCATGGCAATATTGCAAATCGGTATTGCTTCATTTGGGTCGGCAAAGCAGTAGTGGTGTTTTGTAATACTCAAAATATCTATAAGTAATTTTTCAAGGTCACAACATATACAGGTGCGCTTGTACTTAATCCGTTCTTTCGGCATGGCAGTCATGGAATGCATTTCTACTCTTGAATAAGCTTTATCAGGGAAAGTATCGCACAGTCTTTCGGCCTTTTCTCTTTTTCCACAGAAAGAATAAGCAAGGGTCAGCGCTAATTTTGCTTTATACCGAACATAATCGTCCGCGCAATCACGCAATACAATATTGGTTTTATCTTCAATTTGTTTCAGCCACTTCTCTTTTTCGCAGTTCGGCTCAAAGGTGCTAACACTAAGCTCTGCCCACTCTGCAAGCAGTTGATGGTTGTTAGGATAAGTCTTCAGCGTTTTTTCTATAAGCTCAATGCCTTCCGTCGCTTTTGCAATATGTTTTAAACGAAACACTTCGCTAAGTACATTCTCAATAACTTTGTCGGAACATTTAGCATCAATTCCAAGCAGCCAATCGGTACTTACCCCAAAAAAGCTTGAAATTCCCGGCAAAAGAGAAATGTCCGGAAGTCCAATTCCGTTTTCCCACTTAGATACTGCCTGATAGGAAATACCCAAAGCAACCGCTAATTGTTCCTGTGTTGTGGCTGTTGATTTTCTTAAATCTTTCAGCCGTTTTCCAAAATCGTTCATCCATAATACCCTCCTATGCTTATATTGTATTTTGTATAAGTGCCAATTTCAATAACCGATTATTTTAGCATTTCTCAACTATGCGTTTTGTTATTTGCAACAATAAAAACATAGGCGAATTCGGTTTCAATGGTTTCGGTAATTTCCATTCCGCTTTGATTGATATATCTCATAATATCCTCTTTGTGGTCGGGGTGAATTTTAATTTTCCGTGCGCCGTAATCAATGGTATCACTTTGGTTTTTGTCTATGGAAAGCACAAATCGGCCGCCGTTGTTTAACAGCGACTTTATTTTATTGATCGCCGCTTGCTTGTCCTTTAAATGCATAAAGGTGAGGGAAGAGTAAATCACATCGAATTTGCGTTCAAAATCATAGCTCATAAAATCTCCGCAAATGAGCATTATATTACTGTGCTTTTTCAGATTTTCCTTTGCCCGTTTTATGGTTTTTTGTGAAATATCAATGCCGAAAAATTTATGACATTCGGGCACCGTTTGAGTGCCAAGCCGGCCTGTGCCCACACCGATTTCAAGCACGGATTTTTCTTTTGTCAGCTGTAACGAATCAATAAACTGCTTACCGTCCCATTTGTCCATATATTTTCGCAGCGGTTCCGGGTCGCGCACGGGGTCATTGTTTTCTTCAATTAGTAGGTTATAATGTTCGGCAACAGCGGATAATTTGCAAAAATACCGTTCTGTACCACCGACTTTTTCGGTCGGTGTAACTGAAAATCCGCACTTTTTGTAAAACCCGGCCGCCTCGTCATCGGTTTCGGCTATGATAACATCTGCCGGGAATTGATATAAAATAAAGTCAACAAACTTTTGACCGATACCTTTTTTGCGGTATTCGTATTTCACTGAAATATTCAAAATCTCGGCAGTGCCGTTTTCCACTTCGAACACAACAATACCTGTGTATACTCCGTTTGTTTTGCAGGCATATACAAAAACATTTTTGTCTGCCTTGTATTTTTCTGCCCTGCGTTTTAAGCGCTCCGGTGTAGGATCATAGACACTCGGTGCAAGAAGCGTTAGAACTTCGGAATCAAAAAGGCTTGCTTTTACATCTACGATCGCATTGATTTTTTGGAGTTCTATTCCCAATGCACCATATTTTTCAATCTGCTCCTTTGTATAATACTTTTCCATATCCGTGTAGTGCGCTGTTTTTAAGTCGTCTTTGGAATACCCACATTTCTCCAAGGGCAAAGCCTTATACAACTGCTCAAAATCGGGAAATTTATGCATCTTTATAACCTCCGCAAAAATAATAGAATTTATTTCACTGCAACGAAATTCTATCCTGTCACCGATATTGATTTTTTGCCGCTTTTCATCATTCAGCCGCAGTTCGATTGTTTTATTGCCGTCTGCAATTTTAAAAAAAGCAGACGGCTCAAGGTTCATAAAATGAAACATTTTTATGCTCTCTTTTCATATATTTCCTGATTGTTTTCGGGAGATATTTCGCCTGTGCACTTGTACCCGCAAGCCAACCAAAACGGTTTACCGGTAACAGGGTCTGATGTTAAATAAAAACCCTTAGCACCGTCCGTTATTAACAATTTTTCTAAATGTGAATACATCTGTTTGCCATATCCTTTACGGCGAAATTCAGGTAACACATAAAATTCCATTATGTAACCGTACCCAACTTTAATAAATCCTTTATGGTTGGGATGGTCAATTTTACCGTATAAAAAGCCTATTAAATTTTTCTCTTCATAACAAAGTT
>CAKSDA010000053.1 GCA_934444895.1 uncultured Eubacteriales bacterium | reverse complement strand
GCCCTGTAAAAAATATATCAGTTTAAAAAATCTTCGACCCAAAACGGATGAAATTTAAGGCAGTTTTGGGTGCGGAGAATGTCGCAAGGCTGACTTCCCCCAAAAGACGACAAGCCTAAAAATGCCTAAAGATTGCTGTTTTGGGCAGGTTTGACAATCAATATCCTACTTTTAAATCTTTAAAAGATATTTTATAAGATAACTTGCAGCATAACATACCGGTTGATGAATAATGTATATGGCAAGCGCATGCCGGCCAAGCCATCCAAGCGGTTTTACTCTTTCAGGCAAAAATAATTTTTCGTGATTTTGTATTATATTAAATTTGTAAAGATAGTATCCGAAAATAAAAATAAATATCCAGGGAAATATGGGAAAATAGTCTGCCGAAGAAAAGTTTTCACCGGCTATCCCCAAAAACGAAAAATATCCATTTTCATAGAGCTCGCCGGGTATTGCGATTTTAGGAGATCGACCCCCGTTTTGAAGATCGAAAACAAAATACCCAACCGCAAACAAAACGGCGTTAAAACAAAGTCCGAACCATTTTGGTATTCTTTTTAAGGCAAAGTCAAAAATGCCGCAAAAGAGCATTGAAATTCCAAGCAAGTGCAGTATTCCGAAATATATTTGTATTTCTCCGATATAGGGAGCTGCAATTACCGTTACCACAGTTACAGCGGCAGCAATGACCGTAACTGCCGCGCCCCTTTTAATATTTGATTTTGAAAAACCACACATAACACCCGAAAGCATAATAAATCCACCGGCAAAAAACGGTTCTGCCGGCATGAAAAAGTTTATAAAATCATTAAATATTTCATACTCAAAAACATCATAAACCACATAAAATCCATGGAAAAAAATCATACAAAAAACCATAAACCCGCGAAACTCATCTAAAAGCGCGTATCGTTTTTTGTTCTCATTAATCACTGCATTACCTCCGGCAAAAATATAAGTTAATGTCTTTAAAACAGTTTTCAGTTTGGGGGCTTTAAAACGGTGCCGAAGACTTTTCCTGAATTTTTTAAAGCCCCGTTAAACTTGCCTCATTTTGTTTTGACCGCCGTCTATCAGTACTTTCTGAAGCTGCCGATCACCTTGCCCAAAATATCGATTTTTTCTGCACGTATCGGACTGAAATCCGGATTTTCCGGATACAATACCGGCTCGCCCTGTTCAAAGCCAAGCCTTTTTACGGTAGCTTCATCTTCAATCATAGCAACAACAATATCGCCTTTGCTAATAGTGCTCTGCTTGTCGGCAATAATTATATCGCCGTCTAAAATGCCGGCATCGCGCATACTGAGCCCTGACACCTTGAGCGCAAAAAGTCCGTCCGGGTTCTTAGAGGGATAAGGAATATAATCCTCAATATTTTCCACCGCAAGGATAGGCTCTCCCGCCGTAACTTTTCCCATTACCGGAACCTGTGAGGTAGGCTGCATACCCTTAAGGCGAATTCCTCTTGAGTTTCCGGCATTTCTTTCTATATATCCCTTCTCCTCCAAGATTCCAAGAATTCTGTGGGCTGTAGAGGTTGATTTGATACCGGCGGATGCACATATTTCCCTTACCGTAGGCGGATAACCGCTGGTTGCTGCCTTTTCAATAACTTTATATACACTAAACTGTTTTGGTGTAAGATCTACGCCCAAAAAAACGCCTCCCAAAATTTTGTATTTTTAATAAAGCGCTGCTCCATATAGGTGCACCGACTTTAGCGGACAAACTGCCGCTTAATGTAAAAACATTTAATCTACTATTTAGTTTAACATATATTAGTCATTCTTTCAAGAACATTTGTGCGATTTTTAAAAATTAAGCTCTGCCGCTAAACTTGCAAAGCCATAAGCTTACAAAATTATAACAGCAGAGCTTAAATTTAAGGTTGACACAAAGGCTTATTCCTCTTCCGGGGTTTCCCAGTTGTGCCAAATGTTTTGAACATCGTCGTTTTCTTCAAGGATATCTATAAGCTTTTCCATCTTTTCAATATCCTCAGGATTCGTAAGGACGGTTGTGGTTGACGGAATATACGCAACCTCTGCCGAAATATAATTATATCCGGCTGCCTCTAGTGCGTCTCTTACCGTTCCGAGATCGTTTGGAGCTGTTGCAATTTCGAAAATACCGTCTCCGGTATTAAAATCTTCTGCGCCGGCTTCAAGTGCGGCTTCCATAACTTCATCTTCGTCACGGCCCTCGGAATCTATAAGAATAATACCCTGTCTGCTGAACATAAACATAACCGAACCGGGTTGACCCATATTGCCGCCGAATTTATCAAAATAATGGCGGAGATCGCCTGCCGTACGGTTGCGGTTATCGGTAAGTGCTTCCACAACAACCGCTACCCCTGACGGACCGTATCCCTCGTAAACAATATCCTCATAATTATTTGTGTCGCCGTCCCCGGCTGCTTTTTTTATAATTCTTTCAATATTGTCATTAGGTACATTTGCAGCTTTGGCTTTTGCAATTACATCCTTTAATTTGCTGTTGACATTGGGATCCGCCCCGCCGGTTTTTACAACAACCGCCAGTTCCCTTCCGATTTTAGTAAAAACCTTTGCTCTTTGTTGATCGGTTTTTTCCTTTTTTCTTTTAATTGTGCTCCATTTGGAATGTCCTGACATACTATCTGTCCTTTCGGGAAAATATTATCTGTTTTCAGCAACTAATTTATTTAACAGTTCGTCGCTGTTTTGGGCAAGCTCTTTTATATTTTTATCTTTTTCAATAAGGGTTCCCTTAACTATTCTGCGGGATATGCGTAAATCGTTAGGCCAACTGCAATTTTTGCCGCATTCCTCTTTAACGGAATTCAAAAATTTTGTTCCCTCTAAAGTAAAGTATTTACCGTCCCCCTGAGGAAGCCCCACATTTTCCATAAAACCGCCGGAAGTTATTGAATTGATCCAGTCATAATTACCCTCATCCGAAATAATAAGAAGTACTCCTGCCTCACTTGTGAGTATTGACTGAAGCTTTTGCTTTTTTGCCATCATCATTTCATATGTGGTTTCTTTAATGTTATATGTACAATCCACAACGCTTACATTTACGCTGCCATCACCGTTAATATCCCTTCCGTAGGCTGCAAGCTTTTTCCCCAGCGTTTCAATTTGTATAGAGGTGAAATCTGCTGAATTTGTTGTTACAACAACTTTATAATCATATTTCGGTCTTCTGCTGCACTGGGCCATCACAACCACAAGTGCCGTAAAAAGAAAAATTCCTATAATGCAATAATATTTATAATAATACCAAAAATTTTCAACCTTTTTTTTAAATCCTTTAGGCCTTACTGCGTTTTCTCCTGCCATATGATATCACCCGCTTTTGCAAGCTGCGCCTGTTTTTATAATTTGGTTATATTGTCCGGCTATATTTCCGGCTATATTATAGAACGGTGTACTATCCAGTATATTATCCGTGCCTTTCAGTATAACACAGAATTACGGTGTTCGTCAACCGTAAAGGTTCATTTGATCTGCGTTAATATACCTTTGTCCGGTTTTCCGATTTTTAAAAATGGTCAGAGGTTTTAGAAAAAATGCTTTTTTAAAAAAAGAAGACATTATCCGATTTTTAAGATAATGTCCTCTGTTTTGTTTTTATCTGCTGAATTTACTGTGCGTTATTGGATTCTACATTAACATTGGTTGAATAGAATCTTCCTGAACGATAAAGTTTTACCGTTACGGAATTTCCCGGCTTACAGGCCAGAATTGCACTGTCGAACTCAGAATAGCTGTTGATTGTTTTTCCGTTAAACTCGGTTATAATATCTCCGCGTTTAATTCCGCTTTCGCTTGCCGGTCCGCCATCAACAACGCTTACTACAACTGCGCCTGAAGGATATCCCAGTGCATTAAGCTGTGCTGCAGTATAGCTTTCGCTTATTTGTATTCCGATATACGGAGTAGGATCATTTTGTTTTGCTATAATGTTGTCACAAATTTTCTTAACCGTGTTTGACGGAATTGCGAATCCCATGCCTTCATAGCCTGTGCTGACAAGCTTAACACTGTTAACGCCTACCAGTTTTCCGCTTAAATCCACAAGTGCGCCGCCTGAATTTCCCGGATTTATAGCTGCATCGGTTTGAATAAGCGACATTTTGTTTCCGGTTCCCACCGTTACTGTACGGTTAAGTCCGCTTATAACGCCGGAACTTACCGATCCTATAAATTCAAGTCCGCCGGGGTTGCCTATTGCAACAACATACTGCCCAATGCTGAGCTTGTCGGAATCCGAAAACTCTACCGGGGTCAGGTTCTTTTTATCAATTTTTACAACTGCCAGATCCGACGCAATATTGTATCCCACAACCGTAGCGTTTATGGCGGTTTTGGTATCTTCAGGGAGGAAAACCTCTACCTTTGAATTTGCAGATTCAACTGCGCTTTGAATAACATGATAGTTTGTGATAATGTATCCGTCTGCCGAATAAATTATTCCTGAGCCCTCTTCGGTTTCCTCATTGCTTCCGAAGAAGAAGTTTGTAACGGCCGCAGTAGTGCGTATGCCTATAATGCTGGGGCCCGCTTTTTTTGCTACCGCCTCAACAGAAGAATTAACGGTTTCATCAACATTTATTTTTGAAATTGAGCCCTGTGTAGAGGAAGTCTCCGACGAAGTTTCGACCGTTGCATTTTGTGAGGACTTTCCAAGGCACAAAACTCCAAGAGCGCTTCCGGCGCCGAGCACTGCCGCAATTACAGCCGAAGCAATTATTACTCCTGCGCTGTATTTCGGCCCTGTTTCTTTGCTTTTTTTTGCCCTTACCTTTTTCACTTTCTTTTCGGCTTTGGGCTTTATATTTTCGTTTATGTTTGAGCCGTTATCCTCAAAACCGCTATTTTCATGAAAATTATCAGACGGATTTTTACCTGAAACATCTGCGGTATTATATGCGCTGTCCGGCATATTGCCCTTTGCCGCGGAATAACTGTATGTTCCGCTTGGGATAAAATCCGGTGTTTTTGAAGCCTTTTTTGCTTTTTCGTCTGCGTCTTCATTAATAGGCTTTGCATCCTCCGTGCGGCTTTTTCCCGGACCTGCGGTATAATATCCTCCGTTCGGAGTTACCGTATATCCGTCGTTTTCGTCCTTTGCGTTTCTTTTAAATATCTCGTTCGGAGTAAATGTTCCTTCGGTTTTTGATTCATTTCCCGTAATATTGTCGGCAGAATCAAACCCGGTAGGTACGCTTTCCTGCTTTATGTTTTTGTCTTTATCTTTATTCTCATCCATAGTAATTATGCTCCTTTTATTACAGGTATCACCGACTTCTATCGGTCTAATTAATATGCTACTGCTATATTATTGTTATGTTTACCCGATTTTATGAACATATCGTAAACATTTAAAAATCCGCAGGTCTTATTAAAACCTGCGGATATCAAATAAGCAGGAAGAGTATAAATCGACCTGATATTAATTTTATGTTTATTAATATACCGAATTATGCTTTTCCGTTACAGCCCAAAACATCCTTAATTTTGTGTTCAACCATACCCTTTATTGCACTGCGGCCGTCGCCTAAATACTGCCTTGGGTCAAAGTGATCCGGATGCTCTGCAAAATGCTTGCGAACGGCTCCTGTCATTGCCAAACGGAGATCCGAGTCGATATTGATTTTGCATACCGCCATTGTGGCAGCCTTGCGGAGCATATCCTCCGGAATACCGATTGCATCAGGCATTTTACCGCCGTATTTATTTACCATTTCAACAAATTCAGGAACAACCGAAGATGCGCCGTGAAGCACAATGGGGAATCCCGGAAGTCTTTTTCCTACTTCTTCAAGAATATCAAAACGAAGCTGCGGTTTCTGACCGGGTTTGAATTTATATGCGCCATGGCTTGTACCGATAGCTATTGCAAGCGAATCTACCCCGGTGCGTGTTACAAAATCGTATACCTGATCCGGATTTGTAAAGCTGGCGTCTTCAGCCGCAACATTTACATCATCCTCAATACCGGCAAGCTGACCGAGTTCGCCTTCAACGGTTACATTGAATTTATGAGCATAATCTACAACCTTTTTGGTAAGGGCAACATTTTCTTCGTAATCGTAATGTGATCCGTCAATCATAACAGATGTAAAGCCGCCGTCTATACAGCTCTTGCAAAGCTCAAAAGAGTCTCCGTGATCAAGATGAAGAACGATCGGAAGTTCGGTCTCCTTAACAGCTGCCTCAACAAGTTTTACAAGATATGTATGATTTGCATACTTTCTGGCTCCTGCGGAAACCTGAAGAATAACCGGTGCGTTAAGTTCTTTTGCGGCTTCGGTGATTCCCTGGATAATTTCCATATTATTAACATTAAATGCACCGATAGCATATCCGCCGTCATAGGCTTTTTTAAACATTTCTTTTGTGTTTACAAGTGGCATATATTTCACTCTCCATAATTTTGTTTAAGCTTTTAATAGTTGAACAACGCACGGTTTCACTTGCTGCTTATTATATTGCGATTGCGGCTTTGCGATTATTTTGCAAGGTGCCGTATTCAGGGTTTTAAGACAAAAGCCGGAAATTAGGCACTTATAATGCGTGCGGGGTTTAACTGTCAAGAGCCTGCATGCTACGGAAAACAATTCCCATAACTTTAGTTATTATACAATATATTTGTTAAAAAATAAAGACCATTTGAAAATATTTTGTAAATTTGCTTTTATTGTGCTGCACTCGATAGGGGCAAATTGGTTTGCGACTTTGCTTTGGTTTGATATTTTAAAAAATTTTTTCCGTTCGTGCATAATAAAAAATATACTGCTGAATTATTCCGGCGCAGTCGGCAAGGTTAGCCGGAAGTCCGTCTTTAAAAAGGGATGCCATTGCGCGCTTTATCCAAACATCCACAGGGAAAGCGTTTTTAAATCCCAGTCCGAAAAGAAGTGTACAGTCCGCAACCTTGGGACCCACTCCCTTTATTTCCATAAGCATTTCTCTTGCTTTATCTATATCAACTTTTTTAAGCACTTCAAGGTCTATCTGCCCGGTGCATTTCTCGGCGGCATCTAAAATGTATTTTGCCCTGAACCCGCATCTTAAGTCGGCAAGATCATCCAGGCTGCAGGCTGCAATTTTTTCGGCCTTGGGAAATGAATATCCGCCGTAAATCGGTTTGCCGAATTTTTCGCAAAGTCTTTCTATAATTCCCTTTATTCTTGGGATATTATTGTTTTGGGATATAATGAATGAGCAAAGCGTTTCCCATGGGTCCTGATTACAAACCCTGATTCCTCCGCAAAAATCCGTTATTTTTAAAAGGAGTTTGTCCTGCCTGGCACGACTTAAAATTTCATTATAATCCCTGTCAAAATCAAAGTATTTTTTCCATACCAGTTCAAACTCTTCTTTTGTTGTGTTATAAAAGGTAATTTCGTGTTTGTCCTGACTTACTTTAAGATACTTATTTCCGGCTATTCCCTCAAAAGTATTGTCACTGCACTGTTTCCATCTGAAAGCCTGTCCGCAATCCAAAGTTTGTGCAAGGTTAAACCATTTGTCGGCCTTATAAACATAATTTCCCAAACAATCATCTCCGAAACCGCCATGTTTTATGCTGATATATGCAAACCTTTAAATACCGGTGTATTTTAAGCTTTGAGGATATGAAATGACGGAAAAATTGCCGTTTACCCGGTATTTCGTCCTACCGAAGGCAACACTTTAACAATAAAAACACAAGAACCCATCAAAAATTTAATTCGCATTATCCGCAAAAAATATTTTATCATATATTCGACATTAAATAAAGTTTTATGCTATTATTTTTAAAAATTTTACAATTCGTAACATTTTTTTAAAAAATATAGTTATTTTTATAACGATATTCGCTTAAAAATTCCCGAGTTATTATAGTTTTCCACCGAGTTAACCACCGTTTTAAAAAATTCGAATAAATACAAATTGTATAAATTTTTTATTTTTGCCAAAACTTTAAATGACACAATGACATCGGAGGAATTTTATATGCTGCGAGGTACAAACAGATCGATTATTGAAGTTAATAACACCGAAAATCGTTATTTTGAAAAAATAATTATATTCGTAAAACCCGAATTTGCAAATCTATCCTCGGAAAAACTTGAAAAAGAGGCCTTAAGACTTATTAAAAGCATGAGTTATTCACCCTTTGGCGTTAAGGGCATAAAAGGCGCTCGCAGGAGGGCTGCCATAAGAAAAAGGCGCTTAATTCTTTTTACGGCGGCTGTTATATTTGCAGCGGTTGCGGCCGCCGTAATTTTTTTATAAATTCCGGTCCTTTCGAGTCTTTAAGTTTTTGCATTACTCTTTCGTTTTTTGCAAGGTGCCAAACAGGTATGGGTTTTGATCATTAAGCCGGTTACGAAGCCGATTACGGTTTCGCTTGCCGCCTTTTTCGGCCTGTTCGCCCTGACCGGCGTTCATTTTCACAAGGCGGCAGCCTATGCCGCTTTTTTGGTTTTTATTTTTCTGCCAATTTCGCGTGTAATAACAGAATCCTTCATATTTAAAGCACCGGTTAATATCATAACAATAAAATATATAGCGATTACTGAAACTCCTGCCACCGCCGTATAAAAAAGTCGGTTGGTTTTGGCGTTTTCAAACAGTGCCATTGTTATAACCGAGGAAAGCGCCGTCGCTGCGGCAGGTTTTAAAATAAGCGAAAGAATATTAAATTTGCAACCCGTTACCTTGACTATGCGGAAAACCGAAATAATTGAGGTGAACAAATTGCTGAAAAGCATAACCGCTAAAAAGCCCGTAACTCCCATTTTAGGAACCAACAGAATTACAAGAACTACCCTGACCGACGAATCTGTAACATTGCTTCTGAATAAAAACTTTTGCTGATCAAGGCCTTTTAAAATCCCGTCGGCGATAAGATCGGCATACATAAACGGGATAAGCGGCGACAGTGCCTTTAAAATATATCCCACCTCCGGGTTTTTGTAAACAAGGATTCCTATTTCATCCGAAAGGGTAAAGAAAAGTCCTGCTATCATAAACGACATGACAAATGTTATATAAAAAACCTTTTCCGACGCATATTTTATTGCCGCTTTATTTTGTTTTGCCGCAGATTCGGTTATTTCCGGAACAAGAAGAGTTGAAACTGCTGTAAGCAGTGAGGCCGGAAACAAAAGCAGCGGAAGCGCCATTCCTTTAATCATGCCGAACTGGGTAAGGCCGGTTGATTTTGAAACATTATATTTTGAAAGGCAAACCGGAGTAATAAGGTTTTCCGCTGTTCTGAGAGCGGTATGAAGATATCTTCCGAGCGAAATCGGCATGGATATTCTTAAAATTTCCTTTAAAATACCTCTGCCCGTAATCCCGGACTTTTCTGAGTTTTTTCTTTTTGAAGATGCTTTATAAAAAATATAAAGCAAAACCGCGCCGCCTGCTTCGGAAGCAACATCACCAAACATAACTGCCGCAGCGGTGGCTTCCATTCCCTTTGAGGCAAATTTCCCCACAAGATATACTATGATTATTATTCTTATTATCTGCTCGAAAAGCTGGCAAACAGAAGGAAAAGCGGTGCTTCTGGCAGCAATAAAATACCCTCGAAGGCATGAGCACACTCCGATAAACGGAAGTCCTATGCAAAGTATTCTTATACTGGTTGCCGCTCTTTCATCCTGTATAAGATATACCGAAATGAAATCGGAAAATGAAACTATCAAAAGAGATGTGGCAGCGGCTATTATAAATGAAAGCAACACCGATATTTTAAGGGTTTTGCTTACCGCTTTATGATCATTTTCCGCAAGTCGTTCGGTTATAATTCTGGTAACCGCCGTGCATATTCCGCTTGTTGCAAAGGTTCCAGCCAGTACATAAACCGAAATTACAATTTGATAAAGGCCCATGCCCTCGGCGCTTATGGCAGAAGAAAGC
The DNA here is from genome assembly GCA_934444895.1 of uncultured Eubacteriales bacterium. Taxonomy (GTDB): domain Bacteria; phylum Bacillota; class Clostridia; order Oscillospirales; family Acutalibacteraceae; genus UMGS1279. The sequence continues at coordinate 450 of CAKSDA010000053.1, read as the reverse complement.
CAAACCCTGAAAAATATTCCTATACATCGCAAAATAAGCGCGGTTGCAGTAAGAATAGCCGCGTTTTTTATAAATAAAACCTTTTTCACATTTTCACCCCCAGTATATAGTGTTACAGTACTCGAACCTGTCACGCCTACGAAACAAAATTTTGAATAATACATTGCCTCAAAACCCTAAATACGGCAGTATTCCTGCGTTTTATCGGCTTCGTCTTATAACAAAATTTTTAGTTTCGATAGGTTAAAAGTTTCTGCCGCCGAATTTTTTATTCGGCGAAGCGAGAAATTTAAAACAAGGCTGGCGCCTTGCAAGAATGAACGCAAAGCCGCAATCTAAAAGGCGGCGAGCGAAACCGCGGCTGGTTCAAGTCCTGTAACACTAGGCAAACAGGGATAAGCCGAACCTGCCCAAAACAGTGATCTTTAGGCATTTTTAGGCTTGTCGTCT
>CAKSDA010000052.1 GCA_934444895.1 uncultured Eubacteriales bacterium | reverse complement strand
GCCTGCAAGACCGGTATTCTTCCCGGATGCGGATGTTAAATGGTCCTCCCTTGGGGGGTGGCTGCCGCTTTTCTCTGTTGTCGGCGTGCTTGCCTGCTTCGGCCAGAAGAAAGGAAACTGGATGCGCCGTTTGCTTGGCATAATGTTGTTTATGGCAATGGTTCCGATACTTAACAGCGCATTTTATATGTTTAATTCTTCATACTATGCAAGATGGTTTTACATGCCGATACTCATAATGTGCCTTGCAACGGTTACCTGTATAGAGGATACTGAGATAGACTGGTCGTCTCCTTATAAATGGACCTTCGGAATAACTGCGGTATTTACGCTTGTAATGGCATTCTTCCCGCGGCAAATTGAAAACGGTAAGGTTATAAAATGGGGGCTTTATACAGATACCGATGATATATATCTTTACAGATTTACAGCAACGGCGGCAATATCAATCGTTTCCCTGATTGTTTTGGGCTTCCTGCTTAAAATAAAGAAAAAAGACAGAATTCTTTTTGTAAGAACCGCCACCGCGTTTGTATGTGTTATTTCGGTAATATATTCCGCATATTTCGTAGGTACCGGAAAGTCCCATTCATACGACGCCAAAGAAGTAATGATAGACAGCCTTATTGAGGGCAAGGTTGACCTTGAGGGTGATAAAAACACCTTCAGAATAGATGTTTTCGATGGCGTGGATAATACCGGAATGTTTTTAGGGTACGATTCAATAAACGCTTTTCATTCTATAGTTCCGACTTCGGTAACCGATTTTTGGGACTATGTAGGCGAGGAACGCGGAGTTGCAAGCAGACCGGGAAATGACAGCTATGCCGCGCGCTCGCTGCTCGGAGTAAAATATCTTCTTGCCAGAAAGGACGGCGAGGATTTTACCGATGACGACGGTAAAACACTTATGCCGGGGTTTGAACTTATAAGGCAGGATACGGGGTATGACATTTATTTAAATAAAAATTATATCCCTTACGGTTTTACCTATGAATATTATATGACAGAGGACGAATGCAGCAAGCATAGCGCTAAGGATCGTTCCAATATGATGGTTAAGGCAATTTTGCTTACAAACGATCAGATAGAAAAATACGGTAAATATCTTAAAAATATTGAGGACGCTCAGTCTTATAAAGATACTGCCGCCGAGGAGCAGGGTGCAGATATAATTGCGGAAAACACAGAATCGGCGGAAGATCTCGCTAAAATCGGTGAGAGCCTGCCTGCAGCATCGCCTTACCTTAACAATTCTCAGAATTCAGGCGCATTTTCTAACGCAACCAACGAAAGCGCGGCTTCCGATACGGGTAATACAGGCGAATCACAAAGCGAAAATGCGCTTAAGACTGCAACCGCAGCTAAGAGCAGTATCGCCGTGCCGGGTTCAAATCAGTCGGATATGAGTTCTGACAATTCAGCTGCTGCCGAAACGACCGAAAATAAGTATGATGTTTCTGCCGAATGTAGTCCGCAGGCGCTTGAAAATGACGCAAAGGCCAGAAGAAACAGCTCTGCATATAATTTTAAAAGAACATCAGACGGATTTGAAGCGGATATTACCCTCACCAATGATAATCTTGTATTCTTCGCTGTGCCTTTTGAGGACGGATGGTCGGCAAATGTAAACGGCGAAAATGTAAAAATTGAAAAAGTTAATAAAGGGTTTATGGCGGTTGAGGCTAAAGCCGGAAACAATAAAATAACATTCAGCTATAAAACCCCGGGCCTTAAAGAAGGAATAATGATAAGCGCAGCGTCTTTTGCGGTATTTGTGGTATACGCAGTAATCTGCCTTATTATGGACAAAAAGGGCAAACTCGCCGGAACCGTATATCCTGAAGGGGATATGCTTATAAAGCAGTATGTGCACGACAGTTTGGAAAACGACGAGTACTATAACGGTGATGAGGAATCACTCTCTTTGGATTTGAATGATTACAAAAAAAAGGCAAAGCCCGAAGAACAGCCAGAAAATGATATGTTTATAGGATACGGCGATGCCGATTTCAACCGCGGATTTTCGGTGAATTTGGACGGTATTTCGGCGGACGGGACAAATGAATCAAACAATTATGAGAGTGGCGAGGCCGATGGTACTCATAATTCTGACAATGAGAATACCGGTGGAGAGGACAAAATCTGATGCCGAGATTTTTTAAGGAAAATTTTAAGGACGAACCGTATATTGATTCAAGCGACGCCGCCCATATAACAAAATCCCTTAGGATTAAAACGGGAGAGGAAATTATTGTCTGCGACGGAAACAAAACGGAATATGTTTGCAGCGTAACAAACGCTGAACCGCAGCGTGTGGATCTTGAAATAAAACAAGTTCGAAAAACCAAAAGCGAACCGAATATTGAGGTTACCCTTTGTCCCTGTCTTATGAAGGGGGATAAACTTGAAGATGTTATAAAACATTCGGTTGAGTTGGGGGTAACTGGCATAATACCGCTTATATCTTCTAACTGTGTTTCAAGGCCGGATGCAAAAACCCTAAAACGCAAGGCAGAACGCTGGCAAAAAATAGCGGCCGAAGCCGCGGGCCAAAGCGGCAGGGGAATTATACCAAAGGTTTTTAATGCTGAAAGTTTTGCGGATTTTTGCAGCAAAATAAAGGATTTTGATTTGGTTTTGTTTTTTTACGAGGCAGGCGGAAAATCCCTTAAAAAAATAATGTCTGAAAAAAACACTGCCGAAAAAATAGCGATTATAACCGGACCGGAAGGCGGATTTTTGCCCAAAGAGACCGAACTGTGCGAAAACTCCGGAGCGCAAACAGTGTCTCTCGGTAAACGCATTTTAAGAGCCGAGACGGCGCCGCTGGCAGCGGTTACCGGCGTTATGCTGCTTACAGATAATATGGCCTAATCAAAGAATATGGCCTAATCAATAAGCGTAAAGCAAAAATAAGCAGAAAAATTTGCAGAGGCGGCTATTTTAGGTAAACAGAGATTTATCCCTGTAACACTAAATATGTTATTCGCAACTGCCGGGGCTTCACGCTTTTGCGCTGCAGCATGAAATTTACGCACCAAAAATGAGAGGTTTTTATATGTTATTTGGATTTACAAAAGCTCCCAAGGGAAATTTTGACTATATTATTGCAGGGCTTGGAAATCCCGGGAGGGAATACGAAGGGACAAGGCATAATGTGGGCTTTATGTGCATAGACTCATTATGCGAAAAACTTGGAGTTAAATGCAACAAAATAAAGTTTAAGGGTACAGTTACAGATGCCGTAATCGGAGAGTCGCGGTGTCTTATATTAAAACCGCAAACCTTTATGAATCTTTCAGGGCAATCGATAACCGAAGCCATGAAATTTTATAAAATTCCCCCTGAACGGGTAATTGTAATTTTTGACGATATTTCACTTGATATCGGAAAAATCCGCATTAGAAAAAAAGGTTCGGACGGCGGCCACAACGGAATAAAAAACATTATATATTTAAGCGGTTCGGATCAGTTTCCCAGAATTAAAATAGGCGTCGGCAAAAAGCCGAATCCGGAATACGATTTAAAAAAATGGGTACTTGGCAGGTTTCCAAAGGAAAACGCCGCCGAAATCGAATCGGCTGTAAACCGTGCGGCAGACGCCGCAGAGGCTATAATAGTAAAAGGCGCAGAATATGCAATGAATAAGTTTAACGGGTAAAAGATGAAAGGTATCGGTATAACGGAATACTGATTATTACAGGCTATCGCCCTCAAAAGACGACAAGCCTAAAAATGCCTAAGGATCGCTGTTCTGGTCAGGTTCGGCTTACCCCTGTAACACTAAATAAAAAGAAATCCGTAAAACAGAATTTGGATTATTTTTGCTTTTTGCCTTGCAAAAGCAAACGCAAATGCAAAGCCGAAATACAAAACACAGTATATTTATTCGCAGTACGCACATTTCCCCTTTGCCGTGAAAATGACATGGGCAAAACATTTGAGGTATCACAATGAATTTTATGATTAAGGAGCTTCAAAATGCTCCTACAGCAGTTACGATAATAAATGCCGTAACAGAGGATAAAAACTCCCCTGTTGCGGTTTTTGGTCTGTCCGACATAGGGTGTACCGTTTTTTCGGCCTTTGCTTTTAAAAAGACAGGCAAGAAGGTTCTTGTATTGGCTGAAAAAGAGGCCGATTGCATGGCTATGGCGGCAGACGCTGAAAATATGGGACTTAAAACGGTAGTCTTGCCGGCAAGGGATTACAATATATCCGGTGCTATAGGATTTTCAAGAGAATACGAACACAGAAGAATAAAGGCGCTTTGGAAGATGTGTTCAGGAGACTTTGATATTGTATTTGCAGACGCGCAGTCTGTTACCATGCGGGCATGTTCGGCTGAATATCTTAAAAAATCGGTATTTGAAATACGCCCGGGGGACGAGCTTAATATAAAAGATTTTTGTTCGAAGCTTATCGACATGGGATATGAAATAAATGATCAGGTTGACGGAATAGGTCAGATTGCGGTTCGCGGAGGAATTGTGGATCTTTTTTCGCCGGAGTTTGAAAATCCCATAAGGATTGAGCTTTGGGGCGATGAAATTGACACGATTTGCGAGTTTGATATTGAAACGCAAAGAAGGGGCGAAAGTTTAGAAAAAGCCCTGATTCTTCCGGCGGCAGAGTTTTTCGGCGACAGCAAGGATTTTTTGCAGAGACTTGAAAAAATATATAAGCAGCATGAAAAAAAGGGCGGCGAAATACTGAAAACTCTGGGAGCGGATATAGAAGCTGCGAAAAACGGGAGCCTTTTAAATCCGGACAGATATATACCGATTATGGCCTCGGCAGGGGATATTACGGAGTATATAAAGGATTTTGTTACGGTAATTTATCAGTACAGAAATATATCATCAAGGCTTAAAAATCTCGGTGAAATGCGTATAAATGAGCTGAGGGAACCGGTTGAAAAGTCAATGATTCTTTCTGAGTGCAGTGATCTGTGGCGAGGCGAAGAGGTTCTGCAACATATTATAAAAGAGAACATAACAATTTATGCCGACAATTTCAGCTCCGGAAAATATCCGGTCGCACCTAAAAACAGTTATGATCTTACAATAAGCAAAATGCCATGCTGGCCCGGGGGCATGGATGTTTTAACCGATGATCTTCGCTCTATAATAAAAAGCGGCAGCCGAGCGGCAATTCTTACGGGCAGCGAAAAGAGCGCGAAGATAATTATAGAGCAGCTTGAAAACAACTCCATTATGCCCGGCTACGCAATGCCGGATGATGATATAAAAGAGCCGGGAGTATATGTTATACCGGCGTCTCTTTCAGCCGGAGTTGAATTTGACAAAACCGGGCTCACAGTAATATCATACAAGCCTGTAAGGGGCAAAAAGCACAAAACCCATAAAAGGAACAAGGCCGAAGTGTTCAGTTCGCTGGATGAGCTGAAGGTCGGCGATTATGTTGTGCATATATCCCATGGTATAGGGCAGTTTGACGGAATACACAGGATTGAAACCGGCAAGACGGTTAAAGATTATATAAAAATAAAGTATAGGGGAAGCGGCGTTTTATATGTGCCGGTCACGCAACTTGATTTGGTTTCAAGGTATATAGGCGGAGCTTCTGAAAGCGGACCGGTTTTAAACAAGCTGGGATCCTCCGAGTGGCAAAAGACCAGAAAAAGGGTAAAAACGGCTGTAAAAAACATGGCAAAGGAGCTTACGGCGTTATATGCCGAGCGGCTTAGAATCAAGGGCCATGCTTTTACGGGCAACAGGGAACTGGAAAGCGACTTTGAAAGAAAGTTTCCGTTTGACGAAACAGAGGATCAGCTGAAGGCAATTGATGAAATCAAAAGAGATATGGAACGGGAAGTTCCGATGGACCGTTTGCTTTGCGGAGATGTAGGCTTCGGAAAGACAGAGGTTGCACTGAGGGCGGCGTTTAAGTGCGTATGCGACGGAAAGCAGTGCGCCATATTAGTTCCGACCACAATACTGGCTTGGCAGCATTATTTAACGGCAACCGAAAGGTTTACCGGAATTCCGGTTAAAATAGAAATGCTTTCGCGTTTTAGAACAGCCTCTGAAATTAAAAAGACAATCACCTCGCTTAAAAGGGGTGAAACCGACATAGTTATAGGAACTCACAGGCTTCTTTCCGACGATATAAAATTCAAAGATTTAGGACTTGTTATAGTTGACGAGGAACAGCGCTTTGGTGTTGCTCAAAAAGAAAAGCTTAAAAGTCTGTTTAAAACGGTTGATGTTTTAACCCTTACGGCGACGCCGATCCCCAGAACCCTTAATATGGCAATGTCGGGAATACGGGATATGTCGTCTATTGAGGAGGCCCCGCAGGACAGGCAGCCGGTGCAAACCTATGTTATGGAGCAAAACAACGGAGTTTTGGCAGAGGCAATAAGAAGGGAACTTCGCCGCGGCGGTCAGGTTTATTATCTTCACAACAGGGTTGAAAGCATTAACCGCTGCGCGGCAAGGTTAAAAGAACTGATACCGGAAGCGGAAGTGGATGTGGCTCACGGAAAAATGAGCGAGGAGGAACTGTCTGCGGCATGGAAAAGGCTGCTTGACGGTGAAACCGACATACTTGTATGCACTACAATAATAGAAACGGGCATAGATGTTCCAAACGCCAATACCCTTATTATTGAGGATGCGGATCGCATGGGGCTGGCGCAGCTGCATCAGATAAGGGGCAGAGTCGGTCGCTCTAGCAGAAGGGCGTATGCATATTTTTGCTTCAGGCGCGGCAAGGCGCTTAGCGAGGTTGCCACAAAAAGACTTGAGGCGATAAGAGAATATACCAAGTTCGGCTCAGGCTTTAAAATCGCAATGAGAGATCTCGAAATCAGAGGTGCCGGAAGCATACTGGGCGGACAGCAGCACGGGCAAATGGAAGCGGTAGGCTACAGCATGTATATAGCCATGCTAAACGACGCTATAAGCGAGCAGCAGGGAAAGCCGGTTGTTGAAAAAAGGGAATGCCTTATAGATATTGATATAAGCGCAAATATTCCGGAGAAGTATATTCCTTCCTTGTCACAAAGGCTTGGAATGTATCGCAGAATAGCCGACATAAAATCCGCCGAGGACAAACAGGATGTTATCGACGAGCTGTGCGATCGCTTTTCGGATCCGCCTAAGGAAGTGCTGGGACTTATTGACATAGCACTTTTAAAGGGATCGGCGCAGGCTTTAGGTATTTATGAAATCAAGGGAGTTAAGGATGAAATTGAATTTTATTTCAGTGACGCATCAAATGAAAATATAGCAAGAATTATTAAAAGGCTAGGCGAAGGTGCCGTTTTAGTGCCGACAGAGCCTATGCATATTCTTTATAAAATAAAAGAAACAAACCGAGCGGCGGCGCTGAAAAAAATTGCGGAGAATTTGGGAGAATCTTCGGACAATGAATAACAATAAAAAGGTGGTAAATAAGACAACAAATAAAAAGACAGCGAACAGACTGCCTGCAACACTTTTACAATTATTAATATTTTGTTGCTGTTTATTATGTTAAAAGTGACAAAAATTAAAAATTTGTTAAAAAATTGTTGACATAAAAAACTGTAGATGCTAAAATAACCTTGTCGAAAGTGAATATGTGTTGCCAATATAAGTTTGTGATTAATGGTTCAAACGTTTCTACCGCACGCCTTTAAAGATGCGACTATTGGTTTAACAATCACCAGGTGTAATGTTTTTTGTTTACAGTACCCGGTTATTGTTTATATTGGCAAACAGACTTTTTTTGAAGTCTGTTTTTGTTTTTGTACGGAATGCCGTTTGGCTCGTAAAATAAACATTAATCTTTAGGAGGAAAAAAATGAAAAAACTTATTTCTGCCATTATGGCAACAGTCTTGGTGATTGCAACTATGGCTCTTACCGGCTGTGGAGAAAAGAAAACAGCAAATGTAAACTCGGATTTCAAGATCGGTCTTATCTGTCTGCATGATGAAAACTCCACATATGACAACAACTTTATCCAGGCTCTCAAGAGTGTTCAGAAAGAACTCGGCCTTAACGATAGTCAGGTTCTTATCAAGACAAACATCGCTGAGGACGAATCTTGCTACAATGCAGCTGCTGATTTGGTTGATGCCGGATGCAAGGTTATTTTTGCAGATTCTTTCGGACATGAAACATATATGATTCAAGCAGCTAAAGAGTTCCAGGATGTTCAGTTCTGCCATGCAACAGGAACAAAGGCTCACACAGAAAAAATTGCTAACTACCACAATGCATTCGCTTCTATCTACGAGGGTCGTTACCTTGCAGGTGTTGCGGCAGGTATGAAGATTAATGAAATGATCAAAAGCGGCAAAATAACTGCTGACAAGGCTGTTATGGGTTATGTAGGCGCTTACAACTATGCAGAGGTTGTTTCCGGAATGACTTCCTTCTTCCTCGGTGCACGTTCAGTATGCGAATCGGTTAAAATGAAGGTTTCTTACACAAACTCATGGTTTGATGTTGCAAAAGAAAAAGAAACAGCACTCAACCTCATCAACGGCGGCTGCGTTCTTATCAGCCAGCATGCCGACTCCGAAGGTGCTCCTAAGGCCTGCGAAGAAAAAGGCGTTCCGAATATTGCTTACAACATCAGCACAATTTCCATGGGTCCGAACACAGCTATTATTTCTTCAAAAATAAATTGGGCTCCTTATTTCAAAATGATCATTGACGCTGTAAACAACAAAAGCACAATCCCCACAGATTTCTGCGGTTCTCTTAAAGATGGTTATGTTGAGCTTACAGAACTCAACACAAAGGTTGCAGCCGAAGGCACACAGGCAAAGCTTGACGAAGTTAAAGCAAAGCTTATCTCCGGCGAAACAAAGGTATTCGATACCAGCACATTTACATATCAAGGCAAGAAGCTTGATTCTTACATTGCCGATGTTAACGACGACGGCAAATTTGTTCCTGAAACAGAAGCTATCGAAAACGGCGTTTTCGCAGAGTCTTCAAAAAGATCCGCTCCTTACTTTGACATTAAGTACATCGACGGTATCAGCGAATAATTTTAAATAATGTTTATTTGGGCGGAGCGTTTCGCGCTCCGCCTAAAGTCTTTAAAGAAACAACTTTAAAGAAATAATTAATACTATTCGGTTTTAAAAACAAACGAAATTTTATTTTTAAAACCGAACAGTATTAGGGCCTGCCGGAATAGGCCGCCTTTGACCGAACACCCGGTAAAAGCAGGAAAATTGTTACTGCCGGTGCCGGGTGAAATACATGATTTTACAGGCAGTAGTTAACCGGCAGCGATTACAGGCAGTGATTACGGACAGTAATTAAAGAGGGCAATTCCATATAACAATCAGCCAGTAATTGCAATATGAAAAATTTATATGAAAATTACAGGTGAAATTACAACAGGCAATTACGGCGTAGTAATTACGGTTGGGAATGCAAGACACAAATTTAAGAAAGGCAGGAGTTTTTGTGGACAAGCCGGCTATTGAATTAAAAAATATAACAAAAAGGTTCGGAAGCATTGTTGCAAACAGCGATGTAAACCTTTCTGTCGGCCGTGGTGAAATTCTTTCCCTTTTGGGGGAAAACGGAAGCGGAAAAACCACGCTGATGAATATGATTTCGGGTATATATTACCCTGACGAAGGTGAAATTTTCATAAACGGCGAGGAGGCGGTTATTCGCTCTCCGAAGGACGCGTTTGAGTATAAAATCGGAATGATTCACCAACATTTTAAACTTGTTGATATTTTTTCGGCTTCGGAAAATATTGTTTTAGGGCTTAATGAAAAGGGAAAGTTTGATTTAAAAAAGGTTAACGCAAAGGTTTCTGAAATATGCAATAAATATGGATTTGAAATTGATCCTCAGAAAAAAATATATGAAATGTCTGTTTCGGAGAAACAGACGGTTGAAATTATTAAGGTTCTTTATCGAGGAGCCGATATTCTTATTCTTGACGAACCGACTGCAGTTTTAACCCCTCAGGAAACACAAAAGCTTTTTGCTGTTTTAAGACGCATGCGGGACGATGGAAAATCAATCATCATAATAACCCACAAACTTCATGAAGTACTTTCCCTTTCGGACAGGGTTTCGGTTTTAAGAAAGGGAAAATACATAGGAACGGTTAAAACATCCGAAACAAGCGAGGCCGAGCTTACCGAAATGATGGTTGGTAAAAAGGTTTCCCTTAATATTAAACGCTCCGACCCGGTTAATCCTACAGACAGACTGATGGTTGAAAACTTAAGCTGCCTGAATCGCGACGGAATAAAGGTTCTGGATGATGTTTCATTTACTGCGCGCTCAGGCGAAATACTCGGAATTGCAGGTATTGCGGGAAGCGGACAAAGAGAACTGCTTGAAGCTATTGCCGGACTTCAGCATGTTGAAGAG
>CAKSDA010000051.1 GCA_934444895.1 uncultured Eubacteriales bacterium | reverse complement strand
GTTTTCCGTTTTAGAAACCCTCTTGCGGTTCCCGACCGAAAACATTCTTGGAGCGAAAGTTTTCGTGTCGACCGCTGCGCTTCGTTATGCTCGCTTATTCTGCCAAAGGCAGCGCTCGCAACCTCACCCAAAACTGGCGCGCTACCAACTGCGCTACACCCCGTAATTAAACATCTGACTATTATAAAAACAAGTATGTTTCAGAATAATTTGCGACAGTTGCTATTATACTTAAAAAAAGTGGTTTTGTCAAGCTGATTTTTTGATTTTAGATGTTTTTGCAGTTTGTATATTCATTTAAAACACATTTAAAATATTATAATTTTAAGAAAGCAATTTGCTTTGTTTTTGTGCTGTAACACTAGTGTAGTTTTATCCATTTAATTTTGGTCCGGCGTTGATTGCGAATTTACAAGATTATCAAAGGTGTAAAATAATTTGGTACTTGTAAAAAACATAAAAAAATGCTATAATAAATAAAAAATATTTGTGTTATTATTACAGTAAAGGGGCGCTTCAGGGTGGAAAAAAATACTGTTATTACTATAAGCAGGCAGTTTGGCAGCGGAGGCAGATATATTGCAAAATCCGTTGCGGAAAAGCTTAACATTCCGTTTTATGATAAGGATATAATTAAAGAAATATCTAAAAAAAGCGGACTTGATCATGATTTGGTTGAAAGTTATGATGAAAAGTCCACAAACAGTCTTTTATATTCTTTGTCACTGGGAGCGTATAATTATAACTATTTTCGCGGACACTATGAGATGCCGCTTGGGGACAGGATTTTTTCTATTCAGAGCGATATTATTAAAGATATTGCAAAAAAAGGGCCCTGCGTTATTGTAGGAAGATGTTCTGAGAGCATACTGCGAAATATAGTTCCTACATTCAATGTGTTTATTTACGCAGATAATGATTTGCGAATTACGCGCGTTACCGAATATGAAAACATATCCAGAGCCGACGCTTCGGACTATATTAGAAAAATGGATAAAAAGCGTGCAAATTACCACAATTTCTATTCGGATTATAAGTGGGGAGACACTGCAACATACGATTTGTGCATCAAAAGCAATATCGGAATAGAAAATGCGGCGCAGATTATTGTGGATTGTTATAATCTGAAATAACTTGACTTTTCTTATCTTGCCGGTCTAAAAAATTAAATTTAAAAATATATCATTTGGATTTCAGTGCACCTAATTTTTGTGATTTGCGTAGTATATATTGCACAAATTATACGAAAGCGGGTGCATATTTTGAAGTTTTACTGCAATGATTCAGGCAGGCAACGCAGAAAAGGAAAATCAATACGCATAAATATTATTATAGGAATTACGCTGATATTCATTGGCATAGCCGCTGCGGTTATTTGCACAGAGGGCATAATCAGGTCGGTTTTAAAGGGATATCCCATGAGCGTTGCTTCCACCATGGCTCAGCAGTTTTGTGATAAAGCAATGAAAAGCACAATGGAAAAATACGGATACAACTCTTCTGAAATAGATAAAGTAAAGTATTCGGAAAAAGGAGAAGTGCTTTCAATTGAGGCTGATACGGCGCTTATAACAAAAATTAAAACGGATTTTTCAAATGAACTTAATCGGCTTTATGCAAAGCAGGGTGATGATTTTATTGTAAAAGTGCCAATCGGAACCCTTATTGGCAGTGATTTAACTATAGGAATGGGTCCGGAGATAAAGTTTAAACTCAGGTATTCGTGCACATATACAATAAAACTGAAAAGCGACTTTTCAGACGCCGGCATTAACAATACGATTCATACGATACGCATGGATGTTATAAACGACATATATATTGTTTTGCCGTTTAACAATTGTTCCAAAACAGAAAACAGCGAATTTATATTAGCCGAAACCGTTATCACAGGCAAAGTACCTGAAGCATATACAAATGTATATGACGGAAGCGGAGATGTTACCGACGATATATTCAACTACGGAGCCGAATTAGAATAAAAATGGGAGATTTAAAGTTTTGAAAAATATAGAAGTTTCAAATGTCAGGGAAAAAATAACAGATCTTACCGAAAAGCTTAATTATTACAGTCAAAAGTATTATATGGATGATGACCCGGTAATATCTGATTATGAGTATGATATGCTGCAGCGCGAGCTTAAACAGCTCGAGACCGAATATCCTGAATTTATTTTGCCAAATTCGCCTACGCAGCATGTAGGCGGAGGAATTGAAAGCCGACTTTTTTCTTCGGTGGCTCATAGTGTTAAAATGGAAAGTCTTCAGGATGCTTTCAGTTTTGAAGAACTTTATGAGTTCGATAAAAAAATCTCACAAAAAGCGAAAACTGTATATTCGGTCGAACCGAAAATCGACGGGCTTTCGGTTGCCTTGGAGTATGAAAACGGAATTTTTGTGCGCGGTTCAACCAGGGGAGACGGCGAGGTAGGCGAAGATGTAACTGCAAACTTATATACTATTAAAGATATTCCTAAAAAAATTGATTTTAAGGGCGAACTTGAGGTTCGCGGCGAAGTATATATGTCGCATGATATGTTTTTGAGATTTGTCGAAGAGCAGGAAAACGAGGGACTGAAAATTCCAAAAAATCCCAGAAATGCCGCCGCAGGCTCTTTAAGGCAAAAAAATTCAAAAATAACTGCAAAAAGAAATCTTTCAATATTTATATTTAATCTGCAAAGAATTGAAGGGAAAACCTTTAATTCTCATATTGAAACATTAAACTTTTTAAAAGGTCTGGGTTTTTCTGTTCTCCCGCTCTATAAAAGAGCAGAAAATATATGCGAAGCACTAAAGACAGTTGAAGAAATAGGTGACAGCAGAGGCAGCCTGCCCTTTGATATTGACGGAGCTGTTATAAAGGTTGATAATTTAAACGACAGGGTATCTTTCGGCAGCACCGCAAAATTTCCAAAATGGGCGGTTGCATATAAATATCCTCCTGAAGAAAAGGCAACAAAACTGCTTGATATTGAAATAAATGTGGGGCGCACAGGAGCGTTAACACCGGTTGCGATTTTTGACCCTATAACCCTTGCGGGGACCTCTGTCAGCCGTGCTATACTTCACAATGAGGATTTTATTTCGGAAAAGGATATCCGTATTAACGACATGATCATTGTTAGAAAAGCGGGGGAAATAATTCCGGAAGTTATAGGGGTTGAAAAACATTCTGAAAATTCTAGAATTTTTAAAATGCCGCAAGTTTGCCCCTCCTGCGGAGCTGCAGTTTCAAGAGAAAACAATGAAGCTGTTTTGCGTTGCACAAATGCCGAATGTCCGGCCCAGCTCATGCGCCACCTTATTCATTTTGCGTCAAGGGACGCAATGGACATTGAGGGTTTGGGACCGGCGGTTATTGAACAGCTTTTAAACGCAGGACTTATAAAACATCCTTATGATCTTTATAAATTAAAAAAAGAAGATATTGTCTCCCTTGAAAGAATGGGCGAAAAATCAGCGGAAAATTTAATATCCGCTATTGAAAAATCAAAAGATAACGACCTGTACAGGTTTGTGTTTGGCCTTGGAATCAGGCATATCGGCGTTAAGGCGGCAAAACTTTTGACTTCAAAAATGGGAAACATGGAAAATATACTGAATGCTGATGTTCAGGATTTTGAAGCAATTGACGGCTTTGGCTATATAATGGCAAAAAGTATTTTTGATTTTATGTCACTGCGTGAAACCCGTGAAATGATTGAAAAGTTTTATAATCTCGGAATAAATATGAAATCGGAAAGGGTTGTGCTTGATACAACCCTTGAGGGGAAAACATTTGTTATAACCGGCACGCTGCCCGGATATAAACGAAGTGAAGCGTCGGCTATTATTGAGCGTCTGGGGGGAAAAGTCTCCTCATCTGTTTCCAAAAAAACCGACTATGTTTTGGCCGGAGAAGAAGCCGGCAGTAAGCTTGAAAAGGCAATCAACTTAAATGTTAAGGTCATTGATGAAGAAGAATTCAAAAAGATGATAGGAGTTTAAATATCACTGCTATTTTGAATTTTGTGTACGAATTTTATAAAGCACATAAATAGTTAACAGGGCAATTAAGTACTGTTATAAAGCTTATAAACGCTTTTAAAAAATTCAACAAATCAGGAGGTTTACTTATGAAGAACAAAGTATTCGCATTAGGTCTTGCATTTTTGCTGTTATTCTTATCCTCATGCACATCCGGTAAAAAAGATGGTGTTGCGGCGTCGGTGTACAAAAACGACATTTTAGTAAGCAAATTGGAAAATGATGTCGAAAACTCGAAATTTGCCTATGAGCAGATAAAAGAGCAAATTAACAACTCAGACAACACAGACGAAAAGAAGGAAGAACTTATAAACACTGTCAGCAAACCTATAACATATGATGAGGCTTTAAATCAGAAAATAGAATACTTTGTTCTTTTGCACGAAGCAAAGAAAAAAGGTTTCAGCGCAGATCACGATAAGTGCAAAAGCGAAGCAGAAAAGGTGTATAATGATTTAAAATCAACATCAAAAGATGATTTTGAAAATTATCAAACTTTATTATCTGTAAAAAAGTATATTGAATCAAATAATTTGTCCGATGATGATTACATTAAAGAACTTGTACAACAGTATTATGATAATGCATGTATTAATGCTTTGAAAGAAGATTTTAAAGAGAATCATTATGATGCTGAGTTAGATGTTCCTTTTGAAAAACAATATGCGGATTATGTGCAGAAACTGGTAGATAAAGCAAAAGTCGTTTACTATAGGTAAATACCGTGCGACAATAAGTTAAAACATATTAATTAAAATTTGGGCTCTTACATAGACGGATCTGCTACGGTTTCGACTATCAGGAGCCTGAGAAAAAATAAAAATTCCTCAGACTAATTTAGTCTGAGGAATTTTTGGTGGAGATAAGCGGGATCGAACCGCTGACCTCTTGAATGCCATTCAAGCGCTCTCCCAGCTGAGCTATACCCCCATATTCACCTGTTACAAGAATTACGCTTTAAAGATTAACTCTTGTTTTAGAACATTAAATATGTTATCATAATAAAATAAAAATTGCAAGTGTTTTTTTAGAAAAAATTTGGTGATGATAACAATGAGCTTCAAAAAGTGGGTTTTACCGCAAATTGACAAGTCAATAGTAAGCGAACTTGCAGAGGAATGTAATGTTGAACCTTTTGTTGCTTTGCTTGCGTATGTAAGAGGCTATACCGATCCGTTTTCGCTGGATATGTTTATTGCAAAAGATGTACTGGATATTGATCCGTTTGCTTTAAATGATATGGAAAAGGCTGTAGCCCGTATTAACACTGCAATAGAATCTAATGAAAAAATAACAGTATACGGCGATTATGACTGTGACGGAGTTACTTCCACAGCATTGCTTGTAAAATTTTTAAGAAGTTTAGGCGCAGATGTCGATTTTTATATACCTGACAGGATAAACGACGGATATGGCATGAACTGCAGCGCCATTAAAAAAATCAGCGACAATAAAACAAAACTCATAATTACGGTTGATAACGGAATTAACGCAATCGAAGAGATTGAGTATGCAAATTCACTTAATATAGATGTTGTTGTAACCGATCATCATATTCAAACTTCAAATCTTCCAAACGCAGTTGCGGTTGTGGATCCGCACCGAAATGACAGCGTTTCGGAATTTAAAGACTTTGCCGGCGTAGGTGTTGTTTTTAATCTTATTGCGGCAATATCCGGAGCGGACCCTGAGGTACTGTTAAATGATTATTCCGACTTGGTTGCAATAGGTACTGTTTGCGATGTAATGCCGCTTTTAAATGAAAATCGCGCTTTGGTATCCTCAGGAGTTAAAAAAATCAATACCGATCCGTCGTTAGGCGTTATGGCAATCTTTGAAGCGGCGGGTATTTCAAAAGGCAACATAACCGCCGGCAATATTGCCTTTTCCGCAGGGCCCAGGATAAATGCTCTGGGGCGTATTGCAAATGCCACCGAAGCGGTTAATCTTCTTTTGTGCGAAGACTACGAAAAAGCGCGCGGTATCGCCGAATATATGAACGAAAACAATTTAAAAAGACAGTCTTTGGAAAAGCAAATTTTTACCGAAGCCTGCGAAGAAATAATAAAGAAAAAATCATACAAAAACAGGGTTATTACAGTAGCAAAAGATAATTGGCATGAGGGCGTTATAGGTATTGTTGCAGCGCGTATAGCCGAAAAATTTTCCCGACCTGCCGTTTTGTTTACCATTAATGAAAAAGAAGGAATAGCAAAGGCTTCTGCAAGATCATATGGTAATTTTAATTTATTCAGCGCTGTTGACAGCTGTAAGGATTTGCTTATTAAATACGGCGGACACAGCGAAGCCGCGGGTCTTTGCATAAAAACGGAAAATTTAGATGAGTTTGATTTAAAAATCAACGAATATGCAGAAAAGGGAGATTTTCCGATCGGTGAAATAAAAATCGACTGCAAACTGAACCCGGTTGCGGTAATGCCGGAGCTTGTACATACATTTTCTGCGTTGGAACCCTTTGGTGTCGGAAATGCCAAACCTGTTTTCGGCCTTTTTGGCCTTAAAATAAGCAACATAACATCTTTGGGAAACGGCGAACATACAAGACTTATTGTAACTAAGAACAACAGTACTTTGGCATTACTTATGTTCAGGGTCAAAACCGAAGATTTTCCCTTTAATGTCGGAGATGTTATTGACGCAGCGGTAACTATTGATGTTAAAGAATATCGCGGCGAGGAGCAACTTAGCATTATTGTTAAGGATATACGCCCGTTTGGCAGAAATGATGATGAGGAATTGAAAAATATTTTAATGTATGAAGAGTTCGAAAGCGGTAAAATATCAGTTTCAACAGCAAAATCGCTGGCGTTTACAAGGAAAGAGGCGGCAGTTGTATATCGTGCCGTAAAAGAGGGCTGTAATTCAAAATTAAAACTAAAAAACAAAATTAAAACTTTATGCGCAGCCAAAATTTCGGTTATAATCGATTCACTGGAAGAGTTGTCCATTATTGAAACTTCCGGCACTCCTGATGAATGTAAAATAAAAATTGTAAACGGTGTGAAAGCCGATTTGCAAAGTTCTAAAATTTATTCCGATCTGAAAAATATGTCTGAGGTATAAAAATGAAGGAACAGGAAAGACAATTTGAAAAGTTAAAAGAAGTAATGAACAAGCAAAGCCAAAAGTATGATATAGACCTAATACAAAAGGCTTTTGTGTTTTGTTATAATGCCCATAAAGGTCAAAAAAGACTTTCAGGCGAAGATTATTACATTCATCCCGTTGCCGTTGCAAAAATTCTTGTAACTCTAGGAATGGACAGTGAATCAATTGCCGCAGGGCTTTTGCATGATGTTATTGAAGATACTCCTGTTACCGCAGAAGAGCTTGAAAGGGAATTCGGACATACAATTTATTTACTTGTAAACGGAGTTACAAAGCTTGGAAAGCTTCCGGTTTCCGCAAAGGAGCAACAGTCGGAAAACATCCGCAAAATGCTTATTGCAATGGCGGAGGATATACGCGTAATTATTATAAAACTTGCGGATCGCCTTCATAATATGAGGACTATTGACGCCCAGCCTGAACAAAAGCAAAGGGACAAATCTTTGGAAACTCTTGAGGTTTTTGCTCCTATAGCTCACAGGCTTGGTATTCGTGCGGTTAAAGAGGAACTTGAAGATCTTGCAATTTCTCATCTTGACCCTGTTGGTTATCATGAGATTGAAGAACTTTTGAGGGTTAGAAAACCTTTTAGAGAAAAGCTTTTAAATGATATTAAAGAGCGAATAAAGGAACGCCTTAAGGAAACCATGCCCGGAGTTGAAACTACCCTTGAAGGCAGGGTGAAATCCATAAACGGGATTTATCGGAAAATGTTCTTCCAAGGCCGTGATTTTGATGAAATATATGATATTTACGCTGTAAGAATTATTACCGACACCGTAGCAAACTGCTATAACATTTTAGGTCTCATGCATGATATGTTCCGACCTATTCCCGGCAGATTTAAAGATTACATTTCAACACCAAAGCCAAATCTTTATCAATCTCTTCATACAACGGTTATAGGCAGGGAAGGAATTCCTTTTGAAATTCAAATTAGAACATGGGATATGCACCATACCGCCGAATACGGCATTGCCGCCCACTGGAAATATAAAGAGGGTATTCAAAAGGTAGATACAAAAATTGAAGATCGCTTAAGCTGGCTAAGGCAAATAATCGAGGCTCAAAAAGACGCTGATAATCCCGATGATATTGTTCAGACAATTAAAACCGATCTTCAAATTGAAGATGTTTTTGCTGTTACACCAAAAGGCGATGTTATTAATTTACCTGCCGGCGGCACGGTAATCGACTTTGCCTTTGCCATACATTCGGCGGTCGGAATAAAAATGGTCGGCGCCAAAGCAAACGGCAGAATCGTACCGTTTAATCACAAGGTTCAAACCGGCGAAGTTATTGAAATTTTAACTACAAATCAACCGGGGCACGGACCGAGCAGAGACTGGCTTAATATTGCGGTTACTACCCAGGCAAAAAGCAAAATCCGCAATTGGTTTAAAAAGGAAAAACGCAGCGAGAATATCGCTACCGGCAAGCTTCAGCTTGAAAGAGATTTAAATCGCAACGGTATTAAAACCAATTCCGAATATTATGAAGAGTTTATTTCGGAGGTTGCAAAGAGGCAAAAATTTGCAAATGCCGAAGAATTCTATGCGGCAATCGGATACGGCGGCGTACTTATTTCAAAAATTCTGCCCAGAATTAAAGAGGATTACGCAAAGTTTATATCCCAAAAGGAAGGACCTAAACCGGCAAAAATTGTTGAAACGCTTCACAGAACTACTTCGCGCGAGGGCGTTGTGGTTGAGGGTATTGACAACTGCTTAATAAAACTTTCCAAATGCTGCACTCCGTTGCCGGGTGATGATATTATAGGATTTATTACCAGAGGGCACGGCGTTTCCATACACAAAAGGGATTGTAATAATGTACCTGCAAATATAAGTGATGCAGAGGAACCGGAAAGATGGATAGGCGCATATTGGGAGGAATCCAACCGAACCGTATTTGAAGCAACATTTGAAATATTCGGTAATGAGCGCAACGGTATTCTGGCTGATGTTACAACAATACTTGCAAACGGAAATGTGCCTATACATTCGGTTAACGCGCGCAAGGATAAAAACGGAAACACAAATATTATGGTAACGCTTAGTATTCACAGTCTTGACCATTTGAAATCAATATTCAGCCGCATTGAAAAAATTGACGGAGTTTTAAGCGTTAAAAGAACAAACAATTAACAGGCAGCAGAATATATAAAAAGAATATATAAAAAGAATATATAATTAAAAAACAGAAGATATAGTAAGCAAATATAAGATAAGTAAGCAGTGGTGATAAAATGAGAGCAGTAGTTCAAAGGTGTGATTTTTCAAGCGTTTATGTGGGTGATGAAAAGGTAGGCTCTTCAGATAAGGGTCTGCTTGTGCTTCTTGGAGTATGCAATGGCGATACCCAAAAAGAAGCGGAACTTCTGGCCCGGAAAATATCATCACTGCGTATTTTTTGTGATGAAAATGAAAAAATGAATTTATCGGTAAAGGATATTTCCGGCAGCGTACTTGCAGTTTCAAATTTTACATTGTATGCTGATATAAAAAAAGGCAATCGTCCTTCTTTTACAAATGCTATGGAGCCTGTAATGGCAGAGGAATTATATGACTGTTTCTGCGAAAATTTAAAAAATTTGCAGGTTCCGACAGAAAAGGGAATGTTTGGAGCGGATATGCGAATAGATATGATATGTAACGGTCCCGTAACGATTATTATGGACACCGATATTTGGAAAAAATAAAAAACAAAGACAAAATTAACTTAATTTATAAGAAAAAAGGTTTATAAGACAAACCAGAGGTCATTTTTAAAAGCACAGAGGTGTTATAATTGAAAATCAAAAAATTCGAATCATTTCTACTTGACGAAAATTGTTATGCTGTAACCTTGCCCGCAGGAATAATTATTGTGGATCCGGGCGATATGACAAAAGATTTAAACGAATTTTTGAAAAATAACGGCAGCAAGGTAAAATACATTTTACTGACTCATAGGCACTTTGATCATATACTTGCGGTAAGCAAGGCAAAACAGTTGTGTGAAAACGCAAAAGTAGTAATTCATGAATCCGACGCTATGGGGCTTAAAAGCAGCAGTGAAAGCCTTGCTTCTCTGTATAAACTCATACAAACACCGGTAGAGCCTGATATAACCGTTAGAGACAATGATGTGCTCCGTCTGGGAAAGACTGAAATTAAGGTTGTCCACACTCCCGGACATACAATTGGTTCGGTTTGCTATATAATCAAAAACGCAATTTTTACAGGGGACACTCTGTTTAAGGGCGCAGTAGGCAGAACGGATTTTCCTACAGGAAGTGCTGAAGAT
>CAKSDA010000050.1 GCA_934444895.1 uncultured Eubacteriales bacterium | reverse complement strand
CAGTTTGTTTCTTAAAATTTAATTTGCTACATCAAGTAGGCTTTTTTGTACTGTCTGTACAACTTGGGGCAGTTCATTTTTGTTGAAGGTTCTTTTTAATTCAATTTAATTTCAAAGGGCTTAATTTAATAAAATATCTTTAATTAAATTACCTTAGTTACATTGCAATGATATCGGCAATTTGATATGCTTCTTTATCAAACTCTTTATTCATATTCAAAGCCTCATAAATATCATAATCAACTATTTTATCCTGCCTGTAACCTACAACCCTGTTTCCGATGCCCTGGCTTAAAAGTTTTACCGCAGTATAACCCATATAGCTTGCCATTACGCGATCTCTTACCGTAGGACTTCCGCCTCTTTGAACATGTCCCAAAACGGTAGCCCTTGTTTCTACACCTGTGTTTTCGGCAATAGCGCTTGCAACCTCGGAAGTGCCTATATCATACCCTTCGGCTACAACAACAATAAAATGCTTTTTACCGGTTTTCCTTGTAAGTTCAATCTTTTTAATAACACTTGAAACATCGCACGGAATTTCAGGAACCAAAATTGCTGTAGCTCCAACCGCAATACCGGTTTGCAAAGCAAGATGCCCAGCGCGTCTGCCCATTACTTCAACAACGCTGCAACGCTCGTGCGACTGGGTTGTATCTCTAAGCTTATCAACCATTTCCATTGCGGTATTCATTGCGGTATCAAATCCGATTGTGTAATCGGTTGATTGAATGTCGTTATCAATAGTTCCCGGAAGTCCTACGCAGGGAACCCCCCTTAAAGACAAATCTCTTGCACCGCGGTAAGAACCGTCGCCGCCTATAACAACAACACCTTCTATACCGAGTTTTTTACAGTTTGCAACAGCTGTTTGCATACCTTCCTCGGTTTTAAACTGAGGGCTGCGAGCTGTATAAAGAATTGTGCCGCCTCTGTGAATAATATCCGAAACCGCGCGAACATCCATTGGTGTTACATCGCAATCTATCAGTCCGTTATATCCTCTTCTGATACCTACTACATTTATTCCCATTGATGCAGCCGTTCTAACCACAGAACGAATTGCAGCATTCATTCCCGGTGCGTCACCGCCGCTTGTTAATACTCCGATAGTTTTCATACTGAGACCTCCTAAACTTAATTTAGATATTTTAACACATTTTTTTATGTTATTCAACTACTCTTACATTTTTTTCTCCTAAAATATCACATAATTCTTTAAAGCGGCGACTGTTTTCGCCAAAATCCGCATATTTTGAGGACAGGTATCTTTTTCCGGTATCCTCACAGTAGAATACCACTTGAGCTCCGCTGTTTGAAAGAATTGAATTAACCTTTTCAAACAAAGGTCTGTCATATGTCTTAAACCTTAAATACATTTTTGAATATTTGTTTTCACTTTTTGGGTCAGGAAGTATATGCTGTATAGCATCGCATACTATTTCGGATGGCCGATCCTCATTTTCGCTGACACTTCCGGTAAGCTTTACAATATTACCGGCTGAAATAGCGCTTCGGTCCCTCATATATGAGTTTGGAAAAACAGTAACATGTATTGAATCAAACATATCCTCAACGGTCAAAAAGGCCATCAAATCTCCCTTTTTTGTTGTTTTTGTTTTTATTTCGTTTATCATAACAACAAGAGTTACTTTTTGCCCGTCTTTAACGCGATGTTCCAAAATATCGGTTGTAGTTGCGGCATTTAATTTTTTTGCAGCAGATTTATAGTCGTTTAAGGGATGTCCTGACAAATAAAGTCCGGTTGCTTCTTTTTCAAACGCCAACAACTCGCTCTTACTCATTTCCGAAATTTTAGGCATTTCAAATCCGCCGATCCCCATATCATCCTTACCGGGATCGTCAAACATACTGGTTTGACCGCCCGCTGTACGCACCGATTCCTGCTCAACCGCCTCCATTATTCCATTCACAGACTGGAGCATTTGCCTTCTGTTCGCTTTAAGGGAATCTAATGCACCGCTTTTAATAAGTCCCTCCAGTGCTCTTTTGTTAAAATCTCTGCCGTTTAATCTGCTGCAAAAATCATGCATACTGCCAAACGGTCTTTCACTTCTGCACTGCATTATTCGGTTTATAAGTCCCATTCCCAGATTTTTAATTGCAAGCAAACCAAAGCGAATATTTCCACCTGATACAGTAAAATTCAAATTACTTTCATTAACATCCGGCGGCAGTATACTGATTCCGAGCCTGCCGCACTCACTGCTGTATTTTGCTATTTTTCCGCCTGAATCCAAAACGCTTGAAAGCAACGCCGCCATATATTCGCATTTATAGTGGCATTTCAAATATGCCGTTTGGTACGCAATAAATGTATATGCAACCGCATGTGATTTATTAAAAGCATAGGAACTGAAATCCGAAATATCGTTATAAATTTCCTCTGCGACCTTTTCCTCAACGCCTCTTGCAATGCAGCCCTCGCATATTACCTTTCCGTTTTCATCTTTTTCACCGTAGATAAAAGCGGTCTTTTCCTTTGCCATTACATCATGCTTCTTTTTAGACATTGCTCTTCTTACAATATCCGCTCTTCCAAGTGAGTATCCGGCTAGATCCCTGAAAATCTGCATTACCTGTTCCTGATACACTATGCAACCGTATGTGATATCAAGTATAGGCTTTAACAGTTCTGTTTTGTAAATAATTTTATCCGGATTATGCCTATTAAAAATATACTTAGGAATTGATTTTCTGGGGCCCGGGCGATAAAGTGATAAAATTGCGGTAAGATCCTCCAGATTTTCAGGTCCGAACGAACGGAGAACATTTTTCATCCCTTCGGATTCAAACTGAAAAACGCCTTCGGTATATCCGTCCGACATCATTTTAATTGTTTCCTTATCGTCAAGCGGAATATCATCCAATAAAAAACCCGGTTCTTTTTGTTTTATCATTTCAACCGCGTCATGTATTACCGTAAGGTTTCTAAGCCCCAAAAAGTCCATTTTTAAAAGTCCCAGTTCCTCAAGTTCGGTCATATTAAACTGGGTTACAATCGCTTCGTCGTTTACCGCAAGCGGAACATAGTCGCTAACGCATCTGTCCGATATAACAACGCCCGCAGCATGGGTTGAAGCATGCCTCGGCATGCCTTCAATTTTCCTTGCCATATCTATTAAATTTTTTGTCGCACTGTCGGTATCATAAAGATTTTTTAAATCAGGAGATTCCGCCAAAGCCTTGTCAATTGTTATTTTAAGCTCGGACGGTATCAACTTTGCTACCTTGTCGCAGGTGCTGTAAGCAATGTTCATAACTCTTCCCACATCCCGAACGGCCGCTTTTGCAGCCATTGTGCCGAAAGTAATTATTTGTGCAACATGATCCTTTTTGTATTTTGACACAACATAATCAATAACTTCCTGTCGCCTTACATAACAAAAGTCAACATCAAAATCAGGCATTGAAACCCTTTCAGGATTCAAAAACCGCTCAAACAAAAGATTATATTTTATTGGGTCAATACTTGTAATTCCTATGCAGTACGCAACCAGGCTTCCGGCGCCTGAACCCCTGCCCGGTCCCACCGGAATACCGGATTTCTTTGCGTACTGAACATAATCGTTAACAATTAAATAGTAATCCACAAATCCCATGCTGTTGATCACGGAAAGTTCATATGACAAACGATTTGTAATTTTGCTTTCAGGTGAATCTCCGTAATGTTTTTTAAGTCCTTCAAAGCTTTTTTCTTTTAAAAATTCAAAATGATCTCTGTTTCCTATATCAAATACCGGAAGTTTAAGTTTATGAAATTCAAACTCAACATTACACCTTTCGGCAATATCAACGGTATTTTTAATGGCTTGTGGCGTATCGGCAAAGAGTTCGCACATTTCGTCGTTGTTTTTTAAATAAAATTCGTCGGTTTCAAATGACATTAAATCTTCGTCATCCAGTTTTTTACCCGTTCCTATAGCAAGAAGAACATTTTGCATTTCGCTGTCTTCTTTTTGAATATAGTGCACATCGTTGGTACAAACCAGCTCTATTCCGGTTTCGGATGAAATCCGCTTAAGTCCGTTATTAACAATAAGTTGCTCTTTAATACCATGATTTTGCAATTCAAGGAAAAAGTTGTTTTTGCCGAAAATTCTTTCGAATTCCTCGGCACATTCCTTTGCGGTATCATAATTTCCATATAAAAGAAGTGAAGGTATTTCTCCGGCAAGGCATGCCGAAAGAGCTATCAGCCCTTCGCTATACTGTTTTAAAAGTTCCTTATCCACTCTTGGTCTCGTATAAAAACCCTCGGTAAATCCCAGTGAGACCAGTTTAATGAGATTTTCATACCCTTTTTGATTTTCGCAAAGAAGTATCAGATGATTATATGCAGTGTCCCCTATTCTTTTCTTTTCAAATCTCGATTCCGGTGCAACATAAACCTCGCAACCGATTATGGGCTTTATTCCGGCGGCCTTTGCTTTTTTGTAAAACTCCATAACCCCATACATAACTCCGTGATCGGTTATTGCCACTGCATTTTGACCTGCTTTTTTTACAGCGTCAAAAAGACGGTTTATTCTGCATGCGCCGTCCAACAAGCTGTATTCAGTATGAAGATGTAAATGTACAAAGTCCATGATCACACCTCTTTAAAATTCCATTAAATATTTTTTGAAATTTCAATAATTTTATTAAGCCGATGATTAAGCCCTGATTTTGTAAGTCCCTCGTCGGATAATCCGCAAAGTTCCCTTAAAGAAGCTTCCGGATACTTTTCTCTAAGCGCTGCAGCTTTTTGCAGTTCTTCGGAAAGTTTAAAAAGATCTCCGCTTTTTCGAAGTTTTTCTATAGCGGCCTTTTGGGCAAGATATGCGTTTACCGTTTTTGAAATGTTGGCAGTGTCGCAATTGTTTAAGCGGTTGTAATGATTTCTCATATCTTTGTAAACCTTTATTCCGGCAAGTTCCAAAGTATGCGTTGTGGCATGAATTGTGGTAAGAAGGTCTTCAATATGTCCGCTTTCTTTGAAATATATAATTGCGTCTTTACCTCTTGATGTTATGGACGGAGAAAGATTACATTCCGAAAGAAAATTATACATTTCCTCCCCCAGCTTTTTGTTATGAATACAAAACTCCGCATGGTACTCTTTATGAGGATCGCTCACCATTCCGCATGACAAAAACGCCCCTCTGATAAACGAAGCCTTGCAACAGTCTTCCTCCATGTTTTGAGCCTTTATAATGGTGTCTCCCTCTTTGTAGCCATAGTATCCCAAAGAATTCAAAATTGCTTCCCTATCGCTTTTTTTATCAACCGATAAGGTGAAAAAATCTTTTTTATTCCCGGTTCCGATAACCGACGGCACTACCGAATAGCACTTTCGAAAAAGCATAATAATATGGTCCACAACTTCTTCGTGTTCTGTTGTGAAAACAATAGAATTTTCGGAAAACGCCCTCCCGAACAGCAAAATACCGTAAC
Organism: uncultured Eubacteriales bacterium; assembly: GCA_934444895.1. Classification (GTDB taxonomy): domain Bacteria; phylum Bacillota; class Clostridia; order Oscillospirales; family Acutalibacteraceae; genus UMGS1279. The sequence goes on along the minus strand of CAKSDA010000050.1, from coordinate 5,661 downwards.
ATTCGGAAATTTTGCAGCAGGTGGGCGTTTTAATTTTACATAATTCGCTTTTTATATCGTAAGTAAATGACATTTTACTTTTCCTTCTTTACTTATCAATATCTCTGTGATTAACGCTTACGCGGTAGCCTTTTTCTCTGAGCATTTTATAAATCATTTCAGCAAACGCAACCGAACGGTGTTTTCCTCCGGTACATCCGACGGCAATTACAAGCTCGCTTTTCCCTTCTTCGGCATAAAGAGGCACGCTGTATTCAACAAGATCCAAAATTCGTTTTGCAAGCTGCTTTGAAACATCATAGTTCATTATAAAATCATAAACCGGCTTGTCAAGTCCGGTAAGATTCCTTAAATCATCAACATAGTAAGGGTTTGGCAGACATCTGACATCAAAAACCAAATTGCCTTCCCTTGCCGGACCGTATTTAAATCCAAACGACATGCACCTTATATTAAGACTGGTTGCCCCGTTTCCCAGAAAGATCGACATTAATTGTTTTTTTAGTTGCCCTGCGGTTAAGTTTGTTGTATCTATAACAAAGTTAGCCTTTGCCCTTATTCCTACCAGCAGCTGACGCTCTTTTGTAATAGCCTCCGAAACGGGAAGCTCGTATGTATCACACAAAGGATGACGGCGCCTAGTTTCACTGTAACGCCGTATAAGCTCACTGTCCGAAGCATCTAAAAACAGTATTTTGTAATCAATTCCCTCCTTGTCAAGAGAATCGAAAACCTGACTGATGTTATTAAATGCCTCTCCCCCTCTGAAATCAGTCACCATTGCAATTTTTGAAAACGGAAGTTCTCCGTTTTGGGAAAGGTTAACAAAGGAGGATATAAGCATAGGCGGTATATTATCAATGCAATAAAACCCCATATCCTCAAGAGCGTTTACTGCATTGGATTTGCCGGCTCCGGACATTCCGGTAACAAAAATATACTCCATAAATATCCCCCTTAGTTTAAAATTTAATTAAAAGAATTTATTTTAAAAAATAATTAGTACATATTTACTCTGCTTGCCTAGCCAAACCGCACAGTGTTCAATATCGTAGACCTAAAAATACTTAGTAGCTCTGACCGGCTGCAATTTATCTGCCAATGAACTCCACTTCAGGCTCAAGCTTAATACTGGTTTCCAAAAACACCCTTTCTGAAACGGCCTCAATAACCCTTTTTACATCTGCCGCCGTAGCGTTTCCTTTATTAATTACAAACCCCGCGTGCTTCTCGCTAACCGCGGCGCCCCCGACGGTAAATCCCTTAAGGCCGCACATATCAATAAGAGTGCCTGCAAAATTGCCTGTAGGTCTTTTAAAAGTGCTTCCCGCGCTTGGAAATTCAAGGGGCTGCTTTGACCTTCTTCTGGCTATTAAATCATCCATGCGCTCCCTTATTTGCTCTATAGCGGCGGGAATAAGTTTAAATTCGGCTGATGTTATTACCATGTTTTTACTTTCTTTAAAAACGCTTGTGCGATATCCCAGATTCATTTCTTCCTTTGAAATTGTATGCCGTTTTCCGTCCATGGAAAGATAACTGCACCTTGTAATTATGTTGGAAATTTCCGAATCGTATGCTCCGGCATTCATATATACTGCACCGCCGACAAGTCCGGGAATTCCCCATGCGAATTCCGCTCCGGACAGCCCGTGCTCCAATGCAAAGTTGCAAAACAAAGAAAGCTTAAGTCCGCTTTGGCAGATGATTTCGTTGGAGTCCGACAGGTATATATCCGACAGCCCTCCTCTTATTCGGATTACTACTCCCTCAACCCCCAGATCCGAAACAAGCAAATTACTGCCGTTGCCAATAATATATACCGTATATTCATTTTCACTGCAAAACTTTAAAACCTTTGAAAGAGTTTCCTCGTTTCCCGGTTCCGCAAATATATCCGCAGGCCCGCCGATTTTAAATGTCGTATATTGAGCCAAAGGTTCATTTTCTTTAAAAGCGCACTGTATTTCAGTTAAATAATTTTTTAATGCTGTGTAATCCAAATTCTCACCTACTTTATTGCAAGCGTGGGACTCGCTTATAACAATTTTTTATTAATCGTTCGCCCGGTATGAGCAAATCTTATTCATTACAAAGCCTAAAAAGGAATGCGGCTCCTATTATACCGGCATCATTTCCGAGCTTTGCAATTTTTATTTCGGTCTGTTTTTCTATGTTTTTACTGAATCTTTCTTCTTCTACAATTTTTGTTATCGGAACCGTAAGGTTGTCGCCCTCTTTTGAAATTCCTCCGCCGATGCAAAGCACTTCCGGTTGGAAAGTATTTATGGTGTTTATTATTCCGCAGGCAACATAATTTGTATATTCTTCAACAACCTTTATTGCGGTCTTGTCGTTAGCGCGCATACCGTCATATGCAGTGCGGCCGTTTACATTTTTAATATTATTACCGCAAAGCTCCCACATAACGGTTTTATCATCCTTTTCCATTGCTCTTTTTGTAAGATTTATAAGCCCCGTCGCAGATGCGTAAGCTTCCCAACATCCTTTGCGTCCGCATGTACAGGGAAGTCCGTTATAAACAATTACCGTATGTCCGAGTTCTCCGCCTGAAAAGTTATGTCCGGCAAAAAGCTTTCCGTCTATAATAATTCCGCTGCCCACACCGGTCCCCAGAGTTATTGCAACAAAATTTTCGGTTCCTACTCCGGCTCCTGCAATAAATTCGCCGTATGCCGCCGCGGAAGCGTCATTTTCCATAAAAACATTGCATTTGAATCTTTCTTTCAGCATTTCGCCCATAGGAACATTGTTAAATCTAAGATTATTTGAAGTTCCTATTACACCGGTTTTAGGATTAACGCTTCCGGGAGATCCAACGCCCACAGTGCTTATATCCTCAAAATTCAAACCGGCGTCTTGAACCGCCATTTTAGCCGCTTTATACATATCATCGCATATTTCTTCTGCAGGGCGAGGCGCGTTTGTTTTAACCTTTCCCCTGCCGATAATATTATAATTGTTATCTACAACGCCTACTGCAATATTTGTTCCGCCTAAATCAATTCCTAAATGATACATTTATTATTCTCCTTGCAATGCCTATTTAATTATTATTAAAATATTTAATTATTATTTTTTAATCTGCAAATTTATTTGTTCTGATTTTGATTTTATATTTATTATGTTTTTGTTATGTTTATATTATGTTTATACTTTCGGTTGAAACCGTTACGCTTTTAACTATAAAAAGCTATGTTATGCCCGGTAGGTACGAACCGCCTATTAAGCGACAGTTTGGTAAATATAGTGTGCTGTCCATATGTTTAACTTTTATGCTAAAATAAATCCTTATCAAGCGTTGACTTTTTTTCCTCAAAAGCGTCGCCCATTCCAAGCTTGTTCAAAAGATCATGCGCCGCGTTATAACCCAGCTTTTTCTGCCTGTTATTCATTGCCGCAACTTCCATGATAACCGCTAAATTTCTGCCCGGTTTTACCGGTATGGTAAGAGACGGAATTTTAATACCCAAAATTTCTGTAAATTCACAGTCAAGCCCCATGCGGTCGTAAATCTTTTCAGAATTCCAGGGTTCAAGATTTATAACCATATCAATCTTTTCGGTAGGTTTTACGGCACCCACACCGAAAATGCGGCTTGCATTAATAATTCCTATACCTCTAAGCTCTATAAAATGCCTGATATTGTCCGGAGAAGATCCCACAAGCGATTTTGAAGATACCCTTCTAAGCTCTACCGCATCATCGGCAATAAGGCGGTGCCCTCTTTTAATAAGTTCAATCGCCGTTTCGCTTTTTCCTACGCCGCTTTCGCCCAAAAGCAAAAGTCCTTCGCCGTAAACTTCCACCAAAACTCCGTGCCTTGTAATTCTGGGTGCCAGCTCAACATTCAAAAAGGCAATGAGCGCCGCTAAAAACCCGGAAGTGGAATCTTCGGTTCTCAAAAGCGGAACACCGTATTTTTGGGCAGCTTCAAGCATGGGTTGCGGAATATTCATTCCCCTTGAAACAATGACAACGGGAGGCTTTTTGGAAAAGAATATGTCTATTTTGTCCTTAAATGAATCGGCTTCCATATTTGTTAAAAAGCTTTCTTCACTTTTGCCTATAACCTGCACTCTGTCGCAGTCAAAGTATTTGTAGTATCCGGTCAGCTGAAGTCCGGGACGGTTTACTTCGACATTGTTTATCATGAGTTTTTCAGGATTGTCAGGCAGAAAAACAATTTCGAGTGAAAACTCTTTAATAATTTTACTGAGTGATACCGAAAAATTTGATTTCATAATACACCTCGAAACAATAAAAATCCATTTTATTTAAGTATATTATACACTATATATTTTTGTTTTCAAAGTCTTTTTTTAGATAAACGCAAATTTATTCAACAATATTATTGAATAATACTCCTAAAAAGGATATAATTGTATTTGTCGTAAAAATTTTATTCCGTTTTTGGAGGAAATAGTAATATGAAACTTGGTATCGTGGGTTTGCCGAATGTAGGCAAGTCAACCCTGTTTAACGCAATTACAAATGCCGGCGCGGCGTCTGCAAATTTTCCTTTTTGCACAATTGAACCGAATGTCGGCGTTGTTGCCGTTCCTGACGAGCGTCTTGACGCCCTTGCAAAAATGTATAATCCGGAGAAATACACTCCTGCGGTTATAGAATTTGTTGATATCGCCGGGCTTGTAAAAGGTGCGTCCAAAGGCGAAGGACTAGGAAACAAATTTTTATCTCACATACGCGAAGTTGACGCTATTGTACATGTTGTCCGCTGTTTTGAAAATGATGATATTATTCATGTTGAAGGATCGGTAGATCCGGCCCGCGATATAGAAACAATTAATATCGAACTCATATTGTCCGATATGGAAATGGTATCGCGCCGTCTTGACCGCTCGGCAAAAGCGATGAAGGGAGATAAATCTCTTGCGGGAGAAGTGGAATTTTTAAGAAGACTTCTTTCGGAGCTTGAAAGAGGCGTCAGCGCCAGAGCTGTTGAAACAACCGAAGCAGAAGCGGAAATACTTAAAGAAATCCCGCTGCTTTCAAACAAACCTGTTATTTACGCCTGCAATATGAGCGAAAGTGATTTTGAAGCCGGAATCGACAATAATGAAAGATTTAATGCAGTGAAAAAAATAGCCGCTGCCGAAGGTGCTGAAACCTTGCCGATATGTGCCAGCATGGAGGCCGAAATTGCCTCGCTTTCCCCGGAAGAAAAACAGATGTTTTTAAGCGACTTAGGTCTTGAACACTCAGGTCTTGACAGACTTATTAAAACATGTTACAAACTTTTAGGTCTTATTTCTTTTCTCACTGCCGGAAAGCCGGAGGTAAGAGCCTGGACAATAAAAGAAGGCACAAAGGCGCCGGGCGCCGCCGGAAAAATCCACAGCGATTTTGAAAGAGGTTTTATTCGCGCCGAAGTTGTTTCCTTCAAAGATCTTATGGAATGTAAAAGCATGGCTGCCGCAAAAGAAAAGGGCCTTGTAAGAAGCGAAGGAAAAGACTATGTAATGCGCGACGGAGATGTAGTTTTATTCAGATTTAATGTTTAGGCAAACAGAAATAAATCCGAATCTGTTTTTTAAACGCCAATTTTTCACATGGCATTTGTTAAAATACTCGGTAATCCGCTAGGATTACCTGTGTTTTTGCCTCGCCCTGTAAAAA
>CAKSDA010000049.1 GCA_934444895.1 uncultured Eubacteriales bacterium | reverse complement strand
TGTTTAAATTTGTCTATATCCATATCGTTTTCTATGTATTTGTCCCTTAAATCTCTGGCGGCAGCTGACCATTCCTTAAATTCACTGTCATACAGTTTCCCGGAACGCAGCTTTGAATGATTTCGTTTATAGGCACGATTATATTCAATATATATGGGATTTTCCTGAAATTTCTTTTTAAAGGTCTTCATTGCGCCTATCTGAGCGCACTTTTTATCTTCGCCTGGAGATATTCTGCTGCAGTATTCACTGTCACTTCTGCCTATTGGAACAAAGTATTCTAAGCAGCAACCGCATTTTTTAATAGGCAGGTTTTCTTTAACTGTATGAAACATTTCGAGTGCTATTAGATCATCCGGAGTATCTATGTCATATTCTGCCGATACCGAAGTCAGACTGTCAATTAACGATGCTTTAATGGTTCCGATATTCACGGTAGGTTCAAAATCATATTCACTGGCAATATTCATTTTGAATTCTTTATTAAGACCGCTGCCTGTTTCGTTTCGAATTATAAATACTCTTTGTATGGTTGAATATTTTGCAAGGTCGCTGTTTTCTTCAACAATTCTTTCAATTTGAGTTTTCGTTCTTTGAATTCTGAATTCAAGATCATCACAAATTATTTCTCCGAGCAGCACAGAGGTGTTTTCAGCATCGCCGAATACCATGACATTATTTATATATTTGGCCTGTATTTCAGGGGATAAGAACTGTTTTAGAAGGCTTGGCAAAACTGTTTTGTCGCTGCAGCTTTGAACCAGACATTCAGCGTAGAATTTAAGATATAAAAACAAATACGGATTTGTTTCAATAGCTTTACGAAGAAACGGAACATATGCGCCTATTGTAGGAGTATCAATACGATTTGAAACATCTTTTACGAATTTCTTTCCTAATATATTAAAAAGCTTTTCGGAAATTTGTGGTTTTATTGCCGTGAAATCGCATAGTGATCCGCCGAGTGGATATGTGGATTTTTCAATGCTGCTTGTATTTGCAATAGAAAATCTCAATACAAAATCCTTATCATTAAAATAAACACGGCCTATCATTTATTTACCTCCGAATATTTGAAAATTACTATTATAATTATACATTTTTATATATAATTGTCAAGAAAACAGAAAATATATTTATAATAACAAATAAAATACTAATTTATTTGAATTTTCTTATTGAAATTTTGAACAATGTGTAAAATTTAGTATTATATTGACTTTAAAGGAATTTTAGTGTATTATATAAGAGAATTATTTTGGGGGATGATATTATGAAAGCAACCGGTATGGTTAGACCTGTGGATAATCTTGGAAGAGTTGTAATTCCAAGAGAAATCAGAAAACAGTTTGATATTGAAAACGGTATCGACAGTTTTGAAATTTTTGTAGACAGCGATAAGATCATTCTCAGGAAGTATCAGCCCAGCTGTATTTTCTGCGGAGAATTGGATGACGTTGTTACACTTGACGGTCATGTAGTTTGCAAAAAATGCATTTCTAAACTTTCTGATTTGGCAAGATAAAGTTTCAAATAAGAGTTCTGCCGTAAATGTTTTCTGCACAATCAGGGCGCAGGTAGTGTGTCCTGGTTGCGTTTTCTTATACATTTTTGCATTTTTTATTGTGCGGGCGGCAAATTTGTTTTTGAATTTTTATTTGCAGGTTCAATGATCAATAGCCTACCTAAGACGGCAGACTTTGGCCCTTTAGGTTTTAAAAATTAAACGATTAAACAATTTAGACAGTAAAAGCTCCTATGGTAAAGTTTTAAAATACCATAGGAGCTTTTTATTATATAGGCATTATATCAAGTTTAACTAATACAAAATCACAAAAATATTTTAAATAACTTAAAAAATATCTCCTCCGAGAGATTTTTTAAGAATTTTTTCCGAATTTGAATCAAAACACGGCAGAAGCCACAGTTTTACATATGCGGCGATCGGTGCAATATTCGGAAGAACCGTTATTCCGAAGTCATTAAAATCAGAGGTGCTTTCATAAAAATCAGTTCCGGGATTGCCAAAAATGAATGTTTTAATATTATTCCTTTTTAAACCTTTAAAAAATTCAGTATATTCTTTATTCGCTGTATTAATTGTTCCGGAATGATACCCTTCTATTATAATACATTTTATTTTATTATCAACAAACGGTACAGGCATATTAGGATATGCGTTTATGCGCATTATGCGGCTCGGCATTGTAAGGTTTTCCGGGCTTAGCAAGCCCATTTCATCATTCTTTTCAAAATAGGAATTGTTTGCAATATAATTAAAGTCATTGGTATACTTGCCAAAATAAGAATTGCATACACTTTTGAGCGAATCACTGTATGTTTCGTGTGCAAGAAGCCTGGAGGCGCGATGTACCTTAAGGCCGTCGTCTTTGTTTTTGTATGAAACAAAGACTCCTTTACCGATTTTTTGTTTTATAAATAAAACAGCCCCGTGCATATTACAAATTCCGTTGGAACAGGGATTTGTAATAGGATAAGCCGCAGAGACAAGAAGAATAGGTTTACAATTATTTCCGAAAAGATAAGATAAAGCGGCAGCCTGATATTGTATGGTATCGGTTCCATGAAAAACAATAACTCCGTCGTAATTCTCAATATTTTTTTTAATGATTTCGTAAATATCTTTAATATGAACTCCACACAAATTTTCACTTAAAATATAAAACGGAACAATTACATCATACTCAAAGTCAATACCATATTCGGATTTGTATTTTTCTATAATTAAATCAGGCGTTTTATTGTTTGCAGAAATGTATTGACCTTTGTTTTCGCTGCCGATAGTTCCGCCTGTGAATATAAAAAGAATTTTCATACAATTTTCCTTTCGTTTAGGTATTGCACTTTGTTAGTGTTTAGCTATTGCCGACATAGTAATAAATAGTATTAATAATGTTTTACTTAATAATAGTATACTCAAATAATCAAAATTTTTCAATCATATAAAAAATATTGGCGCATTGTGCAAGTCTGCACAATGCGCCTGATTTATCTGTCAAATTCCGGATTAAAGGCATAAAAGTTTTTAGAGTTAAGTCTGTCCTGTGCAAGCCGCAGTCCTTCACCGAACCGCTGATAGTGAACTACTTCTCTTTGTCTTAAGAATTTTATGGCGTCCCGGACATCCGGATCGTCGCAGAGCCGTAAAATATTATCATATGTCGTTCTGGCTTTTTGTTCGGCAGCCAAATCTTCATGTAAATCGGTAATAACATCTCCCTTGGACTGCAAATATGAGGCAGTAAAGGTAACCCCTGAAGCGGCAACGGGATATATGCCGGTGGTATGATCAACAAAATATGCGTCGAACCCGCTTTTTTTGATTTCATCGATGGTAAGATTTCTGGTCAACTGATATACAATAGCTCCTACCATTTCAAGATGTGCTAATTCTTCCGTGCCTATGTCGGTTAAAAGGCCTTTAAGTTCAGGATATGGCATTGTAAATCTTTGGCTTAAGTATCTTAAACTTGCGCCGAGTTCACCATCAGGTCCGCCGTATTGGCTTATTACTATCTGTGCAAGTTTTGGATTTGAGTTTTTTATTTTTATGGGATATTGCAATTTTTTTTCATATTGCCACATTAAATCTTCGCCTCGCTTTCATTTTCCCAAGGCCAGGGGGCGTTAAGCCATTCATATGTTGTGTTGCCGTACAGATCGTTGGCGGTTAACGGTCCGAATTTTTGTTCAAATTCTTTTCTGTAGGTTCTGGCGGCAGTATCGTATTCTTTCATGCTTTTCAGCGCTTCGCTGTTTGATTTATGGGTATCGAGAAACAGCTGCATTTCAAAGGCCGCAAATCCGGCTCCTGAAAGCTTTCTCAAAAGTTCTTCTCTTTCATTCATATAATTCACCTCATAACCATGCTTTTTTGCCTAAAAACGGTTTATCCAGTTCAGGAAATAAAGTGCCTGCTTTTAACGCTTCGGATTCACTGTATTTTTTATCAAGCTGCTGAAAAGGTATATAAACCATAGTCAGCGGCAAATTTTTAAGTTCGGTATTATTTTTGATTTCCATGCTTGAGCCTTGAATATCGGATTTATTTTCGTTTCTGTTAGAAGTTTCGACTTTAGCGGATGCTTCTTTTGCATTGCTGCTTATAAAATTATTAAGACCGTATTCGGATGGAGTAAATCCGTACTGTTTTATATATTCGTCCATGATCAGTCCTCCGTAAATTATTTAAATGGATTTTATTTAGAAAAGCGTTCCAACTTAGCTTTTGAAAATAGAATTTGCCCTTATATTTAATATGAAGCTTTATAATATTGCGGCATTAATGTATTTTGCAAAATACTGAACAACTAAATAATATCCCTGATTTCATTTTATTCGCATGTCCGAATTATGTTACCGGATTTAAATACTCATATTACACCATATATTGTAGGCTGATATTTTAAAGACACAAATATTTTAAAAAAATAAAAAAAATTAAAAAAATGCTTGCAAAATAAAAGAATATTTATTATAATAAATTCACAAAAGTGGTGCAAAGTGGAGCAGAATTACATTAAAGTTTCATAAAAGTGGATTAAAAGGAGGGTGGAAGTAATGTTTTTCGGCGAATATCAACATAATATAGATAAGAAGGGCAGGGCTTTCATACCTTCGAAATTCAGGGAAGAACTCGGCGAAACTTTTATGATGTGCCGCAGCATTGACAGCAGGCACTGCCTTAGAATATATTCTGCCGAACAATGGAAGGTTCTGGATGAAAAACTGAGAGCGCTTCCGGCACGCGCGGGAGATTTCAAAAGAAAAATATATTCAAGCGCAACAAGCCTTGAATGTGATGGGCAGGGCAGAATTCTGATACCCGCAAAGCTCAGAGAGTTTGCTGAATTAAAAGGCGAGGCTTGCTTTATAGGCATGTCGGATTTTTTTGAAGTATGGTGCCCTGATAATTGGATCAAAGAAGACAGTGAGTGCAGTGAAATCCGCATGGATGAAATTGCAGAAGAATTTAACTTGTAATTCAAGGAAGTATTATGGAATTTTCACATAAGTCAGTATTACTTAATGAGGCTGTCGCTTCGCTTAATATTAAACCGGACGGCATTTATGTTGACGGAACTGCCGGAGGCGGCGGACATTCATTTGAAATAGCCAAAAGATTAAAAACCGGAACCCTAATAGCTTTGGACAGAGATCCTGATGCGATTAAAGCTGCGACAAAACGGTTAAGCGGTTTGTCGGCAAAGGTAATTTGCTCTAATTTCAAAGATTTTGATACTGTACTTAACGAACTTAATATTGAAAAAATTGACGGCATGTTGTTGGATCTTGGCGTTTCATCATATCAGCTTGATAATGCTGAGAGAGGCTTTTCTTATCATAATGACGCACCGCTTGATATGCGAATGGGGAATAAAGGCGTTGCGGCGTCGGAACTTATCAATACTTTAAGTGTTAGTGAACTTACAAGAATACTTTCGGAATACGGCGAAGAAAAGTTTGCATACAAAATTGCAAAAGCTATTGAAAAAAGACGGGAAGCGGCACCGATTTTAACAACCGGAGAACTTGCGGAAATAATTTCTTCTGCGGTTCCGGCCGCCGCAAAAAGAGACAAACATCCGGCTAAAAAAAGCTTTCAGGCGATAAGAATAGCGGTTAACGGTGAGCTTGACGCTTTAAAAGAGGTACTTCAAAAGGCATTTGACCGACTTAAGTGCGGTGGAGTTTTAAGCATAATAACATTTCATTCTATAGAGGACCGAATAGTAAAGCAGGCGTTTGCCGGTTTTACAAAGGGCTGTACCTGTCCTGCAGATTTTCCGGTTTGTGTGTGTGGTAAAGTTCCGTCCGGCAGACTGGTAAATAAAAAACCGATTATACCGTCAGAAAACGAAATACTTGAAAACAAAAGAGCAAGAAGCGCAAAACTCAGAGCTATAGAAAAAATAGTTTAAAAATTTGTTTTAAAAATAAGGTATGTCAGAAAGAGGGAATTTGAATCATGAATAATTTAAAGTATTATGAGGATAGTTTGGCTTATGATTTTTCAATGTTTTCAACCGCTGAAAAGGTCAAAAAAAATCCTGATAATATAATCACTATTCCCGAAATTCAAAAAAAGCGTGCCAAGAGGCTGAGCAAGGCTTCATCGCGGGCTTCCGGAAAAGTTTCGGCCGTTTTGGTTACGGTTTTTATAGTTGCCCTTTTGGGTGGAAATGTATTTTTGCGTTCACAAATTGCCGAGACCGAACAAAAAATTGCAAAGGTTAATCATCAAATAGATTTGGCCGAAAGCAAACTTGCCGGAGTGACATTTGAAATGAATCAAAAGCTTTCATACAGTAATCTTGAAAATTCGGCGATTGCACTCGGTATGAGAAAAATGGATAAAAATCAAATAGTATATATAAGAACAAATCAAAAGGACAAAGCAGTTGTTGAAAACGGCAAGCTGTCTGCGGAGAATAACTAGAGCCGGCATTTCATATTTTTAGTATTGCCGACCTAATTTAATAGCAATGTGACGAGAGTTAAAAGATTTTAACTCTCGTTTTGGGCATTATTCGGCAAAGACAATGAAAATAAATTAACAATTTATTTGTTTTTTGTATGTGCTTTATGCATGGTTTGTATGCATGATTTTAAAGTTTATATATTGTGTATACACATTTGCCTATAGTTTGCATTAGTGTTTTATTTTGGTATTTTGTGTTAATATTTTGTGTTAATATTTTGTTGTTTTATTTTTGGTTTCTAGTTTGCATTTATAATTTGTATTTATACTTCCGGGAGGTGAGCAAATATGCCGTCTGTAGGACCTAGTAAGCAAATGTGGAAAAGAATGTCGATAATTATGCTTTGCATGATCTTTCTTACTGTAAGCATAACCGGATTCAGACTTACAAATATTATGATAATTCATGGAGAAGAATATCAGGGAAAGGCTTCTGCCCAGCAATTACACGACGCATATGTTGCGGCGGAACGCGGTAATATTTACGACGCAAACATGAATGTTTTAGCCAAAAGCGCAACTGTGTGGACGGTATATGTTACACCTAACAATATTGCTAAACTAAAAGATCCAAAGAAAACAAAGGTTATTGAAACAATAAGCAGCAATTTGTCTGAAATCCTTGGACTTGAAAAAGAAGCGGTTGCAAACAAACTACAGAAAACCGCAAGCTATTATGTTGAAATTAAAAAGAAAGTTTTGGAATCCGAAGCTAATAAAGTAAGAGAATTTATAAAGAATAACAGTGATCTTAATTTGTCCAGCTATATCGGAATTGACGAAGCAACTGCAAGACAGTATTCCGAAAATATTGCCGCGCCCGTTTTGGGCTTTGTGGGAAATGATAATCAGGGTCTTTCCGGTCTTGAGCTATCATATGAAGAAGAACTTACCGGTGTTGCCGGAAGGGTTGTTGCTGCAAAGAATGCTAACGGCGCCGATATGCCTTTTAGTTATGAAAAGGTTGTTGATGCAAAACCGGGAAATTCATTAGTACTTACAATTGATTCTTATGTTCAATATGTTGCCGAAAAATATTTGCAGCAGGCAATAATTAATAATAATGTTGCCGAACGCGGGTGTTGCATAATAATGAATGTTAACACCGGCGGTATTCTTGCTATGGCAACAAAAGGGGATTTTGACAGCAATAATCCCTTTGAACTGAGCAAACAGGATTCCGAAGAAGTAAATAAACTGGAAGGTGAGGCGCGAACTGCAAAACTTGCCGAGCTTCGCAACAGGCAGTGGAGAAACAAGGCAATTTCCGACGCCTACGAACCCGGATCGGTATTTAAAGTAATAACTGCTTCTATAGGAATAGAAGAGGGTAAGGCAACTGTTAACACAACCTGCAATTGTCCCGGATATATTGTAATAGCCGGGCAGAGATACTCATGCCATAAAAAAACAGGGCATGGAACACAAAACCTTGTTCAGGCAACGCAAAATTCCTGCAACCCATTTTTTATATCTTTGGGCCAGTCAATAGGTGCTTCCACATTTTCAAAATATTTTAAGGCTTTCGGGCTTACTGAAAAAACCGGAATTGATTTATCAGGAGAGGCTACTTCACAGTATCATAAAGAGCAAAATATGGGACCTACAGAGTTGGCTTCAACTTCATTCGGTCAAACATTCAAAATCACACCTATCCAGCTTATAACGGCAATTTCAGCTGCTGTAAACGGCGGAACACTTGTTAAACCACATGTTGTAAGCAAAATACTGGATACCGACGGCAATATTGTAAAATCATATCCTACCGTTAAACGCCGCCAGGTAATATCAAAGAAAACATCAGAGCTTGTAAGGACGCTTATGGAAGCGGTTGTTGACGGAGGCGGCGGTCAAAACGCATATGTTTCCGGTTACAGAATCGGAGGAAAAACCGGTACTTCCCAAAAGGTATCAGAAATGTTGGCTTCCGGTAAAAGCGGACTATATGTTGCGTCGTTTTGCGGTGTTGCGCCAATAAACGATCCTGAAATTGCAATGCTTGTTTTGCTTGACGAGCCTCACGGAGCAAGTTATTACGGAGGTACAATTTCTGCGCCGGTAGGCGGTCAGATATTATCCGAAATTTTGCCCTATCTGGGCTATGAACCTCAGTATAAAAAAGAAGAAATACAAAAAAATATTAAAACCGTTCCGAATGTTGTCGGAAAGAGCATAAGCGATGCTAAAAATGCAATGTCCGCAGCAAACATTTCATATAAAATTGTGGGTGAAGGCGAAAGCGTTGTAAAACAGCTGCCTTCAGGCGGAAGCAGTGTTTATTCAGGCGGAGTGGCTGTGCTTTACACAGACGGAAATTCGGAAAAATTAACGGTTACAGTACCGTCGTTTACAGGACTTACCCTATCGCAGGTAAATTCCTTGGCGGTAAAAACAGGACTTAATATTTCATTTAAGGGAAATGTTAAATCGGATAAGGCGGTTATTTCTTATCAACAGAGTATTGCTAAGGATACCGTTGTGGAAAAGGGAACGGTTATCGATGTTTACTTCAGAAGTAACGAAACCGGGGATATTGGTGGCTGATTCCGGCCGGAAAGGTATTTTGGTATTCAATGAAACTTTGTGAGTTGTTTTTAAATTGTCCCAAAGAAATGGGGCAGATTGATATAAAAGGCATAACAGACGATTCGCGCAAGGTAAAGGACGGTTACTTGTTTATTTGTCTTAAAGGACCTATAAGCGACGGGCACGATTATGCAAAGACCGCAGAAGAAGCAGGAGCCGCCGCAATTATATGCGAAAAAAATGTCGGTGTTCAAAGTCAGATTATTGTTGAGGATTCACATAAGGCGTATGCTCAGATATGCAATAGCTGGTTCGGAAACCCTACTGAAAACTTGAAAATAGTAGGCGTAACGGGAACTAACGGCAAAACATCGGTTTGTTTTATGCTGAAGCATATTTTTGAATTTGCCGGACATAAAACAGGACTTATCGGAACTATTCAAAATATGATCGGGGACGAAGTTCTTCCTTCTAAGAACACAACACCCGGATTGTTTGATTTAAACTGCCTTTTCAGAAAAATGGCGGACGCAGGCTGCGAGTATGTTGTTATGGAGGTCTCCTCACATTCGCTCGACCAGCGAAGGGTAGAGGGAATACAATTTGAAGCCGGAATTTTTACAAATCTTACACAGGATCATCTTGATTACCACAAAACAATGGAAAACTATTTTAAAGCAAAAGCAAAATTGTTTGAAAAGTCTAAGATTTCAGTAATTAATGCCGATGATGAATACGGTAAAAAACTGGCAAGTATTGCAAAAAATAAAATTGTAACCTATTCGGTTTGCAGTGATGAAAGCACATTTTCCGCCAAAAGCATACAGTACCGTCCAAACGGTGTGGATTATGAATTGGTAGGATACGGAATTATAGGAAGAATCAATATAAAAACCGTAGGTAAATTTTCTGTTTATAATTCAATGGCAGCAGCTGTTTGCGCAGAGGAATTAGGATTTTCAATAAGCGATATAACCGAGGCGCTTGGAAAAATAAAAGGAGTAAAGGGTCGTGCGGAGATTGTTCCCACGGGAAAAGATTTCACCGTAATAATTGATTATGCCCACACTCCGGACGGCTTACAGAATATCCTTTCGGCATTTAAAAAATGTGAAAAAAATCGTTTGATTGTTCTGTTTGGCTGCGGCGGCGACAGAGACAAATCAAAGCGTGCAAAAATGGGAGCCGTTGCCGCCAGGCTTTCCGATAAGGTAATTGTAACAAGCGATAATCCGCGAAGCGAAGATCCGGGAGCAATTATAAGTGATATTTTGGAAGGTATGAAGGACATACCAACCCCATATAAAGTAATAGAGAACAGGGTTGACGCGATAAAATATGCTGTTGCAAATGCAAAAAGCGGTGATATAATAGTACTGGCAGGCAAAGGACATGAAACATATCAGATTCTTAAAAATGAAACTATTCATTTAGATGAGAGAGAAGTTGTGGCAATGGCTTTGTCTTAATTACCTATAAGTTTATTTATGAATGGAGAATAACAGATGTTGGGTATTTCGTCGTTGATTTCGGCAGCAGTTGCTTTTGCGGCGGTTTTCGGAATGGGATATGTGTTTATTCCTTTTTTAAAGCGTGTAAAATTTGGGCAGACAATAAGGGAAGAGGGCCCAAAATGGCACAATTCCAAACAGGGAACTCCCACAATGGGCGGAATTATGATATTGTTCGGAATAATGATTGCTGTGATTTTCGGACTGGTGTACGGAATGTTTTGTGACGCCAACATAAAAAATGAGTTATCTTCATCTTTTAAAACTTCACAGTGGATAGCCGGATTCGGACTTACAATATCCATGTGTATAATAGGGCTTATAGATGATTATATTAAAGTAGTAAAGAAAAGAAATTTAGGTCTTACCGCAATGCAAAAAACTTTTGCTCAGCTGCTTGTTTCTGCAGGATATTTGGTTTGCCTTATTCTCGGCGGCATGAGTGAGACATATATTCCTTTTGTAGGAAATGTTAATGTTGTTTCAGGCGCAGGACTTATTTTCTGGCCGGTTGCACTTATGTTTATATACGGATTTACAAATGCCGTTAATCTTACAGACGGAATTGATGGTCTTGCAT
>CAKSDA010000048.1 GCA_934444895.1 uncultured Eubacteriales bacterium | reverse complement strand
TTTGTTTCTTAAAATTTAATTTGCTACATCAAGTAGGCTTTTTTGTACTGTCTGTACAACTTGGGGCAGTTCAGAACATTCCGGCTTTTTTTAAATAAAAATATTTAATATCATGCGTTGTAATCGGCACTTTTTCGTTTTGTTATATACAGTTTAGTGATTGATGCAAATGCGCCTATCAGCATGATGATATACCACATGCTTACAATTCCGTTCCAACCCAGATGCGCTACGCTTTTTGAAAAAACAACATTTGCAAGCGATGCTGCCAAATAGCCTGAAGCGTCTATAACACCGTTGGCGCTTGAAACGCGTCCGCTTCTTGCAAGACTGGGGATATATGTGCTCCAAACAATGCTGGAAGCCGAAGCGGCTGACATTTTTGCTATTATAAGAAAAATAATGTTTAGTATAGGAGCTTTTGTGAACCTTACGGCTATAAAAAATACAAATGAAATTATATACATTGTAAGAGCAAGCTTTATGCTGTTTTTTATAAGTTTTTCATATATAATAAGGGCAATAAAGGGAACAAACGCAGTTGTAACCGAAACTATAGAATATACGGTTGAAGCGGCGGCGCCGGAAAAACCCAAATGTTCTGTTGTGTATGTTGGAATCCAAAATGTTATTGAGGACGCAACTATTTCGCCGATTGAGCTTATAAACATATAATAAATAAAATCTTTTAATTTAAAAACACTTAGAACATCGCCAATACCGGTGCTTTTACTTTTTGTAAAGACTATTTTTCCTTTTCTTTCAAGCCCGGATATTACAATAAAAAATGTTATTGCTATGAAAATGGAAATTATACCGGTTGTTAAAAAAACAATTCGCCAGTTAAATATTATTGACAAAAAACCGGCAATAAGCGGGCCGACAAAGCTCGTCACACTGAAAAATGTACAAATTATCCTTGCATACGCCGGCGCAGTGTTTTCGGATATTGTTTTCATAAGAGGCCCGCGCAGCATAGAAAGTCCGAAGCCGATAAGGGCAAAAGCTGCAAAATGTATAAACCGATTATATGTAAGCGGTACTGAAAAAGTGCTTATACTGCTTATGCCAAGACCTATTATAACCATATATTTCGGATGGGTATTATCGCCGATAAATCCGTTTATAAACTGGCCTATTGCATAAAAAATAAAGCATATGGAGGACAACAGTCCGATATATTCTTTTGAAAAAAATGTCTCCTTAATCATCTCCGGAGTTGAAACACTGAGAATATTTTTTGTAATATAACTGGCAAGATATGTTACAATGCAAAGCGTACCTATTCTAAAAGCCTGACGGCGTTTTTCAATCATTTGTCGGACCCCTTTAATCACTTTGTTACTATGTTTATTCCATTTTCTTTATACAGTGATTTAAGATTATCTGATATTTTTGAATCGGTGATGTAGGTGAATTCGTCACTCATTGAAGTAAGCCTGAAAAGCGCTGTCTTTTCAAATTTATCACTGTTTGCCAATACAAAAACTTTATCTGCTGATTCAATCATTTGCCTTTCAACAACCATAAGCGGTTCACTGCAATAGCTTATTCCGTTTTTAAGCGATATGCCCGCAGGGGTAATAAACGCCTTGTTTGCATGAAGTGTTTTATATGTTTCGAGTGTGGGCATTCCGTAAAAAGCATTCTCTTCAGGCATAAACAAACCGCCGACCAGTATAATTTTAAAACCGTTTTTTTCCTTTAGCAGTTCAAATACATCTATAGAGTGTGTAATTACTGTAAGCTCGTTAAATCGAAGACGCAATATCTCCGCAAATTCCACCGAAGTACTGCCGGTATCTATTGCCAAAATATCTCCCTCGGATATAAAGTCGCAGGCGGCTTTGGATAATATTTGCTTTTCTTCTCGGTTTAAAACCAATCTGTCCTTTAAGGACAAGCTTTTAACACTGTTTACATTGGAAATTGCTCCACCGTGTACTCTGAAAAGGCGGTTTTCCTTTTCGAGCATCAGAAGATCTTTTCTTATGGTTTCAATAGATACGCCTAAAGCGCTGCTTAGATTTGCGGTTGTTACGGCTCCGTTTTTCTTAAGCAGATCGCATATATATGCCATACGCTCATTTGCAAACATTTACAATCAACTCCAATTAAAAACAAGTAAATACATTTTACTCCATGAAAAAAGTAATGTCAACCGTTTTAAAATATTTTTATAAATTTATATATTAAAGCGGCGTATTTAAGCAGATTATGCCTAAATACGCCGCTTTAAATTATATCTTGATTGAAATTAACATGATTGATTATGGTTTTAATATGCTTTGAACGCGCGGAGTTTAATATTGCGGTTTATAAACTTTTTTCGGTTTGAAGATGATATATTCGTTTATATTCTTTAGGTGTCATGCCGGTTTGTTTTTTAAAGAATCGACATAAATATCCGCTGTCGCAATATCCCATTTTTTCTGCCGCTTCATCGAGTGTTATTTCACCTTCCTGCAAGAACATCTTAATTTGGTTTATTCTGTGAATATGCCGGTATTCGGTAGGAGAAACACCTGCGTAGTTTTTAAACAACCGCTCATAATAACTTATGCTTATATTGCAGCCTTCGGCAATCTCTTTTATGCTTTTTTGCGGCAATGTGCAATCTTCCAAATACTTTATACTGTTTTTAATAATTCCTATATCTGAGTTGTTTTTTTGTTCTATTCTGCAGTTATTGGACAGGGTGTTAAACATTTCATAAGCGGCGCAGTAAACCGGCAGGGGAGAACCTTTGTACTTTTCAAAAGCATCAATAAGATTGTACATAAGGTTTTTATAAAGCGCCGAATGACTTGTGGTTATAACAGATACGCTTTTAGAAAATGAAATATGTTCACCGATATTTTTTGTAGATATAAGCGTATTTTTTTCTGAATTGTCGCGAGTAATACTAATATCATTAAGTGTAAATTCAAACAAAAGGTTTTCCTGAGTATTACTGTTTTCAATAGGGGAATTCTCCCAAACATAGTGACAGTTTTGAGGCATATAAACAAGCGCCCCGTGAGGAATATAAATCGGATTCATATTTTTTTGATAACAAACGCCGGTAGTATTTGCAAAAAGCAAAAGTGCGTCGGTAGGCCGTGGTTCGTGCATTATAAACCTTGTTTTTCCATCAGAAATTTGTTTTTTAACAAAAATATTTGTTATATTAAAAAAGTGTTTATTCAGTTCGGAAAATTCAATCAGCATTAAAATCACACTCCGCATTTGTCTGAAAATAGCTGAACCTAATAAATCTAACTAAGCTATATAACATTATATAGCTATAATTTGCCGTTGTCAAATAAAAAGTCTCAAATTGTCCAATTTTATACTTAGGGTCTCCATTGTTTTTAAATCATTAAGAATATACAATAATTATAAGAAAAGCGAGGTTGTTTATATGAAAAATTCCCATTTTAACATTTCTTTTGATAAAGAGACCGGATTTATAAAATCAATTATAAATCCGCATGACAGTTATAATATGAATTGGTGCGCCGAAAACGGTAATTGGGGCAAACTGCATCAAAGAAACTGGTGTGCCGACAGCGGAGTTTTCGGAACTGTTGAAGGAAAAGAAATGAAACTTTCTTCATTTTCCGAATCAGACGACCAATCTGTTGCAGAATATGAAAACGGCGAACTTTCGGTTACAGTAACAAGAAGCTTTAATGAAAGCGGCAATTTTACCGAAAAATATCTGCTTAAGAATATTACCAATACCGTTATCTGTGTTAACCGCGACAATTTCGGTATTGAAACTCCGTTTAACGATCGTTACACAAATGCAGACGAATGTATGATTCATCATTGTCATACGCATATTTGGTGCGGGCATAACCTTGCTTGGGTAAATGCTCTCAAAATGGGAATTTCAAATATCAATATGGGACTTTTTCTAACAAAGGGCGCTATCGACTGTTACGATCAAAATGAGTGTCATACCAATAATCGTGGTATCTTTATTTTAGAACCTGAAAGTATGCTTTTAAAAAGCGGAGAATCCTATGAAATTGAATGGGAAATATTTTGGCATGCCGGAACCGAAGACTTTTTTAATCACATAAAAAAATATGATAACTTTGTTAAAATTGATGCGGTGCATTACACCGTCTTTGAAAATGAAGATATTGAGTTTACCGTTACTCCCGTAAATGATATGGAGCCTTGTGTTTATCTGGGTGAAAAACTTATACCCACACAAAAAATTAAAAATTCTTATAAAGTGAAATTCCATGCTGAAAGCTTAGGTGAACAGAAATTTACCGTAAAAATCGGAAACTTCACTACCTGGACCCGCTTTATGGTTAAAAGAAACTTTAAAGAACTTTTGGAGGACAGGGTTCATTTTATTGTTAAATATCAGCAGTGCAAAGATAAAACAAGCCCTTTGTATGGAGCCTTTTTGGTATATGACAATGAGTATGACAGTACTTATTTTGATTATAGCAATCCGGATCACAATGCCTGCCGCGAGAGAATGAACATACCGCTTCTTTTAATGAAATATTTGCAGGTTAAAAATGACCCGGAGGTCAAAGCAGCAATCGATATTTTTATTGAGTTTGTTTTTCGTGAATTTTATGATGAAAATACAGGCGAAGTATTTAATACTATAGGAAAAAACCGAGATCAGCTTCGCCTTTACAATGCGCCGGGAGTTATGCTTGTTTTTTGTGAGATGTATTTTGTAACGCGCGATGTTAAGTATTTAAAGCATATTGTAAGACTTGCTGAAAATTATTACGGAGCAGGCGGTAAAAAGTGCTATGCAAACGGGCTTGCAATTGCAAAGGTAATGCGTGCCTTTAAAGAAGCGGGATTAAAAAAAGAAGCGGAACGCGTTATTGAACTTTTTAAAACTCATGTTGATAATATTATCTCAAACGGAACTTCCTATCCTAAGCATGAGGTTAACTACGAACAAACCATCGTTACTCCTGCAGTAAGCCATATTTCAGAAATGGGAATGCTTTGCGAGGATAAAGATTATTATAAAGCCGAAGCCAAAAAACATGTTGAATGTCTTGAAAGATTTTCAGGTATGCAACCGGATTTTCATCTAAATGAAATTGCAATTCGCTTTTGGGATGATTACTGGTTTGGCAAGAACAGAACATTCGGCGATACTTTTCCGCATCATCTTAGTTGTCTTACGGCGCGTGCTTTTCTTTCATACAGTATTTTAAGCAAGGAAGATGTTTGGAAAGAAAAAGCTGAAGAGTGCCTTAGAAACTGCATGTGTCTAATAGGAGATAACGCAAGAGGGGCAGCAGCCTATGTTTATCCTTATAAGTTAAACGGTAAAAGAGGCGAATTTTTCGACCCTTGGTCAAACGATCAGGATTTAGTTCTTTATGATGCGTTATATTTTGCGGAATATATTGACGCTTTTAAGATATAAATTGCGGCTGAGTTGCAAAAAACAAGTTTTATTTAATAAATTTAAAAATATTAATTTTTAACCAAATACTTTAAAGTTTTGCGCTTTGTAGGGGCGAACTGCCTGGCAAACGGTAATTTTTAAACCAAAACCGGTTCAGTTTGTCCTTATAGGTTACAATACAGCAGATATTAATTAAAAAGCTTTGCTTTAGGAGGATTATTATGGGTAAGGTAAAAATTGAAAGTTTAAAGAAGTTTTGTATAGAGGCTCTTTTAAATGTGGGAATGAGCAGAGAAAATGCCGAAACAACTGCCGAAGTGCTGGTTACTACAGATGAGTTCGGAGTTTTAACCCATGGAACAAAAAACTTGTATCAGTACATACTTAAAATGAATGCCGGCGGTCTTGACGCAAAAGCGGTTCCGGAAATAGTTACCGAAGGTCCTGCTTTTGCTCTTATTGATGGCAAAAAAGCAATCGGAATGGTTACATCCTGCAAAGCAATGAACCTTGCAATTAAGAAGGCAAAAGAGGTGGGAATTGCGTATGTAGGGGTTAAGAACAGCTGCCATTTCGGAGCAGCCGGTTACTATTCAAATCTTGCGGCACAAAACGGTATGATAGGTATTTCAATGAGCAATGCCGATCCGATAATTACAATACCCAACAGTTCTCAAAAGGCAATCGGAAGCAATCCTTTGTCCTTCGCCGCACCTCTGCCGAACGGACGCAGCGTGTTTTTGGATATTGCGCTAAGTAATGTGGCTGCTCTTAAGGTCGTAATGGCGCAGGAAAAAAATCAGGCCATCCCGGATACATGGCTTGTTGATGATGAAGGACAACCGACAACCGACGCAGGCAAATTTCCCGCTCATGCCGGGCTTCAGCCTATGGCTGCCCATAAAGGATACGGTCTGGCAATTCTTGTTGAATTGTTATCATCGGTTTTGACCGGAGCCGGTATGCTTAGTGAAATGAAAAGCTGGAATTTGGATTTAGCCTCTGTAAATAATGCAGGTCATGCTTTTATAGCAATAGACGCTTCAAAAATAATACCGGAAGATGTATTTTTGGATCGTATGCAAAGGCTTGAAAATGAATTGCACAGCGTAAAAAAAGCTAAAAATGCCGATAGAATTTATTTGCCGGGCGAAATGGAATGGGACAAACGAAACAAAGCAGAGCAAAACGGTGAGATTGAAATAACGGACGCAATGTCGGAAAGTTATAAAAAGCTCGCCGACCTTACAAAAATTTCTTCTTTTTAAAATAAATATGCAACATTGGACCATTTTAAATAAATATATTTAAAAAACTTTTGAGATGAGTCCTAATAGAAAAATTTTACTTTAAACAGGATAAATTTACTGTAAACAAACCTTTTGGAAAAACTATTCAGAATATACCCGTTCAGCAGCAACACAGCATAATAAAATTTTTAAAAAATAATTGGAGTGTGTTAAAAATGGAAAAAACAATGTATGGTATTTTAAAAACAACCGGTATTTGCCCGATTATGGTAGCACCGAAAATTGAACAGACGGTTCCTGCCGCAAAGGCACTTGCAAAGGGCGGCATACCCGTATGCGAAGTTTTGCTTCACAGAGACGAGTACTCTTTGGACAGAATAAAGAACATTGCAAAGAGCGCAACCGAGGTTATTGTAGGCGCAGGTTCGGTTATTTCTTTGCGTGACGCAGAGGAAGCCATGGAAGCCGGCGCAAAATTCTTTGTAG
The DNA here is from genome assembly GCA_934444895.1 of uncultured Eubacteriales bacterium. GTDB lineage: Bacteria > Bacillota > Clostridia > Oscillospirales > Acutalibacteraceae > UMGS1279. Next base: position 4,394 of record CAKSDA010000048.1, on the reverse strand, counting down.
CTCCCGGTCTTGTTCCGGAGGTTGTTGAATTTGCGCTTAAAAACAATATGCCTATTTTACCCGGATGTGTTACCGCAAGCGATATATCAATAGCACTTAATTACGGAATTAATATTCTCAAATTCTTCCCGGTATATCAAATGGGCGGCGCGGAAACACTGGCGCAGTATCACGGCGGACCTTTCGGAAATGTTGAATGGGTTGTTACGGGCGGTTTAAACGGAAAGAATTTCCTGCCGTTTGAAAAAATTGACTATGTTTTGGCAGCAGGCGGAGATTGGATGTTTAATGAAAATGATGCACTTTTAAACAGCGACTTTGATATGATCGCCGAAAATACAAGAAATACAGTTTTGGATTCACTCGCTGCTAAGTCCGGTAAATAAATTTAATTTGTGAATAAAGCTAAATTCTAAAAATAATAGATTTAGGGGAGAAGAACATGAAATCTGCAAAAGATACAGTTAAGCTTTATAACGGTGTCGACATGCCTTGTGTGGGACTTGGAACATGGCAGACTACCGATGATCTCACAAAGGGTGCGGTTCTTGCCGCTTTAGCTTTTGAATACAGACATATTGATACTGCCGCCGCTTACGGCAGTGAAGGCGGAGTAGGCAATGCAATAGCTGACAGCGGACTTAAAAGAGAAGAAATATTTATTACAAGTAAACTCAGAAACGCTTGCCACGGATATGAATCTACATTGAAGGAATTTGAAAAGACGCTGAACAACTTAAAAACCGACTATTTGGATTTGTATCTTATTCATTGGCCTAACCCGGTTCAGTATCGCTTTATATGGAAAGAGGCAATGCAGGAAACCTGGAGAGCATTTGAAAAGCTTTATAAAGAGGGAAAAATAAGAGCCATCGGAGTCAGCAACTTTATGCCGCATCATATCTCGGCTCTTATGGAAACAGCTGAGATACTGCCTATGGTAAATCAGTTAAAACTATGCCCCGGAATCACTCAGCCGGATATTACCGAATACTGCAAGGAAAAAAACATAGTTTTGGAAGCATACAGTCCCTTTGGAACCGGCTCTATATTCGGTGTTCCTCAAATGAAAAAGATTGCTGAAAAGTACAATAAATCAATAAGTCAGATTTGTTTGCGCTGGTGCTTGCAAATGGGATTTATCCCTCTTCCGAAATCGGCAAATCCGATAAGGATAAAACAAAACACCGAGATCTTTGATTTTGAATTAACCGCCGAAGATATGAAAATTATTTCAGAACTCAAAGGAACCTGCGGAGAGGCTCCGGATCCGGATAATATATTATTTTAGGGTGTTATATTTTGAGAATACAAAACAAAAAATCTCTCACTTCACATGGAAACATTGAGGGACGGCGCATAGTTACCGAATTGCTTGACGCCGGACTGGACGCCATTGATCCCTATTACAGGGTTAAAAAGCTTCTAAAAATCGAAAATAATAAACTTGTTTTTCAAAGCCGTGGCTTTGAAATGAAGGGCGATCCACACAGCGGATCTCCGGTTTATGATTTAAATGATTATGACAGGATATTTGTGATAGGCGCCGCAAAAGGAATTCAGCGCGCGGCATTGGCGCTGGAAGAAGTTTTGGGAGAACATCTGACCGCCGGGCATGTTATTGCAAAACACGGCGAGGAAATCATATGTAAAAAAATAGGGGTTACTTTGGCAGGGCACCCGGTTCCTGATAAATACTGCGTTGAGGGGTGCAAAAAAATTGAAGCACTCGCGAAAGATATCACCGGGCGCGACCTGTTAATTACGGTGTTCGGAAGCGGATGCGGTTCACTTTTTACCTATCCGGCCGAAGGCATATCGATTGACGACATTTCAGAATTCACCCATATGATGCAAATTGAAAAGGGTGTTCCGACAAGCGAACTAAACCAGATCAGAACCCATATAGACAGGTTTAAAGGTGGCAGAATATCAAGGCTTTTTTCAAAAGCAACGCAAATACATATGACAACTGCAGATCCGTCAAAAATGTCGTCTCCGGTAAATAGAATGTCATATTTTGAAATGCTGAAAGTCAATACATTTTTTCCAACCGTTGCAACGGCATCTACATTCGGCGATTGCATTGAAATTTTGAAAAGGCATGATGCGATTGAAAAAACGCCGGAGTCCATTAAAAATCGTCTTTTTTCAGGGAAAGAGCAGGACGAGAACATGTCTGTCGACGAATACGAAACCTTGAACGCTAGGTTTTTTGGCTTGATTTTCAAAGATTCAACCGTTTATCCCGCGGTAAGGAAAAAATCCGAAGAACTCGGCATTAAATGTATAATGCTTTCAGAATATATGGAAGCCGAAGCAAGAGAGGCAGGATATGTAGACGGTAATATGGCTCTGTGTTGTGAGCGTCTCGGAGAACCCTTTAAAGGGCCTGTTGTTTTAATGTCATCAGGCGAAAATGTTGTCACAGTGGGTAAAGAAAGCGGCGTGGGAGGACGAAATCAGGAATATTGTCTTGCTGCGGCGCAAAAAATTGCAGGCAGTAAGTCGATAGTTTTCGGCGCGGTAGATACCGACGGAACAGACGGCCCCGGAGGATTTAAATTCATAGGCGCGCCTGAATGTTTGGCCGGAGCAGTTGTCGACGGCTACACATTATCCGAAGCTTTTGAAGCAGGAATTGATATTAAAACCGCCCTTAAAACGCATGGCACAAGCGAGCCGTTATGGAGACTGGATTCAGGGGTTTCTGCTTTAAGCGGAGTATCGGCATTGGATCTTAGAATTATATATATAGGGGAAGGAGAAGGGATTATATGAACGGAACTTTAATAAAATCAGTTAAGGCACGCCAGATTTACACAAACAGGGGTAAACCGGGTGTGGAAGTAATAGTAACAACAGAAAACGGCGCTGTTGGCCGCGCAATGTGTACGGCAGGTGTTTCAATGGGTACACATGAGGTCGATTTTGCGTATGACGGCGGAAAAAAATTCGGCGGAAAAGGCGTTAAAAAGGCACTTGACAGTGTTAATAACATAATTGCCCCGGTAATTTGCGGTATGGATGCCGCTCACCAGTGTGAAGTAGATGCGGCAATACTGGGAATTACTCCTGACGCAAAAATAAAACTGGGCGGTAATGCAACCGCCGCTACTTCTGCGGCTGTTTTAAAAGCCGGTGCAAATGCACTTTCAATACCTCTTTATCGTCATATCGGCGGTGCCGGTGCAATGTATTTGCCGGTGCCGGGTGTTGCAATGGCTGCCGGCGATGAAAGGTACGGAGGCGGAATTACCACTCCCGGAGGAAAACCTACAATGTCTGTTATGGCATATGGTTTTAATACCTTTTCCGACGCTTCGTATGCGTGCTGGGACATTCATACCCGTTGGGCTGAGAAAATGAAGCAAAAGTTCGGCGGACTTCCCAATGTTCGCGATTTTATTTCAATTCCAAAAGGCGTTTATAACTGCGACAGAGAAATTTGGGAGGATATTTTAAAAACAATTATAGAAGCAGGATATGAAGGCAAAATCGGTTTGCAAATGGATGTTGCAACCGATACTTATCATAACAAAGAAGATGGAAAATACTACGGATTATTTGACAGTACTCCGAAAACAAAAGATCAGCTTTATGATTTTTATTTACAGATCATAAATGATTATCCTTTTGTAATTATCGAGGATCCGTTTAACGAGGATGATTATGATACTACCGCCGCACTTACAAAAGAAAGCGGGATACAGATTGTAGGCGACGATTTATTTACAACCAATCCGAAAAGGGTTGCGTATGGAATTTCAAAAGGTGCCGCAAACACTGTTCTTCTTAAAGTAAACCAGGTAGGAACAATTTCCGAAGCGCTGGAAATGATTCAATATGCATATAAATTCGGATATGCGGTTATGCCGTCTGACAGCAGGGGCGAGGGAGCCTCAATTGCGGATTATTCTGTTGGAATAAATGCCGGATCTATTCGTGAAAGCGCTATAGGAGATCGCGGAAACAGATTCCTTGAAATTGAAGAAGAACTCGGTTCCGCGGCAAAATTTATAGGAGCACGCGGATTAAAAGGCTTTAAAAATCAGCAAAGAGCCGACGAATTTGAAAAGAAAAGAGGATGAGATTCATGAAACAGTATATTAACGGAAATTTGGTTGAGGGTCAGGGCAGAGTTAATGATGTATATAACCCTGCTACCGGTGAAATTATCGAAAGCTTTAAAGGCGCCACAAAGGAGCAGACGCTTGAAGCTTTAAATGCGGCAAACGAAGCATTTAAAACCTGGTCAAAAACATCTGTTAACGAAAGAGCCGAATGGTTGTTTAAATTAAAAGCAGCATGTACCGCTGAAAGGGATAAACTTATTGATTTAGTATCCTTTGAATCCGGCAGACCGTATGCCGCCGCATGCGGAGATGTTGATT
>CAKSDA010000047.1 GCA_934444895.1 uncultured Eubacteriales bacterium | reverse complement strand
TTTCAAGTTTTGAGGCAATGTATTATTCAAAATTTTGTTTCGTAGGCGTGACAGGTTCAAGTACTGTAACACTAGGCAAATCATGACGATTTTTAGCATTTTTGCACAAAGCAAAATTAATTTGTACTTTTTGGTTTATGTGATTGTTAGAAGTTTTATGACTAAAACAAAATTTTAATTGACGATATTTTATATTGTGATATAATTATATTAATAATCGTTGGTTATAAGATAAATACGAAAATAATAACAAATACTTATAAGGAAGAGGTTTTGATTATGTACGTTAAGGATGTTGTTGTTCAAAATCAGGGTGGACTTCGCGCGCGTCCTGCTACATTCTTTATTCAAAAGGCTAACGAATTCAAAGCGTCCATTTGGGTTGAAAAGGATGAGCGTCGTGTTAATGCCAAAAGTTTGCTCGGTGTTTTATCGCTCGGCATTATAGGCGGCACTTCAATCCGCATCAGTGCGGACGGCGGCGATGAAAAAGAAGCTGTTGATCAGCTTGTTGAAATGGTTCAGTCCGGTTTTTCGGATTAAGTGTTAATTTTTAAAATTTATTAATTGATATAAAGAGACGGTTTCCGCTTTTTTCGGAAACCGTCTCTTATGTTCTTTTATATTCTGATCTTTATCAGTCCGCATTATCAGAAACGCCTGACACCTGTTTAACGGGCTTTTCTGATTTACTGTTTTTAAAAACAAGTTTAAGAAGTATGGGACACAAAATTGATGATAAAACAATAAGCATAATTGTGCCTACCAACGGATCTATTCCGCCGCTTTGAGCAATTAAAGACTTGCCGGCGGAATATATTGCAAGCGCAACTTCTCCTCTTGCCACCATGCCGCAGCCGATCGCAAGGGAATCATGATTGTTATAGCGAAAAGCTTTTGCCGCTGCGGAACATCCGATGATTTTCCCTAATATTCCTATTGTAACAAACACAATACCAAACCATAAATCCTCTATATGGAAATGGCTGAAATCAGCATTTATACCTATAAATGCAAAGAATATGGGGGTAAAAAACATATATCCGCTTACAACAATTTTTCGATCTACAAAGGTTGTGTCAGGCATGCTGCTTAACATAAGACCTGCCATATAGGCTCCTGTAATTGCAGCTATACCGAAATACTCCTCGGCGCAATATGCAAAAATGAAACACATAACAAGTGAAAATATACCGGTTCGTCTTTTGTGAGGATACTTCTTTTCTATCCATTTAAATACAAAACGCATAGTAATTCCGATTACAACCGTAAAAGCAAAAAATCCCACAGCCTTAAGCAGGGTGATCAGAATGTTTCCCTGTCCGTCCAGTCCGGTAACAACACTTAAAGCGATAATGCCTATAACATCATCTATAATTGCCGCGCTTAAAATTGCTGTGCCCACACGGGTATTTAGTTTTCCAAGCTCCTTTAGGGTTTCAACCGTTATACCAACCGATGTTGCCGCAAGAATTGCTCCGACAAACAAAGCGTTAAACAGTTTATCATGATCGGCAAGCGAGGAAATGCCTCCCATAAAAAATGAAGCGCCCAGCGTACCCAAAGCCATTGGCACCAAAACCCCTAGCATGGCTATGAAGGTTGCCGCCGCGCCGCTTTTTTTAAGCTCCTTAAAATCGGTTTCAAGTCCTGATGAAAAAAGTATAAGAATAACTCCGATTTGGGAAAAAGTTTGCATAACTTCTTTTTCTTCCAGAGTGGGGTTAATAATACCTGAGAACCCCATTCCCAAATTAGAAAAAATTGCCGGACCGACAATAAGCCCTGCAAGTACCATACCCACGACCTGGGGAAGACCTATTTTACCCATTAGCAATCCCAAAAGTTTTGTGGCAAGCAGACAAATTCCCAAATAAAGAATTATGTGTAGAACATTAAACAAAATAAAAACCTCCGAAAATTTAAAAGCAGCCTTTCGGCATTTTTTGGCTTGCTGCCTTTGCAGGGCACCTGCAAAGTGTGCTGTAAAACCAAGCAACAATAATTTTATCACAACATTTGACATTATACAACCAAATATGCTTTAATTAATACCTTTTTTGTAAAATAAATATCCAAGTAAGCCTTAAAACATTATAATAAGCATTACAAAATAGTTATGCCGATACTTCTAAGGTTTGACTTAATCCCTTTTACATAGGTAAAATAGGGGTAAGTTAAAGACAAAAGGGATAAAGAAAAGAAAAAAGTGATACGGAATATGGTGCATGGTAAAATGAATATGGCAAAATGAATATGGTAAAATGAATATGGTAAAATGAATATGGTAAAAGCGCGGTGCCGAAATTTCGGCGCCGCGCTTTGCGAAACATAAATGAATAAATATTGTATCGCACTCTGTATAAATGAGCCGCAAATTAGTCTCTTGATAATCAAAGCTGCCATTTTTTGAGACCGGTGACCCCTTCAGATTTCGAATGTCATATCCTGCCAAATCACGGTGCTTTGAAGATTAATCGAATCGCAGGAAAACCGAAACAATACGCTTAACGCATGCCTCAAGGTCGGCTCTTGTAAGTGATCCGTCCTTAATTGCGGCGTCGAGTTCATCCGGGTATCCTATGTGCATTTTCATATCATTACCGGCTTTTACTTCCGCAACGGGATCATTTTTAATTCCCCAGTCGGTTGTAACCATTCCCTTAAAGCCCCATTCCTTGCGAAGAATTCCGCCCAAAAGCTCATAGCTTTCGGAAGTATGAATTCCGTTAAGCAAATTATAGGAGGTCATTATAGTATACGGGTCGGATTCCTTTACGCATATTTCAAAACCTTTAAGATAAATTTCGCGCAGGGCACGCTCCGAAACGCGGGAATCGCTTTTTTCGCGATTGGTTTCCTTATTGTTGCAGCAAAAATGTTTTGCCGAAGCTCCAATATGGTGAGACTGAATACCGTTTACCATAGCCGCCGCCATTTTTCCGGAAATAAGCGGATCCTCTGAATAGTATTCAAAGTTTCTTCCACAAAGTGGCGAACGGTGGATGTTAAGCGCAGGGGTAAGCCATATGGCAAGATTGTTTTCCTTAACCTCAAGAGCGCCGGCAGAGCCTACCTCATACAAAATATCGGTGTTCCATGTTGAAGCGAGCAATGTTGCACAGGGCCATGCGGTTGTGGGAATACCACATTCTTCATTCAATCGGAGCCCTGCAGGGCCGTCTGCTGTGGGAAATCTCGGAACACCCAACATGGGCGGGAGGCCGCCAAAGCATCCTGTATTTGACACACCGGAATTTCCCTGTCCTGATACAAACTTTTCAAGCTCTTCAAGGGTAAACTGTGCCACAAACTCATCCAATGTTATGGTTTTACCGATATTTTCGATTCTTACCAGTTTTTCAGGAGGTGTGGCGGTTATAGGCTGATTTTCAGGGTAAAAGTTTTTGATTTTTGAGGAGGGAAGTTTTTCCATGCTTCCGTCGGAAAGCATACGCTCTTTAAGGCAGGTTGGCGCACAAAAACTTTCAAGCTGTTCGGTTACAACATATTCGTCGCTTACTATATATTTATAATCAATCTCAAAACAGTCCCTGACAGAATTTCCTACAAAAATCCTGTATTCTCCCTTTTCAAGCAGGAAGGCGGATTTGCAAAGCTTTCCGAGGTCATCAAAACTTGCCATATCGGATACTTTAAATTCCATTTTAACTTTCACCGATTCATTCGGTTTTAAAAGTGAGGTTTTACAAAATGCTGCCAACTGTTTTTTCGGTTTGCCCAATTTACCGTCCGGCGCATTATAATAAACCTGAACAACTTCTTTACCGGCTGTGTCACCCGTGTTTTTAACGGTTGCACTCACCGAAATATTTCCGTTATTTTCAACCGCGGCAGCATCGGATATTTCAAATGTTGTATAGGAAAGTCCGAATCCGAATGGATAATTAACCTTTTTATCAGCGCCCGGTACAGTTTCAAAATAGCGGTATCCTACATAAATATCTTCGGTGTAGTCAACATAGTCCTTTGATTCGTTAAACCCGGCTGAAGACGGGTAATCATCAAATGATTTTGCAAATGTATCAACCAGTTTTCCTGAAGGGTTAACATCTCCGCAAAGGATATCGGCTATTGCAAGGCCGCCCTCCATACCTGCTTGCAAAGCCAGCAAAGAAGCCTTAACAGACGCGTTATTTTTAAACCATTCGGTATCAATCATTCCACCGATATTAAGAACAACCACAACCTTTTTAAAGGTACTGCAAGCTTCATCTATCAGAATTTGTTCATTATCGGTAAGATAAAAGTCGCCCTTATTGCTGGACCTGTCGGAACCCTCTCCGGAATATCTGCCTATTGTAATTACTGCCGTATCGCATTTTGCTGCTGCAGAATTTAAAAGTTCCTTCGGCAGTTGCGGCTCATCATTTCGTTTAAATATATATTTCTTTTCATCAGCCTTTGAATCTATTGTTTGGGGAAGAGTCCACATCATTTCAAAGGTATCTGATTTATCCTCAAAAGGTATTTCTTTTTTTGTTTTAACAAAAGCGGAATAGAATTCGGATACAGGGTCAAAAACCTTGATTTTGCCCTCTTTTTCCTTAATTTTCATTCCCTCGTACACATTGCGGATATAAGGTGTGTAAACATCTCCGCTGCCCCAGCCGCCTTTTATGTAATCAATTGATTTATATCCTAAAAGCGCAACTGTTTCACTGCTTTTTAAAGGAAGCGCATTGTCTTCATTTTTAAGCAATACCATTCCTTCTTCGGCAGCCCTTTTAGAAAGCTCTATATGCTTTTTGCATGCGGTAATGCAGGCTCCGTCGTCGCCGAGCGGCCTGCATGGGTGAAACAAAAATCTGGCAAATTTCCTGGGAAACACCTTATCCATTATAAAATACCTCCATTTATTTAAAGTCTTATATTCCTTTCGGATACTTGTATTTTAAGTCATATTATGATATAATACAAGACAATATATGTATATTATAAGACAAAAAAACATATAGAGGTACTTATATGAACTTTTTTTATGAAATGCGAGGCAGTGATATTCAGTTCGGTAAAGTTGGAAGGCTGACTTTCGGATCTCACTTACATATAGAAATAGAAATTGCATATATTAACAGTGGCAGTACAAGTTGCTTTATTGACGGAACAGAATATTCGGTGGGTGCAGGCGATGCTGTTATAATACTTCCGAACAGAATTCATTCATACAGCGACGCCGAAAACATAAAGGGATATATACTTATATTCGACCCTGCGATTTATCCTGAGCTTATGTCATATATAAAAAATAAAAGGCTGGTTTCTCCTATAATACGAAAGGAGGAACTTGACGCTATAAGATTTAAAGACGCTGCCGACTTTTTATATAACGAATTTATAAACGGTGACGAAATTTCTAAAAAAGGGTGCGGTATGATAATAGCCGGAAAATTGTTTTCCCTTTGCCGTTTTGAGGACGACTTTTCGGTAGAAAGCAGAACTCTTTTAAAACTTATTAATTTTTGCCAGAAGAATTATAAGGAAAACATTACGGTTGAGGACATTGCAAAGGCGCTTAATATCAGCAAAGGATATGTTTCCCACATTTTTTCAAAAAAGTTGCAGATAGGTTTTTCAAATTATGTGAACTCTCTTAGAATAAACGAGGCGGTTAATTTGCTTGCGGATACTGAAAACAGAATTACCGAAATATCTTACAAATGCGGATTTTCAACCCTGAGAACCTTTAACCGGGTATTTTTTAAAAGCATGGGAATGTCCCCCAGAGAATACAGAAAAAAGATACTAAATCATTGAAAGACTTAAAATAATTTCAAGATTAATATGGTTAATATAATTAATATAATATTAAGGATTAATTTATAAAAAGGAAAGTGATTTATTATGATGAAAAACATTGACAAAGCGCAGGTTATGCTACTTAAGGATCAAATAGACTACCAAAAAGGACAGGTTGTAAGCAAAACGCTGGCACAAAATCCCGCAGTAAGTATAACACTTTTTTCTTTTGATAAGGGTGAGGAAATCAGCACTCATGAATCAGGCGGTGACGCATTTGTTACCTGCCTGGACGGGATTGGCCAAATTACAATAGACGGAAAAAATTATGAATTAAACGCCGGGGAATCCATTGTTATGCCGGCAAAACATCCCCACGCAGTATACGGTCTTGAAAAATTCAAAATGCTTTTGGTTGTTGTTTTTTAAAATAAACTCAACAAGCATATAAAAAAGCTCCGCCGCATGGTCTGAAGTGAACCTCAAAAGTCAAATGTTTTTGGGGTACATTTCGCTATGCGGCGAAGTCTTTATATACTTTTTAAAATCTTTTTAGGCTGGATATAAACTTTAAATATCGAGCAAATTCTTATACAGCGCTATATAATCAATAGCCTGACATTATCAGTCAAACATCTTCTTAAGTTTTTCAAAAAAGCCTTTGCGTACCTTATAATTGTTCTCTGTAGTGGAAGAATCCAATTCATTTATAAGTTGTTTTTGCTTTGATGATAAATTTCTGGGAACCTCCAGTAAAACCTTGACATACTGGTCCCCTCTGCCTGAGTAATTAAGTCTCTTTATGCCTTTGCCTTTAAGCTTAAATTCATCACCCGGCTGGGTTCCCTCATGTATTGAAAACTTAACCTTGCCATCCAGAGTGGGAACTGTGATTTCAGCTCCCAAAGCTGCCTGGGCAAATGTAACCGGAACCTCGCAAAATACATCGAATCCCTCGCGTTCAAAAATCGGATGAGGCCTTACCATAACATTAATTCTTAAATCACCTGCAGGACCGCCGTTTATTCCGCTGTCTCCTCCGCCTCTTAAATTAATAACCTGACCGTCATCTATGCCGGCCGGGATTTGTATGTTTTGTTTGGTTGTGCGGCGAATTCTTCCCTTTCCGTCGCAGGCCTTACACGGCTTGGAAATAATTTTTCCTTTGCCCTTGCAACGGTCGCATGTACGCTGGGTTTGCATAGCCCCAAACGGAGTTCTCTGAGTTACATTAATACGACCCGTTCCATGACAGGCGTCACATGTCTTCACATCACTGCCCTTTGCAGCGCCGCTTCCTCCGCATTCCTTACAACTTTCTATTTTTGTTACATCTATGGTTTTTGTACATCCCTTTGCCGCTTCCTCAAAGGAAATGTTAACATTGGCTGTCACATCTCCGCCCCTTCTGGGTGCATTTGGATTTGCGCTTCTGCCGCCGCCGAAACCACCGCCGAAGAACTGACCGAATATATCTCCAAGGTCACCGAAATCGAATCCGGCTCCGCCGTAACCTCCCGCACCGGCACCACCGGCGCCGAAGTTAGGATCTACACCGGCATGGCCGAATTGGTCATATCTTGCCTTCTTTTCACTGTCGGACAAAACTTCATACGCTTCTGCCGCTTCCTTAAACTTTTTTTCCGCTTCCTTGTCCCCCGGATTTAAATCCGGATGATATTTTTTTGCAGCTCTGCGATAAGCCTTTTTAATTTCATCTTCACTGGCAGACTTTTCTACGCCCAGCACTTCATAATAATCTCTTTTTTCACTCAAAAGGATACACTCTCCCTATTACCGATATGGCAAAGCCGAAACTCCTGCCTGTAGAACGGTTTTTAACAACAGACCGCCTCAAAACCCCGGGTGTTATAAAACCCTGAGATTTTGAGGTGCCTTATAATTTCGTTGCACTTTTGTTGTACCTGTGCAGTTCTTGTGCCGCGCCCACAGGCTCTGGAGCAATTGAGCGCAAACACAATACGGTTTAGCTTGCCGCCTTAATTACCGATTATTTATTGTTATCGTCGGTTGCATCCTTATAGTCTGCTTCATAAACATTAGGATCGGATCCCTGATTTGCCTGCTGTGTGGGATCTGCCTGCTGGGCTGCACCTGAAGCCGCAGCCGCATCTTTGTAAAGTTTTTCGCTTATTGCGTAGAACTTCTTCTGCAGTTCTTCCTGCTTTGATTTTATTGCTTCTATATCGGTTCCCTTAAGGGCTTCTTTAAGAGCCGAAACAGCCTCGTTAATTTCGGTTTTTTCAGCTTCGCTTACCTTATCGCCAAGCTCGCCCAAGGTCTTTTCGGTTTGATAAATCATCTGATCCGCTCCGTTGCGAACATCAATTTCGTCGCGGCGTTTTTTATCCTCTGATGCATATTGTTCGGCTTCCTTAACCGCTTTATCTATATCATCCTTAGACATATTGGAACTTGAAGTAATGGTTATTTTCTGCTCTTTTCCGGTTCCGAGATCCTTAGCCGAAACATTTACAATGCCGTTGGCGTCGATATCAAAGGTAACCTCTATCTGAGGAATTCCTCTGGGTGCCGGAGCAATTCCGTCAAGGTGGAATACTCCAAGGGTTTTATTGTCTTTGGCAAATTCGCGTTCGCCCTGTAGAACATGAACCTCAACAGATGTCTGACCGTCTGCCGCGGTTGAGAATATCTGGCTCTTTTTGGTAGGAATGGTTGTGTTTCTGTCAATAACCTTTGTTGAAACGCCGCCCATTGTTTCAATACCGAGTGAAAGAGGTGTAACATCCAAAAGGAGAAGTCCCTTAACATCTCCGCCTAAAACTCCGCCTTGAATAGCAGCGCCGATAGCAACACATTCATCAGGATTTATGCCCTTAAACGGTTCGCTTCCGATAAAGTTCTTAACTGCTTCCTGAACCGCCGGAATACGGCTTGAACCGCCAACCATAAGGACTTTATTGATATCGCTCTTATTAAGACCTGAATCTGAAAGTGCCTGGCGTACCGGACCCATTGTAGCTTCAACAAGATCGCCTGTGAGCTCGTTGAATTTTGCTCTGGTAAGTGATGTTTCAAAGTGTTTAGGACCGTTTGCGTCCGCAGTAATAAACGGAAGATTAATATCGGTGCTGGTCATTCCGGAAAGGTCAATTTTAGCCTTTTCTGCAGCCTCTTTAATACGCTGCATTGCCATTTTGTCGCCGGACAGATCAATTCCCTGTTCCTTTTTAAACATGTCAATGATATAATCCATTATTCTTTTATCAAAGTCATCGCCGCCGAGACGGTTGTTACCCGCAGTTGCAAGAACCTCCTGAACGCCGTCGCCCATTTCAATTATCGAAACATCGAAAGTACCGCCGCCGAGGTCATATACCATAACCTTTTGGTCATCTTCCTTATCAATGCTGTAAGCAAGTGCTGCGGCAGTGGGTTCGTTAATTATTCTTTTAACATCGAGACCTGCAATCTTGCCGGCGTCCTTTGTAGCCTGACGCTGTGCGTCGGTAAAGTATGCCGGAACAGTTATAACCGCTTCGCTTACGGTTGTTCCCAAATAGCTTTCTGCATCTGCTTTAAGTTTTGAAAGAATGATTGCAGAAATTTCCTGAGGTGTATATTTTTTATCGTCAATCGTAACGGTGTAGGAAGATCCCATTTCACGCTTAATTGAGCTGATTGTTCTGTCAGGATTTGTTATTGCCTGTCTTTTGGCAACCTGGCCTACCATTCTTTCACCGGTTTTTGAAAAAGCAACAACAGAAGGTGTTGTTCTGCTTCCCTCTGCATTTGCTATAACTACTGCTTCTCCGCCTTCCATTACGGCTACGCAGGAGTTTGTTGTACCTAAGTCAATACCTATAATTTTTCCCATGATTAATTCCTCCACTATATAAATATTATTGTTTTTATTATTAGCATAATTTTTGCTGATTTTTATTTTTGCTGATTTTTGCTATCTTTAGTCTTAAAAAAGACATTTGGTTTTGTAGAAAATAGCAGAACCACCGTATGGGTTCAAATATCGAGCTCTGGGGCCTTGCAAAGACGGTAAGCTTAAAAACGCCTAAAGATCGCTGTTTTTTAATAATGATTTAATTTGCTACCTGAACCATTGCCGTTCTGATAACCGTATCTCCTATTTTATATCCTTGCTGCAAAACCTGAATTATTTCATTTTCGCCTTTTGTTTCATCCTCTGTATGCATAACGGCTTCGTGTATTTCCGGATTAAATGTGTCACCGACTTCGGCAAGTTCAATTAAACCCAGTGTTTCAACAATTCCCGAAAGCTGTTTTACTATCATTTCTATTCCCTTTACAAAATCCGGTGAAGATGGATCGCTTGAAAGGGCGCGTCCGGCATTATCTATAACCGGAAGCAACTGTTTAATAACCAGTGCCTTTGAATACTCGGCCGTTTTGGTTTTTTCCCTTTCGGTTCTTTTTTTATAATTATCAAATTCGGCCGCTGTTCTCATAAGAAGTTCTTTTTGCTTTGCAAGTTCCTCTTCAAGTTTTTTAATTTCCCCTGAAGTTTTGGACTTCTTTTCTTTAGAAGTCTTGCTCACATCTTTTTTCTCTTCTTTTTCCGGTTTTGTATCTTCAGTTTTTGTGCCGTTTACCTCTTTTTCCTTATTATCACTCATTCATTTTCTCCCTTTCAGTCGTCAAGATCGCTTATTGATTGTTCTATTGCCTTGCTGAGTTGCTTGGCAAAATAGCCAATGCTGGGAATTATATCTTCATAGGACATTCTTGTTGGTCCTATAACGCCTATACGCCCTATTCGGTTTTCTCCGCCGAACTTTGCAACAACCATGCTTGACGGTTTTAAAGCTTCTATGCCTATATCATCGCCGAAAACGACGCTTATAGGATCGGATATGTTTGAAAGAATTGAGCGAATACCGTCGCCGTGCGAAATGTAATCAACAATTCTCCTGGCATCCTTTTCTTTGCTGTAAAAGGAGTATATATTGGACTCTCCCTTTACATCAAGCTCCAAACGGCAAACATTTTCTATCATTTCAAACAGTGCTGAAAACACCGGCAACAGTGATATTCCGTATTGACCGGATTTTGCTGCTACGGTCTGCACGAAAGCATTTGTGAACTCAGACAATTTGTGCCCTACAACATCTGTTGAAATAAGCGTATCAAATGCGTTTACCATCTCACCGCTTATATTTTCACCGGTGCGGCATATGCGGCTTCTTGCAATTCCGTCTGAGGTAATAAGAAGGAGCATTACCGTCCTTCGCCCCATAGGAAGCAGTTCAACACGCCTTATAAAAGCGCTGTCTCCCGGGATTGTCATAGAAACCGATAAAAACCCTGTTAAGTCGGAAAGCGCCTGACCGGCAAGCGCAGTGATGTTTTCCGGATCTTCGGAAACACGCATAATAATATGATCTATTGCCTGCTTCATAGGTGTGGAAATTGTATCGCTGCCCAAAAGGCCGGATACATATAAGCGATATCCCATTGCCGTAGGGATTCTGCCCGCAGATGTGTGCGGCTGTTCAATATATCCCATATCGCAAAGCTCGCTCATTTCATTTCTGATAGTGGCAGAAGACAAACCTAGATTAGTAAGTTCGCAAAGGCGTTTTGAACTAATCGGTTCACCGTTAGCAATATGAGCTTTAACAATTTCCGAAAGAATTATTTTCTTTCTCGGTGAAAGATCCATACTGCATCCCCCATGTTGTAATCAAATTAGCACTCTCACTATCTGAGTGCTAAAACGATTATAATTCCTTTTTCTCTGTTTGTCAATAGCCTAATTATTAAATATTTATTAACTTTTTTGACTTTGTCTGACTTTCAGTCCGATATTACTTGGTATTACTTTTTAAAATTGATCGGAATCGGTACTTTGCTGTTAGGTCTTGATAGTTATGTTTACAAG